>NZ_JBSSDH010000002.1:0-408697 GCF_054060555.1 Pseudomonas sp. TE6283
ATCCTGGGGCGCAGCGCTTGACGGGCATCCATGCCCGTCACCTCCCTCCGCAAGAACTCCGCTCGGCCTCCTGAAGTCGCAATTGGCGGCGCCTGAACTATCGCGCACTTAGAAGCAAGATCAAGATCAAGATCAAGATCAAGAAATGAGCATTCTTTGATTGGAAGGTGGTGGTATTTCGACAGTCAGGCCTCTCGCCAATATATAGCAAGAGGCCTGAACAGTTTTGATCACATACATTGCACCCACGGTTTACGCAGGTCTAAACACAATCACAAAACTTGCCGCAAGAACGCCTGCGCCCGCAAATCCTTCGGCGCAGCAAAGAATTCCTGCGGCGGCGAATCTTCCAGCAACTTCCCGTGGTCAAAGAACAACACCCGATCCGCCACTTCCCGGGCAAAGCCCATCTCGTGCGTCACGCAGACCATGGTCATGCCTTCCTGGGCGAGGGTCTTCATCACATCCAGCACCTCCCCGACCATTTCCGGATCGAGCGCCGAGGTCGGCTCGTCGAACAGCATCACCTTCGGGTCCATCGCCAGGGCCCGGGCGATGGCCACCCGCTGCTGCTGGCCACCGGAAAGCCGCGACGGGTACTCGTTGGCCTTCTGCGCGATACCGACCTTTTCCAGCAACGCCTGGGCCTTGGCCTCGCGCTCGGCCTTGTTGCGCTTGCGCACCACCTTCTGCGCCAGGCACAGGTTCTCCAGCACGGTCATGTGCGGGAACAGGTTGAAATGCTGGAACACCATGCCGACTTCTCGGCGATAGGCGTTGATATCGGTCTTCGGGTCGTCCAGCTGCAAACCGCCGATGGACACATGGCCCTCGTCGAAATGCTCCAGGCCATTCAGGCAGCGCAGGAAGGTCGACTTGCCCGAGCCCGAAGGCCCCAGCACCACCACCACCTCGCCCTTGGCGACCTGGGTGGTGACGTTGTCCACCGCGCGCACCACCTGGCCGCGGGTGTCGAAGACTTTCAGCAGGTCACGGACTTCAATCACTTTGCGCAAGCCTCCGCTCGAGCCGGCTGGCGATGTGCGACAGCGGCAGGTTGATCAGCAGGTACAGGCCCGCCACGCAGAACCAGATCTCGAACGTCGAGAACGAGGTGGTGATGGCCTCGCGGCCGCTCTTGGTCAGCTCGGTGATGGCGATCACCGACACCAGCGAGGTGTCCTTGACCAGGCTGATGAACTGCCCGGCCAGCGGCGGCAGCACGCGCTTGAACGCCTGCGGCAGGATCACGTGGCGCATCGACTGGGCGCCGTTCAGGCCCAGCGATCGCGCCGCCTCGTTCTGCCCCTTGGCGATCGACTGCACGCCGGCACGGACGATCTCGGCCACGTAGGCGCCAGTGAACAGCGCCAGCGCCGCCACCCCGGCGAACTCGCGGGACAGGTTGAGCACGGTACCGATGAAGAAGTAGAAGATGAAGATCTGCACCAGCAGCGGCGTGCCACGCACCAGCTCGACATAGACAGTGGAAAGATCACGCAAGGTCGGGTTGTTCGACAGCCGGCACAGCCCGGCGAACAGGCCGATCACCAGGCCCAGGGCGCCGGAGATCACCGAGATCCACAGCGTCGTCCACAGGCCCCAGGCCAAGGGCCCGGCGGCCCAGTGGCGGGTGACGCCGATGGCATCGCCCTCGGCGACGTCGTCGCCGCGGGCCAGCAGCATGCTGTCCTTGGCCACTTCGACGACCTGGTTGTCGCCGTTCTCGTCCTTCAGGGTGACCCGGGCATTGTCGCCGGACACCACGATTTCCTCGACCGTGCCGGGGTTGGTGGCACGCTGGGTTTCCTCGGCCTTGTAGGCGAAGTATTGCGGAACGCGGTTCCAGCGCCACTCATAGGAAATCATCGAGGTGGCCAGGTACAGGCTGAACGCCAGGCCCACCAGGACCAGCGCGGTCAGCCCATGCCAGGGCCACTGTGCTTTCTTGTGTTTGATCACGTGGGGTACTTCCGTAAAAGCGAAACGCGCAGGGCTTGCCTGCGCGTCGAGGTCAGCGCCTGGGGTTTTGGCCCGGGCCTTATTCCATTTCCTTCAGCCAGTCCTTGCTCTTGAACCACTTGTCGTGAATACGATCGTAGGTCCCGTCATGCTTGATCTGGTGCAGGAAGTTGTTGATGTAGTTGATGCTGTCGTAGTCGCCTTTCTTCAGGCCGAAGGCCAGCGGCTCGTAGGTGAAGGGCTCTTCCAGGAACACCAGCTTGCCGGCGCCGGCCTTCTCCACCGCCACCACGTTGTAGGGCGAGTCGTAGACGAAGGCGTCGGCCTTGCCGTTGACCACGTCCATCACCCCTTCCTGCTCGTTGTCGTAGCCGTGGTACTTGGCCTTGCTGATCAGCTTCTTCGCGACCATCTCGCCGGTGGTGCCAAGCTTGGAAGTGAGGCGGTACTTCTCGTTGTTCAGGTCCTTGTACGACTTGATCTCGCCCGCAAGCTCCTTGCGGATCAGCAGGGTCTGGCCAACCACGATGAAGGGTTCACTGAAGTTCAGGCGCAGGTTGCGTTCCTGGGTCAGGGTCATGCCGCTGCCGATGAAGTCGAACTTGTCGGTCATCAGGGCCGGGATGATGCCGTCGTAGGCGGTGGAAACCATCTCCAGCTTGACGCCCATGGACTTGGCCATGGCCTTGAGGATGTCGACCTCGAAGCCGATGATCTCACCGCGCTTGTTGGTCATTTCGAACGGCATGTAGGTCGGGTCCATGCCCACGCGCAGGGTGCCACGCTTGACCGCGTCGTCGATGGCGCCGGCCTGGGCGGCGGTCACCGCGATCAGGGCGGTCGCACCTACCAGCAGTCGCGACAGGTATTTCTTAATCATCACCAAGTCCCCTAGCAAGAAGTACGCAGATTTTTTCTTGTAAGCACGGTCCGACAGACCGATGCGCAATATCGGGACGGATGCTAACGCATGCGCGGCGCAGGACCTAGAGCCGGGGGGGACTTTGTTGGCCAAAAGATGGCGAAGAACGAGGGCTTTGCCCTCGTATCGCCGGCAAGCCGGCTCTCACAAGGATAATGTTGCACCTGTGGGAGCCGGCTTGCCGGCGAACGGGCCGCGAAGCGGCCCCAAGGAAGGGTCAGGCGCCGGCCAAGGCTGGCTGGGCCACGTTCTCCGGATGCAGCGGCAGCAGCGGCGAGTGCGGATCGTTGGCGATGGACGCCCGCCACACATCGATCCACGCCGTGTTTTGCCCGGTCCACACCTGCTCGTGCAGACGCGATAGCGCCACCGGATCGCTGAGCAGCGCCAGGCGGGTGTTCAGGTCCAGGCCTTTCGGGCCGACTTCCAGTGCCTTGGCCACGCGCTCCGCGCGCAGCGCCTCGATCGGGGCCGCCTGGCCGTGACGCGCCGTGGCCATGGCACAGGCCAGGGCGTTCTGGCGCGGGTCGACCACGGCACGGACGAAACCGTCGTGCAGGGCGTGCCAGCGGTTCTCGTGGGTGTACTGGTCGGTCGCCAGCAGCTCTTGCGGCGTTGCGTATTCCTCGGGGATGAGGAACAGCTTCTCGTCCTTGGCCGCCAGGCCCAGGCGCGTGCGGCTGGAAATTACCGACACCGGGATCGACAGCACCAGCGAGCCGACGATCGGCGCCAGCCACCACAGGAAGCTCGGGTTCAGCCAGGCCACCAGGCCAGCCCAGGCGATGCCCAGCAGGGTCTGCGGACCATGGCGACGTACCGCCTCGCTCCACGGAGTCGAGTCGTCGTCACGCTGCGGCGAGTTCCAGGTCGCGGCCCAGCCGAGGAACGCGGCCAGCACGAAGCGGGTGTGGAAGATCATCCGCACCGGCGCCAGCAACATGGAGAACAGCATCTCCATCAGCATCGACAGGGTGACCTTGATGCGCCCGCCAAATTCGGTGGCGCCTTTGGCCCAGATCAGGATGACGCTGAGCAGCTTGGGCAGGAACAGCAGCACGATGGTGGTGGAGAACAGCGCGATGGCTTTCTCCGGGTGCCACTGCGGCCACAGCGGGTAAAGCTGGAACGGCTCGATGAAGTACTGCGGCTCCATCAGGGTGTTGGTCGCCAGCAGCGCCGTCGACAGCACCAGGAACAGGAACCACAGCGGCGCCGACAGGTACGACATCACCCCGGTGAGGAACACCGCGCGGTGCACAGGGTGCATGCCCTTGACCAGGAACAGGCGGAAGTTCATCAGGTTGCCGTGGCACCAGCGGCGGTCGCGCTTGAGTTCGTCGAGCAGGTTCGGCGGCAGCTCTTCGTAGCTGCCCGGCAGGTCGTAGGCGATCCACACGCCCCAACCGGCACGGCGCATCAGCGCGGCTTCGACGAAGTCGTGGGAGAGGATCGCACCAGCAAACGCGCCTTTGCCCGGCAACGGCGCCAAGGCGCAGTGCTCGATGAACGGCTTCATGCGGATGATCGCGTTGTGGCCCCAATAGTGCGACTCGCCCAGTTGCCAGAAGTGCAGGCCGGCGGTAAACAGCGGGCCGTACACGCGGGTGGCGAACTGCTGCATGCGCGCATACAGGGTGTCCATGCCCGAGGCTTTCGGCCCGGTCTGGATGATACCGGCGTCCGGGTTGGCCTCCATCAGGCGCACCAGGCTGCTCAGGCACTCGCCGCTCATGACGCTGTCGGCGTCGAGCACGACCATGTACTTGTATTCGCCGCCCCAGCGACGGCAGAAGTCGTCGAGGTTGCCGCTCTTGCGCTTCACCCGGCGCCGGCGGCGGCGGTAGAAGATGCGGCCGAAGCCCTTGGTTTCACGGCACACGTCGAGCCAGGCCTGTTGTTCGGCGACGGCGATATCGGTGTCGTTGGTGTCGCTGAGCACGAAGAAATCGAAGCGGTCGAGGTTGCCGCTGGCGGCCACCGATTCGAAGGTGGCGCGCAGGCCGGCGAACACCCGTGGCACGTCTTCGTTGCAGATCGGCATCACCAGCGCGGTGCGCGCCTCGGGCGCGATCGGCTCGTTGCCGGCGCTGCTGCCGGAAATCTTGTACTTGTCACGCCCGGTGAGCAGCTCGAGGAAGCCCATCAGGGCGGTCCAGAAGCCCGCCGACACCCAGCAGAACAGGATGCCGAACAGGACCAGGATGGAGGTCTGCAGCGCATACGGCCACACCTGCACCACCGTGTCCCACAACGGCTGGTTGAGGATCTCGTCGAGATCGACGAACGACCAGCCCTGGTAAGGCAGGATGCCCTTCATGTACCAGCCGGCGACGAGGGTCTGGCCGATCATCAGGGTCAGCAGGATGTAACGGCGGATCGAACCAACCGTGCGCCAGCGCGCCGGCGGCAGCTCGCGCTTGGGCGGCTGCGGGGCGTTGGTGCGGCCGGTCATGCGGCGCCACATGCGGATCAGGATGTTGGTGCGCCACGGCTCGGGCACGACCTTGGTGCGCTTGATCGGCGGGGCGATCTTCAGGCACAGCCGCCCACCGGCATCGACGCCGAGCATCTCGGCGTCTTCCAGTTCGGCGGCGCTGCCGACGGTAAGACGGGCGCCCACCGAAGCCTGGGCGGCCTCGGTGGTGCCGGCGGCCGGTTGGGCCGCCAGGTGTTGGTGCAGCTCGCTGAAGGAGGTGCAGCGGGCAAGTTCCGCACGCTGCTCGTCGCTCAGGGGAAGGTGGGCCAGGTACTCGCTCAGCGATTCCGGCCTTGCGCTTGAGTTACTCATCGGCAGGCAACTGATAGCTCCAGGTCTCGGTCAGCACTTTCTCGGTGGTGGCCGGGATCCCGTTGGTGGATGCCGCATCGGCGGCGGGTTGCTCGGCAGCCTTCTCGGCCTTGGCTTTCTCGGCCTTGGCGTGAGCGTGCTTGGCCGCGGCCTTGTCCTGCTTGGCATCCTTGGCCGGCTTGGGCTGCTCGACCGGAACGTCACGCAGCAGCGCGGCACGCATCTCGGTGGATTTCTTCGGATCCTGCACCTTCAGGCGCAGGGTCAGGCGCCAGCCCTTGGTTTCCGGGTTGTAGCGCAGGTTGTTCTCGACCACTTCGGCGTTGTCGCCAACGCTGACCTGGCTGCGCACGGCGGTGTCGGCCGGCAGGCTGGCAAGGTTCGGGCCGATGAAGTCGACCAGGAAGGCGATGGTGCCATCGGGCTGACGGATCAGGTTGGACTGCTTGACGTCGCCGGTGGAACGCAAGGTTTGCTTGACCCAGCCCAGCTCAGGCGAGTGCAGCTGGTCTTCCTTGATGGTCCAGCGCAGGCGGTAGTCATACTCGAACGGCTTGCCTACCTCCGGCAGTTTTTCCGGACTCCAGAAGGCCACGATGTTGTCATTGGTCTCGTCGGCGGTCGGTATCTCGACCAGGTCGACAGTGCCCTTGCCCCAGTCACCCTTCGGCTCGATCCAGGCGCTCGGGCGCTTCTCGTATTCGTCATCGAGGTCTTCGTAGTCGCTGAAATCGCGCTGGCGCTGCAGCAGGCCGAAACCACGCGGGTTCTCGACACTGAAATTGCTCACGGCCAAGTGTTTGGGGTTGTTCAGCGGACGCCACAGCCATTCGCCGTTGCCGGCGTGGATCGACAGGCCCTCGGAATCGTGCAGGGCCGGACGGTAGTTCATGACCTTGGACGGCTGGTTGGGGCCGAACAGGTACATGCTGGTCAGCGGGGCGATGCCCAGGCGGCTGACGTTGTCACGCAGGTAGACCCGCGACTTGACGTCGACCAGGGTATCCTCGCCCGGACGCAGGGTCAGCTTGTAGGCGCCGGTGGAGCGCGGCGAGTCGAGCAGTGCGTAGATCACCAGGTGCTTGTCATTCGGCTTGGGTTTTTCGATCCAGAACTCGCGAAAGCGCGGGAATTCCTCGCCGGACGGCAGCGCCGTGTCGATGGCCAGGCCACGGGCCGACAGGCCGTAGCGGTGGCCCTTGCCGACCACGCGGAAGTAGCTGGCGCCAAGCAGAGTCATGATCTCATCTTGCTTGTCGGCCTTGTTGATCGGGTAGAGCACGCGGAAACCGGCGTAGCCGAGGTTCTTGGTGGCGTCGGCGTCGTGCGGCACGTCACCGAACTCGAAGCGGCTCGGGTCGTACTTGATTTCCCTGACCTTGTTGGCGGTGATCTCGTTGATGGTCACCGGCGTGTCGAAATGCATGCCCTGGTGGTAGAACGAGAGCTTGAACGGCGTCTTGTCCTTGGCCCACTCGGCCTTTTCCTGCAGGAAGCGGATCTTCTGGTAGTCGGCGTACTTCATGTCGCGGAACACCGGCGGCAGGTTGCTCTTCGGTGCCTCGAACTTCTGACCGGCCAGATCCTTTGCCTTGGCTGCAACATCGTCCAGATTGAATGCCCACAGCTGGCCCGCGCTCATCAGGCCGACCAGCGCCACGCCGGCCAGCATGGCCTTGCGCAGCCGGGTACCGGGGATTCTAGGTGCAATACAGGGGCTTACAATCACGAGCAATCCTCGCCGAAAACAGATCATGAAACCAACGGCCAGCGACCAATGCCGGGTTGGCGAGCACTGTTCGGACCCCGTGAGGGCCTAATGATTCCCCAAACGGATCCTGACAATGCTCGAGTCAAAGTGAAACGAACCTGCGAACGCAGGTTCATGCAGCGCGCGATTATCCAGCAGGTCGCGTTACAACGCATCAGGCTGAACAAACTATTTATCGTACAAAACCCCTTGTTTTTCGACAAACAAAGGGTTTTTTGACCTCATATTTGTAACATAAATGTTACCGGGCCATCATTGACCAGATGCACCTGCATGTCGGCACCGAAGCGACCACTGGCCACAACCGGGTGCCGACCCTGCGCCTGGCGCAGCAGATAGTCGAACAGTTCGGCGCCGAGGGCCGGTGGCGCAGCCGTCGAGAAGCTCGGGCGCATGCCGTTGCGGGTGTCGGCGGCCAGGGTGAACTGCGACACCAGCAGCAGGCCACCACCAACATCCTTGAGCGAACGGTTCATCTTGCCCTGTTCGTCGCTGAACACCCGGTAGTTCAGCAGTTTGTGCAACAGCTTGTCGGCATGCTCAGGCGAATCTTCAGGCTCGACCGCCACCAGCGCCAGCAACCCCTGGTCGATGGCGCCGACGATTTCCCCCGCCACCTCCACCCGGGCGCCGCGCACGCGCTGGATCAGCCCCTTCATGCTTCTTCCAGGGGCAGGTCGAGCAGGCGTCGGGCCATCTGGTCGGCGGCGCGCACCAGGGCATCGGTGATGCCGGGCTCGGAGGCGGCGTGGCCGGCGTCGCGGATCACCTTCAGCTCGCTGTTCGGCCAGGCCTGGTGCAGCTCCCAGGCGTTGTCCAGCGGGCAGATCACGTCGTAGCGGCCATGCACGATCACCGCCGGCAGGTGGGCGATCTTCGGCATGTCGCGGATCAGTTGGTCCTGCTCGAGGAAGGCGTTGTTGGTGAAGTAGTGGCATTCGATGCGAGCGATCGACAGGGCGCGCTGCGGCTCGGAGAAGCGGTCGACCACCAGCGGGTTCGGACGCAAGGTCGCGGTGCGGCCCTCCCAGGTTGACCAGGCCTTGGCGGCATGCATCTGGGCGATCTGGTCGTTGCCGGTCAGGCGCTTGTGGAAGGCCTTGACCAGGTCGCCGCGCTCTTCCGGTGGAATCGGTGCGATATAGTCCTGCCAGTAATCCGGGAACAGACGGCTGGCACCTTCCTGGTAGAACCAGCTGATTTCCTGCGGGCGGCACAGGAAGATCCCGCGCAGGATCAGCCCATGCACGCGCTCAGGATGGGTCTGGGCATAGGCCAGGGCCAGGGTGGAACCCCAGGAGCCGCCAAACAGCACCCACTTGTCGATGCCCAGATGCTCGCGGATGCGCTCCAGGTCCTCGACCAGGTGCCAGGTGGTGTTGTTCTCCAGGCTCGCATGGGGCGTGGAGCGACCACAGCCGCGCTGGTCGAAGGTGATGATGCGGTACAGGTTGGGGTCGAAATAGCAACGGCTCTGGGCATCGCAACCCGCGCCCGGGCCACCGTGGATGAACACCACGGGCAGACCTTCCGGCGAGCCACTCTCATCGACATACAGCACATGCGGCGCTTCCACGGCCAGATCGTGCCGGGCGTAGGGTTTGATCTGCGGGTAGAGGGTCTGCATCGCGCACTCCGTGTGAGGTTTGGTTCAGCCGTGGGCCATCATAAACCTGAATTGCGCTTTGAGCATGTTCTCGTGCAGCCGAACGTCAAAGTTCGAGCAATCGAGCAATCACCGAACAGAAACATCTACCACATGCGCGCCAGGCGCAAGGACATAGTCACTGAGCCTTTCACTTCACACAGGGCTCCTCATGACATTGCAGAAAGACTCCAGCATCGCCTATGCGCTGATCGCCGGAAAAACCCCCGAGTGGTTGAAATCCGCGCCACCCTCGATCCATACCCAGATGAAACAGGTGATGAGCGGCCGGGCATCTACACTGGAACAGGCATGCCAGGCCCAACCTGCCATAGCCAAAGCACTGGCAACCGAGCATGCGCGGTTTCAGACAGCCATGGCTCAGGTGCAGGCCCTGTATCAGCCCCTGCCGGACCTGGAAGCATTCGCCAGGGAGCGGTTGAGCACGGCCATCAAGGAAACCTTCGGCTTCGAGGTGGATGTCACCAACAATTTTCTGCTGGACGTCAGGCAACTCGACAATCAGCCCGGCCAGGAGGTCGGGGCCTACAAAAAAGCCACCCGCTCATTGCTGGAGAGTGCGCTGCGAAATTTCGCGGCCAGTGCAGCCGAACCCGGAGGCATGGACAACGCTGATGCCCTGCTCACGAAGTCGGTGATCCTCGACCATAAAGGCTTCATGGGCACGGTCCCCATCCCCAACGCCCTCGACATGGCGCCCGAACGATTTGCCCAGCTGTGCCGCGAGCTGGATATCGGCGGCCAGTACCAGGCAATGCTGCAGGCCATCTATTACAGCGACATCAAGAGCGGCGCAAGCAACCAGGCGACCTTCGAAAAGATAGCCGAGCTCGAGCGCTGCACCTTCATGCAAAGCCTGCACCTTGCCCGGCTGCAGAATGACATCAGCCAGAACCTCTATGAAGCAGCGCTGGCGCTACCCCTGGATGTTCCGGTTCGATCCTCCTCCCTCACGTTCAGTGTCATTTCGCTTTGGGACGTGCAGCTGACCGGCATGCGCCTGTTCAATTACAGGACAATCGATGGACAACGATCGGTGGCGCTTTACATTCCCGGCGACCCGAGGACACCGCTCAGGGAATTTGCCTCACAGACAGAATGCGAGCAATGGCTGCATGATCGCCTGCGCGGCGACATCAGGTACCTCGATCAGTGCGTAAAAGAGCGCCACAAGCCCTATCTGCTGGGCAAGTTGCTGGACCGGTTGATGCCGTTGACGCTGACGGTCAAGGGCACTCATGAACGCACCGCAGATCCACAAGCCAAGTTGCATTGGCAAACGCGCCAACTGGAAGGATCCCTGTTGCAAGGACTGGTCACGGAAAAAGTCTTCCGCCATGAAGAAGATGCCGCCTTCCACGCTATCCCTACGACCCTCATCGATACCATCACGGCGGTAAGCTACCGCGAGCATTTGCTGCAAAAAGCCCTGACCACTCTCAACATCGCTGGTTTCCTTGTACCTGCACTCGGCGAGGTGATGCTGGGTGTCTGTGCGCTGCAACTGGCCTACGAAGTCTACGAGGGTATCGAAAGCTGGACCCAGGACGATCGGCAACAGGCTTACGAGTACCTGTTGGACGTGGTGAAGAACGTGGCGGAGATGGCCGCATTCACCCTGGCCATCAAGGCGGTCAGGGGTGGCGTGGGTGCCGCTGTTGGCGGCTTGGCAGAGCCAGCGCCTTTGCCTGAGCCCATGCCAGTGGAGACGCCTTCATTCATCGAAGAACTCGACGATGTGGAACTCCCCGAGGGGCAGACCAGGCTCTGGCAACCTGACCTTACGCCCTACGCCCAGTCCGTCGACCTTCCTGCAACACTCCAGCCAGACAACCTGGGGCTGCGTCAACATCATGGCAGAACCTGGCTGCAACTGGACGGCAAAGTGTTCTCGGTCAGGCGCTCAGCACAGGGCGATGGCTACCGCATCGAACACCCGAGCCGGGCGAACGCCTATCAACCACTGCTGCGTCACAACGGCACCGACATCTGGCTGCACCCGTTGGACCGCCCCGAGCTATGGCAGGAAAGCCAACTGCTGCGCCGCTCGGGAGCACTCAACGAAGGATTCGACGACGATACCGCACAGCGCATCTTGCGTGTGAGCGACATCGATGAGGATGTCCTGCGCAACGTGCTCTGCGAAGGTCGGCGCCTGCCTTGCCAACTGCAGGATACCTTTACCCGCTTCAAGCTCTACCAGGCCATGGAACAGGCAAATACGCAGGCATTACCTGGCGAGGTTCAGCGTGACTTCCTGCAGCAGTACCAGCGCCTGCCTGCAAGCCAGGCGCCGGGTGCCGAAATGCTCCGCACACGCTATCGGCAGCTCCCCTCCCCCTTTATCGAGGAGCTGCTGGGCAATGCCACCGCAAGCGAACTGGGCGAGCTGCGCAATGGCAAAGTTCCCAGGCGCCTGGCCGACGAAGTACGCCTGCTCCAGCAGCAGATCAGGCTCAACCGGGCCTATGAAGGGCTGTACCTGGAGCAGTTGCGCAACTGGGACACCGACCGGCTGGTACTCCATACCGTTGCACAGTTACCCGAGTGGCCAGCGGATCTCGGCATCACTCTGGAGCAGCGCATGTACTCGCCCAGCCAAAGTACCCGCATCGGTCCCGACGATGCGCCGGCAGACTCAACGATCATCAGTGCCCAGGCCGGCTATGTGCTGATGCGCAGCGAAACCCCCGGTGCACCACTGAACGCCCACGCCTCGTTGTACGGCGCCCTGTTCGAAGCACTCAGCGAAGCACAGCGCGCTGCGCTGGGGATTAATGACGAGTTGGCACTCAAGGCAATGGTTCAGCAAGCTGACTTGCTGCCACGCCCAGTGCTGAGGCAGGTACTGGGCATGCAGGCGGTGGAACCGGGCTTCCGCTCGCCCATGCGCCTGGCCGATGGGCGTATTGGCTACCCCCTGGGCGGCTCTCGCCCACGCGCTGCCAGCATTTCACGGCAATCACTGCTCGCCAGGATCAGGCAGATTGGCCTGCACACCCCCGTGTCACGCCCCGCCGAGCAGCTCCTGACAGCACTGGAGAGCCGCAGCCTTGATCGTAATGCAATCAACGACCTGCTCGACAATCTGCAGGAGCAACGTAGCCAATTACACACCAGCCTGAACAACTGGCGGCAAAGGACGGCTGCTCTGCCTGGCCAGAGTGGGAGCGACTTCGAGCAGTTGACGAACGCCATCATGCAGCATTGGTATGATCGCGCCTTTGCCGCAAACGGCAGCGTGGTTACACCCTTGCGCCTGGAGCGATTGTCCCTGTTGGACTTCCCCCTTCAGTTGCCGACGTTCTTCACCGCAGGCGTCAGCGATTTGCAACTGCTCGAGACCCAACCTGAACGCTATGAAAGCGTGCGCGAGCACACACCGCGCTTGCACAGCCTGCTGCTGCAATTCGCCAACCTGAGAACACTGGAGATCAGCCGCGCTTACCGGCCAGAGGCTTTGCCCTCGCCGTTCCAGTTCAGCCTGCCGTTGATCGCAGAGCGGCTGCCCTTGCTGCAATCGCTGAGCCTGACACACCAGAACATGCTGATTTCCACAGCAGATATCGACAGCCTCGCAAGCCTGGCCGACCTGCGCCACCTGGATCTCAGCGGAAATCGCCTCTCCGAGGACTACCCGCCTGATTACAGTCAACTCAGGCTGACCTATCTGGGCCTGGACCACATGCACCTGGACCATTGGCCGGACGGACTCGGCTACAGTACCGTCTCGCGCCTGGAGCAGCTTTCCTTGCGCAACAACCAGATCACGTTACTGCCCCACTTCCTTCTGGAAAGCCCTTACGGCGCCAGCGAACATCCCCAGCTGTACCTGCAAGGCAACCCCATCAGTCACGACCACATGCTGTCTGTGATGCTCAACCAGGACGGGTTTGGGTCGCGCCTGGACTGGGACCAGCCCGATGCTTTCCGTGAACGTCTGAATCAGCAATTGAGCCTGCGGCAGCAACTGCATGACCTTCTCGACAACTACATCAACGCCTCCTCCTCGACCACGGTGGTCAGCCAGGCCGTTCTGGCCGGCAGATTGCGTATCGCCACGGCATTGAGGCAGTTCTGGAGTGGTCAGGAGACCCGTCAACTGAGCATCCCGCTACGCCTGACAGGTGTCGCACTAGACTTGTTTCCGGCCCGGCTACCTGCGTTCTTCACCGAACGGGTACGCGACCTCTGCCTCGAAAATGTCAGCGGTAGCACCTCACAGCTGCTGGATCTGCTCAGTCGTTTCCCTCATGTGACGCGCTTGACCCTGGACACTTTCGTACGGGCACCACAAGACCTGCCAATGGCGCTAAGGCAATCTTCCGGGCTCAGCTACCTGGCACTGCGAAATATCGGGCTGGAGGTCGACCAGCACTTCATGGATGCGCTGGAGCCACTGCACCGGCTTGAAGTACTGGACCTCAGCAGCAACGGCGCCGGCACGATCATCAATGCCCCACATACACTCCTCTCGCTGCGACGCCTTTATCTCAACGAGATGGGCCTCGAGCATTGGCCGACCTGGGTAAATCGCCTGTTGCCCCTGGAAATGCTGGACCTGAGCGATAACCAGATCAGGGAGCTTCCCCCCCACATCATGCATAACCTCGATAACAACGTGCTCATCAGCACGATCGGCCTCCACGGCAATCCACTGTCGGAGGACACGGTGCACCGCGCACGCGCGGCATCGGAAAGCCAAAGCAGCTTCACCCTGAGGTTCGATGCACCTGCCGAATGGAACGAGGACCTGCTCAACGAACTTCTCGGGGACCCGGCGCGGCTGCTCATCGACGATGTTCCCAGGCTCAACGACTGGCTCCAGGCGTCGGAGGTGGAGAACGAAGCGCTGCGCGATGTCTGGGAGCAACTTCAGAAGGCAGGCGATGCCCAGGAACTACTCGCCCTGGTGGGCCGGTTGAGGAACACCTCCACCTACCGGAACGACGAAACCCGCGTAGGACTGTGCGAACGGGTGCACAAAGTGCTGGTCAGAGCACTGCTCGACGCAGACGATCGGGCACTGTTCAATATCCAGGCCAGTGAAGCCCTGACGCAGGAGAACGGCAGCCAGACCTGCCATGACGGCGCACTGCTGGCCTTCAAGAGCATCGAGTTCTACATCGCCCGCGAACGCCTGCAGTTCGAAGGCGCGGACAGCGAGGCCAACCTGTACCGTGAACTGCGTCGCCTTTATCGCATACATGCAGTGGATGAGGTGGCAACGCGAGAGGCCGGCAACCGGGATATCGCCGAGGTGCGCCTGACCTACCTGCGCGAACTGAACGGGCCACTGCAGCTAGGTCAGCCTGTCGACAGGCTGCTCTATGCCATCAACCCCAGTATCGAGGAATTGATCGATGCCGAGCTGCAGGTTCGGCGTGGTGAACTCGGCGAAGATTTCCTGCGCTTTGCCGCCACCAATGAAGTGTGGGTGCAGCACTTGCGCCAGGCCTACGCGCAACGCTTCGAGCAGATCGAAAGCGCTTACCGGGACCAGGTGATTGAATTGCAGGAACGTAACCCAGATCGACCACTGGATACACTGGCCGGTGAGTTCAACGTCCTGGAGCAAAGGCGACAAGCCCGCGAAGCGCACCTGATTCGTGAACTCACCGCCTTCGCCGACCCTGATCGCAGACCACGCTCCTCGAGCGAATGACCCGGCTCAACGCCCGTGGCGTTCACGCCCCCAGGCCAGCGTGGCTTGCAGCAACCGCCGCAAGACCACCTGGGTCGGCTGCGCGAGATCTTCGCGGTAGCGGAAAGGCTCGACCTCTTCCATGTAGGTGCTTTGCGCCAGCTCCAGTTGCACCGCATGTATGTTGTTTGCCGGATCGCCGTAGTGCCGGGTGATATGCCCACCCTTGAAACGCCCATTGAGCACATGGCTGTAGCCTTGGGCGTCGCCGCACACGCCCTGCAGCCGATCGGCCAACTCGGGATTGCAACTGGCGCCGTTGAAAGTGCCCAGGTTGAAGTCCGGCAGCTTGCCGTCGAACAGGTGCGGGATCAGCGAGCGGATCGAGTGGGCATCCCACAGCAGCGCATAACCGAACTCGGCACGCAGGCGGTCCAGCTCGCGACGTATCGTGTCGTGGTAGGGGCGCCAGATCTCTTCCAGGTAGGTTGCCCGCTCATCAACGGAGGGCACCTGGCCTTCCCTGAACAACGGCTGGCCATCGAACAATGTCGCCGGGTACAGGCCGGTGGTGGCGCCGGCGTACAGCGGCTTGTCGTCATCCGGGCGGTTCAGGTCGATGACGAAGCGCGAGTACTCCGCCGCCACCACGCTGGCGCCCAGGTCACGGGCGAAGTCGTAAAGGCGCGGAATGTGCCAGTCGGTGTCCGGCAGGCTGCGCGCCTGGTCTACCAGGCCGTCGCGTACGGCATCGGTGAGGCCCAGCCCGGCGTGAGGCATGCTGATCAGCAGGGGCAGGCGGCCCTGGTGGAAACTCAATACCTTGTCCATGTCGCCTCGCTCAATTGGATATCTCATGGCCCAGGCGCACCACGCGCTTGGGCAGGTCGCCGCCGAGCCAGTAGCTGAGGTCGGCCGGGCGTTCGATCTGCCAGGCGATGAAGTCCGCCACCTTGCCCACTTCCAGCGAGCCGTGGCTGTCGCCCAGCCCCAGCGCCGTGGCGGCGTGAACGGTGACGCCGGCCAGCGCTTCCTCCGGGGTCATGCGGAAACAGGTGCAGCCCATGTTCAGCATCAGGCGCAGCGACAGCCCCGGTGAAGTCCCGGGGTTGAGGTCGCTGGCCAGGGCGATCCTCACGCCGTGCCGGCGCAGGGCGTCCATCGGTGGCAGCTGGGTTTCGCGCAGGAAGTAGAACGCCCCTGGCAACAGCACGGCAACGGTGCCGGCCTCGGCCATGGCGATGGCGTCTTCCTCGGTCATGAACTCCAGATGGTCGGCCGACAGCGCCTGGTAGCGCGCCGCCAGGCTCGAGCCGTGCAGCGAAGACAGCTGCTCGGCGTGCAGCTTGACCGGCAGCCCCAACTCGCGCGCCTTGATGAACAGGCGCTCGACCTGGGCCGGGGAGAACGCCAGGTGCTCGCAGAAAGCGTCCACCGCATCCACCAGCCCCTCGGCAGCAAGCGCCGGGAGCATCTGCTCGCAGATATGATCGATGTAATCGTCTGCCTTGCCCGCGTATTCCGGCGGCAGGGCGTGGGCAGCCAGGCAGGTGCTGCGTACCGTCACCGGCAGCTCCTCGCCCAGGCGCCGGGCGACGCGCAGCATCTTGCGTTCGTTCTCGAGGTCCAGGCCATAGCCGGACTTGATCTCGATCGTGGTCACGCCGTCGCGCATCAGCGCCTGGACCCGCTGGCGGGCACTGGCCAGCAGCTCGTCCTCGCTGGCGGCGCGGGTGGCCCGCACGGTGCTGGCGATACCGCCGCCCTGGGCGGCGATCTCGGCATAGCTGACGCCCTGCAGGCGCTGCTCGAACTCGCCGCTGCGGTTGCCGCCAAATACCGCGTGGGTGTGGCAGTCGATCAGCCCGGGGGTGACCCAGGCGCCGCCCAGGTCGACGACGCGGTCGGCCGCGACCGACGGCACATCAGCGCGGGGGCCGATCCACTCGATCAGGCCAGCGCTGGTGACGATCGCCGCGTCCTCGATGACCGCGTAGCGACCATCGGTCATGGTCGCGGCGTGGCAGTGCTGCCAGAGGGTTCTCATCAGGATCTCCTTTCTAATTCAGCGGTGCAGCTCGGCAGGCTCCCGGACCTGCTCGCCACCACCGGCGCGCGGCTTGCACCACAGCAGGTAGGACGCCACCAGGAACACCACCCAGATCACGCCAACGATCAATGCCGCCTGGGTGTCAGGGAAGTAGCCGAGCACACCGAAGATGAACACCATGAAGGCAATGGCCAGGGCCGGGCCATAGGGCCAGAACGGTACCGGGAACTTGAGCTGGGCGACCTCCTCGCGGCTCATGCTGCGGCGCATGGCGACCTGGGTGACGAGGATCATCAGCCACACCCATACCGTGGCGAAGGTGGCGATCGAGGCGATCAGCAGGAACACGTTTTCCGGGATCAGGTAGTTGAGCAGCACGCCTATCAGCAGCGCCGCGCCCATCACCACCACGGTCATCCACGGCACGCCGTGTTTCGACAGTTTACCGAAGCCACGCGGCGCCTGGCCGTGCTGGGCCAGGCCATACATCATGCGCCCGGCGCCGAAGATGTCGCTGTTGATTGCCGAGATCGCCGCCGAGATCACCACGATATTGAGCACGGCCGCGGCCGAACCGATGCCAAGGTTGCTGAAGATCTGCACGAACGGGCTGCCCTGGCTGCCGATCTGCGGCCACGGGTACAGGCACATCAGCACGAACAGGGTGAGCACATAGAACAACAGGATGCGCAGCGGCACGGCATTGATCGCCTTGGGGATGACCCGCTGAGGATCTTTCGCCTCGCCGGCGGTGACGCCGATGATCTCGATGCCGCCGAAGGCGAACATCACCACCGCGAACGAGGCGATAAGGCCACTGACGCCATTGGGCATGAAGCCGCCATGGTCGAACAGATTGCTCACCCCGACCGCGTGCCCGGTGCCCACCTGGCTGAAACCGAAGGCCATGATGCCGAGGCCCGCGAGGATCATCGCGACGATGGCGCCGACCTTGAGCAGCGACAGCCAGAACTCCATCTCGCCGAAGACCCGCACGTTGCACAGGTTCAGGCCGCCAATCAGGAAGACGATACCCAGCACCCAGATCCAGCGGGCGACCTCGGGGAACCAGAAGCCCATGTAGATACCGAAGGCGGTGACATCGGCGATGGCGACGATGACCATCTCGAAGGCGTAGGTCCAGCCGAGGATGAAGCCGGCCATCGGGCCGAGGTAGGTGCTGGCGTAGTGGCCAAAGGAGCCGGCCACCGGGTTGTGCACGGCCATCTCGCCGAGGGCGCGCATGACCATGAACACGGCAGCGCCGCCGATCAGGTAGGCCAGCAGCACGGCCGGGCCGGCCATCTGGATGGCCGAGGCCGAACCGTAGAAAAGCCCGGTGCCGATTGCCGAACCGAGCGCCATGAAACGGATATGCCGGGCCGATAGCCCGCGCTTTAGACCTTGAGCTTGTTGCATGTCACGTCCTTATTGTTGTTCTGGTCGTGAGAATGAGGGGGCTGCTGCGCAGCCCATCGCCGGCAAGCCGGCTCCCACAGGGCGCATGCGGCGCACCTGCGTGGGAGCCGGCTTGCCGGCGAAAGGGCCGCACAGCGGCCCCAGCGGCATTACAGGCTAGGCAGGACCCCAGCCGGCAGCAGGCCGGTCAAGGTACCTTTGGCCAGCAGCTCGGACGCCACTTCGATATCCGGCGCGAAGAAACGGTCGCGGTCATAGTGCGGCACGTCCTTGCGCAGCGCCTGGCGCGCTTGTTCGAGCTTGACCGAAGTCTTCAGCCCCTTGCGCAGGTCCAGGCCCTGGCAAGCGCCCAGCCATTCGATGGCCAGCACGCCACGGGTGTTCTCGGCCATTTCCCACAGGCGCTTGCCGGCAGCCGGGGCCATCGACACGTGGTCTTCCTGGTTGGCCGAGGTCGGCAGGCTGTCGACGCTGTGCGGGTGCGACAGCGCCTTGTTCTCGCTGGCCAGCGCGGCGGCGGTGACCTGGGCGATCATGAAGCCGGAGTTGACCCCGCCGTTTTCCACCAGGAACGGCGGCAGCTGGGACATGTGCTTGTCCATCATCAGCGAGATGCGCCGCTCGCTCAGCGAACCGATCTCGGCAATGGCCAGGGCAATATTGTCGGCGGCCATGGCCACGGGCTCGGCGTGGAAGTTGCCACCGGAGATCACATCACCTTCGGCGGCGAACACCAACGGGTTGTCCGATACGGCGTTGGCTTCGATGCCCAAGACTTCGGCGGCCTGGCGGATCTGGGTCAGGCAGGCGCCCATGACCTGTGGTTGGCAGCGCAGGGAATACGGGTCCTGGACCTTGTCGCAGTTCTTGTGCGACAGCGACACTTCACTGGAGTCGCCCAGCAGATCGCGGAAGCAGGCGGCGGTGTCGATCTGGCCACGTTGGCCACGCACGGCATGGATGCGCGCATCGAACGGTGAACGCGAGCCCAGTGCCGCTTCCACGGTCAGGCCGCCACAGGCGATGGCCGCGGCGTACAGGTCTTCGGCCTGGAACAGGCCGCGCAAGGCGTAGGCGGTGGACGCCTGGGTGCCGTTGAGCAGGGCCAGGCCTTCTTTGGCGGCCAGGGTCAGCGGCTCGAGGCCAGCGACGGCCAGGGCTTCGGTGGCAGGCAGCCACTGACCTTTGTAGCGCGCCTTGCCTTCGCCCAGCAGCACCAGCGACATGTGTGCCAGCGGCGCCAGGTCGCCGGAAGCGCCGACCGAGCCCTTGAGCGGAATGTGCGGATAGACTTCGGCGTTGACCAGGCCGATCAGCGCGTCGATCACCTTGCGGCGGATACCGGAGAAACCTCGGCTCAGGCTGTTGATCTTCAGCACCATGATCAGGCGCACCAGGTCGTCGTCCAACGGCGCGCCGATACCGGCGGCGTGGGACAGCACCAGCGAACGCTGCAGGTTCTCCAGGTCATGGCTGGCGATGCGGGTCGAGGCCAGCAGGCCAAAACCGGTGTTGATGCCGTAGGCGGTGCGGTCTTCGGCGATGATCTGCTCGACGCAGGCGACACTGGCGTCGATGGCCGGCGCGGCGCTGGCGTCCAGCTGCAGGCGCACGGGGGCGGCGTGGATGGCGCGCAGTTGGGCCAGGGTCAGGGTGCCGGGCTTGAGGGTCAATTCGGTCACTTCGCTACTCCAATCGCTTGGGGCCACGCGGGGCCCCTTCTTGTTGTTCAGTATCACCCGTGAAGGGTGCGATCCAAAGCGCGGCGATCAGCCGGTGATCATCGGCAGGTCCAGGCCCTGCTCCTTGGCGCAGTCGATGGCGATCTGGTAGCCGGCATCGGCGTGGCGCATCACACCAGTCCCCGGGTCGTTGGTCAGTACACGGGCGATACGCTCGGCGGCTTCATCGGTACCGTCGCAGACGATGACCATGCCCGAGTGCTGGGAGAAGCCCATGCCCACGCCACCGCCGTGGTGCAGCGAAACCCAGGTGGCGCCGCCCGCGGTGTTGAGCAGGGCGTTGAGCAGCGGCCAGTCGGAGACCGCGTCGGAGCCGTCGCGCATGGCTTCGGTCTCGCGGTTGGGGCTGGACACCGAGCCCGAGTCCAGGTGGTCACGGCCGATGACGACTGGCGCCGACAGCTCGCCGCTGCGCACCATTTCGTTGAACGCCAGGCCAAGCTTGGCGCGCAGGCCCAGGCCGACCCAGCAGATACGTGCCGGCAGGCCCTGGAAGCTGATGCGCTCGCGGGCCATGTCCAGCCAGCGGTGCAGGTGGGCGTCGTCGGGGATCAGTTCCTTGACCTTGGCGTCGGTCTTGTAGATGTCCTCGGCGTCGCCGGACAGCGCGGCCCAGCGGAACGGGCCGACGCCGCGGCAGAACAGTGGGCGGATGTACGCCGGGACGAAGCCCGGGAAGTCGAAGGCGTTGGCCACGCCCTCTTCCTTGGCCATCTGGCGGATGTTGTTGCCGTAGTCGAAGGTCGGGATGCCTTGCTTCTGGAAGTCGAGCATGGCCTTGACGTGCACGGCCATCGATTGCTTGGCGGCCTTGACCACCGCAGCCGGGTCGGTCTGCGCGCGGTCGCGGTATTGCTCCCAGGTCCAGCCGGCCGGCAGGTAGCCGTTGAGCGGGTCATGGGCGCTGGTCTGGTCGGTGACCATGTCCGGGCGCACGCCACGCTTGACCAGCTCCGGCAGGATTTCGGCGGCGTTGCCGTGCAGGGCGATGGAGATGGCCTTGCCTTCGGCGGTGTACTTGGCGATGCGCGCCAGGGCGTCATCCAGGTCCTTGGCTTGCTCATCGACGTAGCGGGTTTCCAGGCGGAAATCGATGCGGCTTTGCTGGCACTCGATGTTCAGCGAGCAGGCACCGGCCAGGGTGGCGGCCAGTGGCTGGGCACCGCCCATGCCACCGAGGCCGGCGGTCAGTACCCACTTGCCTTTCAGGCTGCCGTTGTAGTGCTGGCGGCCGGCTTCGACGAAGGTTTCGTAGGTACCCTGGACGATGCCCTGGCTGCCGATGTAGATCCAGCTGCCGGCGGTCATCTGGCCGTACATGGCCAGGCCCTTGGCATCCAGCTCGTTGAAGTGTTCCCAGTTGGCCCAGTGCGGCACCAGGTTGGAGTTGGCGATCAGCACGCGTGGGGCGTTGCTGTGGGTCTTGAACACGCCGACCGGCTTGCCCGACTGCACCAGCAGGGTTTCGTCGTCTTCCAGGCGGGTCAGGGTCTCGACGATCTTGTCGTAGCACTCCCAGTTGCGCGCGGCGCGACCGATGCCACCGTACACCACCAGCTCTTTCGGGTTTTCGGCGACCTGCGGATCAAGGTTGTTCATCAGCATGCGCAGCGGGGCTTCGGTCAGCCAGCTCTTGGCGGTCAGCTTGTTGCCACGCGGGGCACGGATTTCTACGTCACGGTATTTGTTGTTGTCAGTCACGGGAGAGGTCCTCTGCGGTCGTCCGCGGGCGGGTATGTCGTGCTCAATATACAAACACACCTTTACTTGTATGTACAAGCATGGACAACCAAAAAAATCAGACCTATCCGCTGAGCGGCTGAAATAACTGGGGCCGCTTTGCGGCCCCAGTTATTTCAACGCGAAGTGAGTTCGATCAGGCAGAATCGCCCCTGCATATCCATTTCCAGCAACCCCTCGTTGCCATCGATCCGCAGGCAGTCATACCGCCCAAGCTGCTGCGTCTCTTCCCCAGCCAACCCCACCTCGACATGAGTGCCGGCGGCAAACAGCAACAGCGTCGACGCCGAACTGAACACGCGGTTGCCGCCATCGAACCACTGCAACCGAGCCCGATACCGCTGCGGCGCGTAGATCAGATTGAAATCTCGAATCGCCCCGCCCAGCAGCTTGCAACTGACCTGGCTCTCGCCACTGAAGGCAAACGCATCGAACGGCAGCAGCGGCCGGCTGGCCTGGCCATCGACCAGCAACCGCATGCCGTCGCCTTGCAACACGGTGATGATCCGCTGGTACCCGGCAAAGCTGGAAAAGCCACCGGACTCCTCGATATCGGCAATCGACAAGCGCCAGCCAAAACCGTCCAGGCTGTCGCCGGCATCGCGGGTGATCTCTTCGGTGAAGCCACCACCGTTCTTCCAGGGCATGCGCGGATAATCCCGGGCGCGCAACAACTGCAACTGAGTCATTTGCTGAATCGTCCTTCAAGGCGATGGCGGGAACCGGGGTGGATCAGGCGCGCGGCGGTCACCGGCTGGCGCCCAGACCAGGTGCGGCGGCGGATCAGCAGGCAAGGTTCGCCCCGCTCGATCTGCAACAGCGTGCATTCTTCAGGCTCGGCAAGGATGGCCTCGACCACGTGCTCGCCTTCGGTAAGCGGCGCGACCTGCGAAAGATAGGCGTAAGGCGTCTGCAGGGTGAAATCCTGCTTGAGGTAATCCGGAGCGATGGCCGCGTTGACGTAGCGGTCCTCGATCTGCACCGGCACGCCGTTCTCGTAATGCACGATCAGCGAATGGAACACCCGCTGGCCTTCGCGCATGTCCAGGGCCAGGGCGCGCTCGGAACCGGCGGCCTCCTCGGCCAGGGTAATCACCTGGCAGCTATGCTGGTGGCCACGGCCGGCGATCTCGTCGGCGATGTTGTTGACCTCGAACAGTGCCGAGCGGCTCTTGGGCTCGGCGACGAAAGTGCCGACACCCTGCATGCGCACCAGCAGGCCTTCGGCGGTCAGTTCGCGCAGGGCGCGGTTGATGGTCATCCGGCTGAAGCCCAGCTCGCTGACCAGTTCGCTCTCGGAAGGCACCCGGTGATGAGGCGGCCAGCTGCCGCTCTCGATCTGCTGGATGATCATCTGTTTCACCCGGGCGTAGAGCGGCGCCGGCCCTTCGCCCATCTGGGCAACCAGCGCGGAGACAGGAGGTGTCGGCACGGCGTTGAATCCTTGTGCGGTTGGAGTGAACGGTAGCTTGCCGGAGTTTACCCGGCAGGCAAACGGCTGTATATGTATATACAAGTTAACAATAACAGGATTTCACCGATGTCCGCCTACTTCGCCGAACGCGCCCTGCTGCCCTCGGGCTGGGCCCGCAATGTCCGCCTGGAGGTCGCCGCCGACGGCCAACTGGCCTCGATCGAGGCCGATGCCAGCGCCGCAGGCGCCGAGCGCCTGGCCGGGCCGTTGCTGCCGGGCATGCCCAACCTGCACTCGCACGCGTTCCAGCGGGCCATGGCGGGGCTGGCGGAAGTGGCTGGCAATCCCAACGACAGCTTCTGGACCTGGCGCGAGCTGATGTACCGCCTGGTCGGCCAGATCACCCCCGAGCAACTCCAGGTGATCGCCCGCCAGCTGTACATCGAGATGCTCAAGGCCGGCTACACCTCGGTGGCCGAGTTCCATTACGTGCACCATGACCAGAACGGCCAGGCCTATGCCGACCCTGCCGAGCTGTCGCGCCGCATCAGCGCCGCCGCCAGTGCCAGCGGCATCGGCCTGACCCTGCTGCCGGTGCTGTACAGCCATTCCGGCTTCGGCGGCCAGGCGCCCAACGACGGTCAGCGACGTTTCATCAACTCCACCGAGCAGTACCTGCGCCTGCAACAGCTGCTTGCCCCCTTGCTGGCGCAAAAACCGACGCAGGCGCTGGGGCTGTGCTTCCATTCCCTGCGCGCGGTGACGCCGGGCCAGATCGCCGATGTGCTGGGCGCCAGCGATGCGGCCTGCCCGATTCATATCCACATTGCCGAGCAGCAGAAGGAAGTCGATGACTGCCTGGCCTGGAGTGGCCACCGTCCGCTGCAGTGGCTGTACGAGCATGTCGAAGTCGACAAGCGCTGGTGCCTGGTCCACGCCACCCACGCCGAAGCCGACGAAGTCGCCGCCATGGCCCGCAGCGGCGCGGTGGCCGGGCTGTGCCTGACCACCGAGGCGAACCTGGGCGATGGAATCTTCCCGGCGGTGGACTACCTGGCCCAGGGCGGACGCATGGGCATCGGCTCGGACAGCCATGTGTCACTCAGCGTGGTCGAAGAGCTGCGCTGGCTGGAGTATGGCCAGCGCCTACGTGACCAGCGGCGCAACCGGCTGTATCGCGCCGACCAGCCGATGGTGGGCCGCACGCTCTACGATGCCGCGCTGATGGGCGGTGCCCAGGCGCTGGGGCAGCCGATCGGCGAACTCGCCGTGGGCAAGCGCGCGGACTGGCTGGTGCTCGATGGGCAGGATCCATACCTGGCCGTGGCCGAAGGCGATGCGATCCTGAACCGCTGGCTGTTCGCCGGCGGCGACCGCCAGGTGCGCGATGTGATGGTCAACGGGCAGTGGGTGGTGCGCCAGGGGCGGCATGGGCAGGAAGAGGAAAGCGCGGTGGCGTTTGTCGAGGTGCTACGCCAGGTTCTAGCCTGAACGCGGACCCTGTAGGAGCGGCCTTGTGTCGCGAAAGGGCCGCGAAGCGGCCCCAGCGATTTATGCGTCGGTGCTGACACCCCGGGGCTGCTACGCAGCCCTTTCGCGACACAAGGCCGCTCCTACAGGGACCGCGTCAGCCTGCTGCTCAATGACGGGCAACGATATCTCTGTCGGGCGTGCGCCAGATCAGTCGGCTGGTATCGAAGCCCTGCTGCCGTGCCTTGGCCAGCAGGTTCTCGCGCTCCCACGCCGGCAGCGAAGGCGTACGTGAAAGAATCCACAGGTACTTGCGATCTGGGCTGCCGACAATCGCCGTGCGGTAGCGTTCGTCGACGAACAGGATCCAGTAGTCGCCCTTGGCCACGCCGGGCACCAGGCGGGTGAACCAATTGTCGAACTCCACCCACAGCTTGTCGGTATGCCCGGCCTCCTGCGGGGAGGCATGGCCTTCGGCGCGCAGCCACTCGTCGCCCAGGGTGCGGCAGCGATTGAGCACGCCGACCGTGCCGTCGGGCTTGAGGTTGTAATGGGCTTCCGATTGGGCGCAGCCGTCCTGGTACTTCATCGGCAGGCGCGCCAGTTCGAACCATTTGCCCTGGTAACGCTTGAGGTCGACCGCACCTGCGGTCTTCGGCGCCAGCGGGTCGGTGGCCGAGGTGGCGCAGCCACCGAGCAGCATCACCAGGCACACGCCCAGCAGCAGGTGCAGACGCCTCATTTGAGGCCCTGCCCGGAATACATCAGGACCTTGTCCGCCGCGTACTGCACGCTGATGAAGCTCTTCTCGTCACCCCAGGTGCAACTGCTCATGCCCAGCGCGCCGGAGCACTCCTTGGGCGAACCGAGCAGTTGCTCGACCTCGGCCTTGTTCATGCCGGCCTTGAGCTTGGAATAGTTTTCCTGGTTGATCTTGCTGCAGGCGGTCAGGACGACGCACAAGGACAACAGGGCGAGGGAACGCAACGACATGAAGGGACACTCCTGGAGGTGGATACGCAGGTACGAGGGCCTGCAGGGAGCTTAGAAGGGAAAAAGGCTCCGCGGTTCCCTGGCAGGCCAGGTTTCGTTGTGCGCCGTTGGTCGCCTGGTGCGCAAACGATTAATGTTTTATTCCTGCGCGTCGACATAGAGCGATGGTGTGGCCTTTTGCCGCACCCTCCCCTTCGTGCCCGTGCGCAGATTCCAAGAAAAATGACCAAGAACCTCAAGTTCAGCCACAAGATCCTGCTGGCCGCCGCCCTCGTGGTGGCCGTCGCCTTCACCTGCTTCGTCCTGTTCAACGACTACCGGCAGCGCCAGTCGCTACGCAGCGACACCGAATCGACGTTGCAGTCACTGGGCAACCTGACCGCGGGCAACATCCGCACCTGGCTCGACAGCCGCATTCAGCTGGTGAACTCGGTGGCCCAGCAGATCGCCGTCGACGGCCCGGCCAAGGGCAGCCTTGACCGCATCCTGGCGCTGCCGGTGTACAGTGCCAACTTCATCCTCACCTACTTCGGTGGCCAAGACGGCAGCATGCAGTCGGTGCCGGTGGGCAACCGCGCCGCCGACTACGACCCGCGCGTGCGCGGCTGGTACAAGGCAGCCAGCGCGGCGGGCCAGACCATCGTCACCGAGCCGTACATCTCGGTGTCGGCCGGCAAGCTGGTGATCACCCTGGCCACCCCGGTACAGCAGGGCGGACGCATGATCGGCGTGAGCGGTGTCGACACCGACCTGCAGACCATCAGCAACCTGATCAACACCCTGGACTTCGGCGGTCGCGGCCATGCCTTCATCGTCAACGGCGAAGGCAAGGTGCTCATCCATCCCAAGGGCGAGCTGGCGCTCAAGACCCTGGCCGATGTCTACCCCGGCAACGACCTGCGCATCGGCAGCGGCCTGAAAGAGGTCGAGGTCGAGGGCCGCCGGCAGTTCATCAGTTTCACCCATGTCGACGGCGTGCCGTCGGCGGACTGGTACGTGGCGCTGGTACTGGACCAGGACGCGGCCTTCGCCATGCTTGGCGAGCTGCGCACCTCGGCGCTGGTGGCGACGCTGATCGCGGTGGTGGTGATCATCGCCCTGCTCGGCCTGCTGATCCGCGTGCTGATGGAGCCGCTGCACGTCATGGGCCGCGCCATGCGCGATATCGCCGAGGGCGAGGGCGACCTGACCCGACGCCTGAATATCCACGCCCAGGACGAGTTCGGCAGCCTGGCGCAGTCGTTCAACCGCTTCGTCGAGCGGATCCACGAATCGATCCGCGAAGTGGCCTCGGCCACCGGCCAGGTAAATGCCGTGGCCAGCCAGGTGGTCAACGCCTCCAACGCCTCGATCCACAACGCCGACCAGCAGTCGAGCCGCACCAGCAGCGTGGCCGCGGCAATCAACCAGCTCGGCGCCGCCGCCCAGGAAATCGCCCAGAACGCCGCCCTCGCCTCGCAGCACTCCAGCGCCGCGCGTGGCCTGGCCGAGGAAGGCCAGCAGGTGGTCGGCGAGACCATCGACGTGATGAACCAGCTGTCGGCGCGCATCAGCGACGCCAGCGGCAATATCGAGACGCTGAACAACCACACGGCGAACATTGGTCAGATCCTCGATGTGATCAGCGGCATCTCGCAGCAGACCAACCTGCTGGCGCTCAATGCCGCCATCGAAGCCGCCCGCGCCGGTGAGGCAGGCCGCGGCTTCGCGGTGGTGGCGGACGAGGTGCGCAACCTGGCCCATCGCACCCAGGACTCGGCGCAACAGGTACAGCGCCTGATCGAAGAGCTGCAGGCCGGCGCCCAGGTGGCGGTCAGCACCATGAACCAGAGCCAGCAGCACAGTGACCGCAGCGTGGGCATCGCCAACCAGGCTGGCGAGCGCCTGGGCAGCGTCACCCAGCGTATCGGCGAGATCGACGGCATGAACCAGTCGGTGGCCACCGCCACCGAAGAGCAGACGGCCGTGGTCGAGTCGATCAATGTCGACATCAACGAGATCAATACGCTGAACCAGGAAGGGGTGCACAACCTGCAGAGCACCTTGCGTGCCTGCACCGACCTGGAACATCAGGTCGAGCGGTTGAAGCATCTGGTGGGCAGTTTCAGGATCTGATTCGAAGGCCCTGGGGGCCGCTTTGCGGCCCATCGCGACACAAGGCCGCCCCTACAGGGGGATGCGATTCCCTGTAGGAGCGGCCTTGTGTCGCGAAAGGCCTGCGCAGCAGGCCCGGCTATTCAGAAGCGGGAACCAGGCTCCAGCAAGAAGTCCATCTCCTCGCTGGTGCTCGGGCGGTTCAGCACCAGGTTGCGGTGCGGGAAGCGCCCGAAGCGGGCGATCACCCGCTGGTGCTGCTCGGCATAGTCGAGGAAGCCTTCGAACAACCGGCGGTTGGCCTCCGACTGCTCATCCAGCAGCATCCGGTAGCGCTCGACGCACAGGTTCTGCCAGTCCAGCACCTCGGCATGCTCCAGCACAAGCAGCACGAACACCCGCTGGATCGGCAGCAGCTGATAGTCCCAGCCCTTCTGCAACCCCTGCATGGCCACTACCTGGGCACGCCGGTCACCCTCGAAGGCACGCGGCGTGTCGCGATAGATCATGCGCGGCAGCTGATCCAGCAGCAGCAGCAGACCGAGCCAGCCCTGGGGGCTCTGCTGCCACTCGTCGAGCCCGCCCGCCAGGGCTTGCTCGACCAGGTCGCCGAACAGCGCCTGGGCATCGGCGTCGTGATGCTTGCCGAACCACAGCGTGTTCTTCTCGTCAGCCACGGCCTGGGCACTCGTGCCCCAACCGAACCACCACTCCAGCAACGGCTGCCAAGGTGCGAGCATGACTTACTCCTTGTGGTAGGCGGTGACGCGCTCGACCTCTTCCTTCGAGCCGAGGATCACCGACACGCGCTGGTGCAGGCTCTGCGGCTTGATGTCGAGGATGCGCTCGTAACCGTTGGTGGACGCGCCACCGGCCTGTTCGATGATGAACGACATCGGGTTGGCCTCGTACATCAGGCGCAGCTTGCCCGGCTTGCTCGGCTCGCGGGCGTCGCGCGGGTACATGAACAGGCCGCCACGGGTCAGGATACGGTGCACGTCAGCCACCATCGAGGCGATCCAGCGCATGTTGTAGTTCTTCTTCAGCGGACCGGTCTCGCCGGCCAGCAGCTCGCCTACGTAGCGCTGCACCGGGGCTTCCCAGTGACGCTGGTTGGACATGTTGATGGCGAACTCGGCGGTGGTTTCCGGGACGCGGATGTTCTCGTGGGTCAGGACGAAGCTGCCCAGTTCGCGGTCAAGGGTGAAGCCCTTGACGCCGTTGCCCAGGGTCAGGATCAGCATGGTCTGCGGGCCGTAGATGGCGTAACCGGCGGCGACCTGCTCGGTGCCTGGCTGCAGGAAGGCATTCTCGTTCAGGCTTTCGTTCTGGCTCAGGTACTGGTTAGGGCAACGCAGTACCGAGAAGATGGTGCCGACCGAAACGTTGACGTCGATGTTCGACGAGCCGTCCAGCGGGTCGAAGACCAGCAGGTAGGCGCCTTTCGGGTATTTGCCCGGGATCTGGTAGGCGTTGTCCATCTCTTCGGACGCCATGCCGGCCAGGTGGCCGCCCCACTCGTTGGCCTCGAGCAGGATGTCGTTGGAGATCACGTCGAGCTTCTTCTGCACTTCGCCCTGCACGTTTTCGGTGCCCATGCTGCCCAGCACGCCGCCCAGGGCGCCCTTGGACACGTGGTGGCTGATCTCCTTGCACGCACGCGCCACCACCTCGATCAGGAAGCGCAGATCGGCAGGGGTATTGTTGCTGCGGGTCTGCTCAATCAGATAGCGACTCAGGGTAACGCGGGACATGTATGGCTCCGAAAGGAATAGGGGGAGAAAACCCCCGCAGTTTACAGGGAGAGTGGCGGGCTAGCGAGCAAAGAGACTCGTCGGGAGGTCTTGAGTTCAGCAATGGACAGGCCAATGGTCGGTTGGCGTCATGCTCCGGCGGCCTACCCGGACTCCTTGGGAGCGGCCTTGCGTCGGGGAAGGGGCGCTCCCACAGGTGCCCCCAGCCTCAATCCAACGCCTTCCAGATCTCGGTCGCATACTCGCGGATGGTTCGATCCGACGAGAACCAGCCCATCCGCGCCGTGTTCAGCACTGCCATGCGCCACCAGTCCTGCGGCGCGTGCCACAGTTCCTCGACCCGCCGCTGGGCATCCCAGTAGGCATCGAAGTCGGCGCATACCAGAAAGCGGTCGTAAGCGATCAATCCATCCACCAACCCGGCATAGCGCGCCGGGTCGTCCGGCGAGAACACCCCGCTGCGGATCGCCTGCAGTACATCCCCCAGGCGATGGGAGGCGGCGATCGCCGCCGCGGCGCCGAAATCGCCGCTGCGCTTGCGTGCCTCCACCTGCTGGGCGGTCAGGCCGAAGATGAACATGTTCTCGGCGCCCACCTGCTCGCACATCTCGACATTGGCGCCATCCAGGGTACCGATGGTCAGCGCGCCGTTGAGTCCGAACTTCATGTTGCTGGTACCGGACGCCTCGTAGCCGGCGGTGGAGATCTGCTCGGACAGGTCCGCCGCCGGGATGATGCTCTCGGCCAGGCTGACGTTGTAGTTGGGCAGGAACACCACCTTGAGCAGGCCACGCACCGTGGGGTCGTTGTTGACCACCCGGGCGATGTCGTTGGCCAGCTTGATGATCAGCTTGGCCTGGTGATAACTGGCCGCCGCCTTGCCGGCAAAGAGCTTCACCCGCGGCACCCAGTCGGTGCTGGGGTCATTGCGGATCGCCTGGTACAGCGCCACCGTGTGCAGCAGGTTGAGCAACTGGCGCTTGTACTCATGGATACGCTTGACCTGAACGTCGAACAGCGCCTCCGGATTGACCGTCACCCCCAGCCGGTCCTGGATGATGCTGGCCAGGGCGCGCTTGCTGTGCAGGCGCTGGGCGGCGAACTGCTTGCGGAAGGTGGCCTTGTCGGCAAACGGCGCCAGCCCCTTTAGCTTGCCTTCCGGATCGTCCAGTACCTCGGGGCCCAGCGCCTCGATCAGCATCGCCGTGAGCTGCGGGTTGGACTGGTACAGCCAGCGACGGAAGGTAATGCCGTTGGTCTTGTTGTTGATCCGCTGCGGGTAGAGCTTGTGCAGTTCGGCGAACACCGTGCTCTTCATCAGCTTGCTGTGCAGCGCCGACACGCCGTTGACGCTGTGCGAACCGAGAAACGCCAGGTTGCCCATGCGCACCCGCCGGCCATTGTCCTCTTCGATCAGCGACACCGCGCGCAGCACGTCGAAGTCATGCAGGCCTTTGGCCCGCAGGGCATCGATATGGTAGGCGTTGATCAGGTAGATGATCTGCATGTGCCGCGGCAGCATGCGCTCCATCAGCGCCACCGGCCAGGTTTCCAGGGCCTCGGGGAGCAGTGTGTGGTTGGTGTAGGCCAAGGTTCCGACGGTCAGCTCCCAGGCCTTGTCCCAGGGGATTTCGTGCTGGTCCACCAACAGGCGCATCAGTTCGGCCACGGCGATCGACGGATGGGTGTCGTTGAGCTGGATCGCCGCCGCGTCCGGCAGGTTGAGCAGGTCCTTGTGCATGTTCAGGTGACGGCGCAGCAGGTCCTGCAGCGAGGCCGAGACGAAGAAATACTCCTGGCGCAGGCGCAGCTCCTGGCCGGCCTCGGTGCTGTCGGCCGGGTACAGCACCCGCGAGATGCTCTCGGCGCGGGCCACCTCGGCTACCGCGCCCAGGTGGTCGCCGGCATTGAAGCGCTCCAGGTGCAGCTCTTCCAGGGCCCGGGCCCGCCACAGGCGCAGGGTATTGACGCTGGAACCGCGCCAGCCGACCACCGGCGTGTCGTAGGCCACCGCCCGCACCGTTTCGCCCGGTGACCAGACCTGGCGCTGCTGGCCGTTGCCCTCGTGCACGGTTTCAACGCTGCCGCCGAAGCTGATCGGGTAGATCACCTCGGCGCGCTCGAACTCCCAGGGGTTGCCGAAATCCAGCCAGTTTTCGGTCTGCTCCTGCTGCCAGCCATCGACCACCGCCTGGCGGAACAAACCATGCTCGTAGCGGATGCCGTAGCCATGGGCGGCGATGCCCAGGGTCGACATGCTTTCCATGAAACACGCCGCCAACCGACCCAGGCCGCCGTTGCCCAGCGCCGCGTCGGGCTCGAGCAGGCGGATGCGCTCCAGGTCCACGTCCAGACCTTCGAGGGCCTCGCGGGCGATCTCCAGGTAGCCGAGGTTGCTCAGGCTGTCGTACAGCAGGCGGCCGATGAGGAACTCGAGGGAGAGGTAGTAGACGCGCTTCTGGCTGCGCCGGTAGGCCTGGCGGGTATGGTCCATCCAGTGATCGACCATGTGGTCGCGAGCGGCCAGGGCGATGGCCTCGAACCAGTCGTGGTCGAAGGCATGTTCCGGATCCTTGCCGACCGCGTAGGTCAGCTTGGCCAGCACGGCGGCGCGAAAGGCCGCCACCTCTGCACTATGGTGCTTTTCGTCACGGGCTTCGGTTTCCTGGGACATGGGGCATCCTCGGGCAAATGGGCGAAAGCGCAGGGAGATTGTTCAGCCTAGACGCTCTGACACGGAGCGACAGCGACGGTTCGCGGTTTTCATCCACCGCTGGAGAAACCGGCAAAAGGTTGTTCACAAATTGAACAACTCCGGTATCATCGCGCGCCCCAAAACCGTGATTTCCCTTGCAAGAATAAAACCGCAACCATGAAACCGACCCTGATCGCCGCCGCCGAAGTCGACCGCCTGGAGACCTGGCAGCGCTATGCCAGCCACATGTGCGGTGGCTGCCACTCGACCTGCTGCACCTTGCCGGTGGAGGTGAAGATCAAGGATCTGATCCGTATCGGCGTGGTGGACGAGTTCGAGAAGGACGAGCCGCCGAAGAACATCGCCAAGCGCCTGCAGAAGGACGGCATCATCGAACGCTTCAACCAGAAGTCGGGGATCTTCACCCTGACCCGGATGAGCAACGACGACTGCCTCTATCTGGACCGCAAGAGCCGGCTGTGCACCATTTATGACAAGCGCCCGGATACCTGCCGCAATCATCCCAAGATCGGGCCGCGGCCGGGGTATTGTGCGTACAAGCCCAAGGTGGCTACCCGCTGATCCTGCTTTGCTTTTGAAATCCCGGGGCTGCAAAGCGGCCCCAATTTCTCAAGGCAAACAAAAACGCCCCCGGCCTTTCGACCGGGGGCGTTTTCATTCAGCCTGAACTAATGACTCAGTTCTTGGCTTTCTTGGCAGCGCGGGTACGCTCGCCTTCGTCGAGGATCTTCTTGCGCAGACGGATCGACTTCGGCGTCACTTCGCACAGCTCGTCGTCCTGGATGAATTCCAGGGCCTGTTCCAGAGTGTGGCGAACCGGCGGAACCAGGGCGATGACTTCGTCCTTGCCCGAAGCACGCATGTTGTCGAGCTTCTTGCCTTTGGTCGGGTTCACGCCCAGGTCGTTGTCACGGCTGTTCAGGCCGATGATCTGACCGTTGTAGATCTCCTGGCCGTGTTCAACGAACAGCTTGCCGCGAGCCTGCAGGGTTTCCAGCGAGTAGGTCAGGGCCTTGCCGGTCTCGACCGAAACCAGGACACCGTTCAGGCGGCCGGACATCTGGCCCGACTTCATGGTGTCGTAGCGATCGAAGATCGAGGTCAGGATGCCTGCACCGTTGGTCAGGGTCAGGAACTGGTTACGGAAACCGATCAGGCCACGGGCTGGGATGTTGTATTCCAGGCGAACACGGCCCTTGCCATCCGGAACCATGTTGGTCAGGTCGCCTTTACGCAGGCCCATCTCTTCCATGACCTTGCCCTGGGATTCTTCAGGGATGTCGATGGTGACGTTCTCGAACGGCTCCTGCTTGACGCCGTCGACCTCGCGGATGATCACTTCAGGACGGCCCACGGCCATCTCGAAGCCTTCACGACGCATGGTTTCGATCAGTACCGACAGGTGCAGCTCGCCACGGCCCGATACCTTGAACTTGTCAGGGGAATCGGTTTCCTGAACGCGCAGGGCAACGTTGTACAGCAGCTCTTTGTCCAGGCGGTCCTTGATGTTACGGCTGGTGACGAACTTGCCTTCTTTACCGCAGAACGGCGAGTCGTTGACCTGGAAGGTCATCGAAACGGTTGGCTCGTCAACGGTCAGCGGCTTCATCGCTTCGACGGTATCCGGGGCGCACAGGGTGTCGGAGATGAACAGCTCGTCGAAACCGCTGATGCAGACGATGTCGCCAGCCTGGGCTTCTTCGACGTCGACGCGGTGCAGGCCGTGGTGGCCCATCAGCTTGAGGATACGACCGTTGCGCTTCTTGCCTTCGGTGTCGATGGCAACAACCGGGGTGTTCGGCTTGACGCGACCACGGGCGATGCGGCCAACGCCGATAACACCGAGGAAGCTGTTGTAGTCCAGTGCGGAGATCTGCATCTGGAACGGGCCGTCACGGTCAACAGACGGTGCGGGTACGTTGTCGACGATCGACTGGTACAGCGCGGTCATGTCCTCACCCATTTCGGTGTGGTCCAGGCCGGCGATGCCGTTCAGGGCCGAGGCGTAGACAACCTTGAAGTCCAGCTGCTCGTCGGTAGCACCGAGGTTGTCGAACAGGTCGAAGATCTGGTCCAGAACCCAGTCAGGACGCGCGCCCGGACGGTCGACCTTGTTGATCACGACGATCGGCTTCAGACCGGCTTCGAAGGCCTTCTTGGTCACGAAGCGGGTTTGCGGCATCGGGCCGTCCTGGGCGTCGACCAGCAGCAGCACGGAGTCGACCATCGACATTACACGCTCGACCTCACCACCGAAGTCGGCGTGGCCGGGGGTGTCGACGATGTTGATGTGGTAGCCGTTCCAGTTGATGGCGGTGTTCTTCGCCAGGATGGTAATGCCGCGCTCTTTTTCCTGGTCGTTGGAGTCCATGACGCGCTCGTCGTTGAGCTCGTTACGCTCCAGGGTGCCGGACTGGCGCAGGAGTTTGTCGACCAGGGTGGTTTTACCATGGTCAACGTGGGCGATGATGGCGATGTTACGCAGATTTTCGATCACAACTGTATCTCGATCAGAGGATTCGGTTGCCGCCCAGTGTAGGCGGCCAATATGTACGGTTTGCGGCTCAGCGGGCCCGGTGGTCGGGAGGGCGATGGCGGATGCTGCCGCCATACAGCCCTGGCGTCTTATGTCGGACGATAAACACGCACATTGGCATGTCCCTCACTGAGCAGGTGGTGTGCGTGCAGACGGCTCATCACACCCTTGTCGCAATACAGCAGGTACTGGCGCGTAGGGTCCAGGTGCTTGAACTTGCTGTTGATCGCGTAGAACGGCATGGCCTGGACCTCGATACCTTCCAGCGCCAGGGGTTCGTCTTCCTGGGCATCAGGGTGACGAATGTCGATGACGATCTGACCGGGCAGCGCCTCGGCCACTTCCTCGACTTCGATGTCCTTGCCCAGTTCATCGATCACGTGGTCGATGGAAATGAACTTGGCGCGCTCCAGGGCACGTTCCAGCACTTCCATCTCGAACTGCTTCTCTTCGTGCTCCATGCGGTGACGCTTGGCATGGGTGGTCGGGTTCACCGAGATCACGCCGCAGTACTCGGGCATGTGCTTGGCGAAATCGGCGGTGCCGATCTCGGTGGCCTGGTCGATGATGTCCTGCTTATGGCTGGCCAACAGCGGGCGCAGCACCAGCTTGTCGGTGGCCGAATCGATAATCGACAGGTTCGGCAACGTCTGGCTGGAGACCTGGGAAATCGCCTCGCCGGTGACCAGGGCATCGATCTGCAGGCGGTCGGCCATGCGAGCAGCAGCACGCAGCATCATGCGCTTTAGCGTGACACCCATGTAGCTGTTGTCGACCTTGTTGAGGATTTCGCCGACCACTTCCTCGAACGGCACGCTGATGAACAGCACGCGCTGGCTGCTGCCGTACTTCTTCCACAGGAAGTGGGCCACTTCCATCACGCCCAGTTCGTGGGCGCGGCCACCGAGGTTGAAGAAGCAGAAGTGCGTCATCAGGCCGCGACGCATCATCTGGTAGGCCGCCACGGTGGAGTCGAAGCCACCGGACATCAGCACCAGGGTCTGTTCCAGGGCGCCCAGCGGATAACCACCGATGCCGTTGTGCTGATTGTGGATCACGTACAGGCGCTGGTCGCGGATCTCGATGCGCACCAGCACTTCGGGCTTCTTCAGCTCGATGCCGGCAGCGCCGCACTGCTGGCGCAACTGGCTGCCGACGTAGCGGTCGACGTCCATCGAGGTGAAGTCGTGGTGGCCGCCGCGCTTGCAGCGCACGGCGAAGTACTTGCCGGCCAGCAGATGGCCAAAGTGGTGCTTGCACTTGGCGACAATGTCGTCGAAGTCGCCCAGCGGGTATTCCTCGACCTGCAGGAAGTGGGTGATACCCGGGGTGCAGGACAGGCGCTCGATCATCTCGCGCTGAATCTTCTCGTCCTCGACGCGGGTGACCACCTCGAGATTATCCCAGACACCGTCAACCGCGAGCTCAGGATCAAGGTCCTTGAGCACGTTGCGGATGTTCTTGGCGAGCTGGCGGATGAAGCGCTTGCGCACCGGCCGGCTCTTGATGGTGATCTCAGGGAAGACTTTGACGATAAGTTTCATTGGTTTAACAGCGCGCGCAGGGCCTGCCGAAAATAGGGGGCGCGAATTATAGCGGAAATCGCTCAAGGTTTGAGCAACTTTTGTACAGAAGGTGCGATTTATGTTGGCCGCACCACCCCTCGTCGGCCTGCTGCGTGGGAGCGGACTTGCCCTGCGATAAGGCCCGCGCCGGCACAAGAGCACCATAATGGTGCAGAAGCACCCAAAAACGCATCTTATGAGTGCAAGCCTACACTCCACATCTCCATGAAATGCCCGCCAACGCCCCCTTTTATCCCACGCTCGCCATTTTTGGGCACTGGCATGCAATTTGCTCCCTTGTGAGGCAGGTACGCTTGGCCGACTATCCGCGCCCAGCGACACCCTTTTTCCAGGGCAGCGGCCAACTGCGCCCTAGACCATCCGGAGGACAACATGTCGAAGTCGGTTCAACTCATCAAAGATCATGACGTCAAGTGGATTGATCTGCGTTTCACGGACACCAAGGGCATTCAGCATCACGTGACCATGCCGGCGCGCGATGGCCTGGACGAAGACTTCTTCGAAGTCGGCAAGATGTTCGACGGTTCCTCCATCGCTGGCTGGAAAGGCATCGAAGCCTCCGACATGATCCTGATGCCGGTCGACGAAACCGCCGTGCTGGACCCGTTCACCGAAGAGCCGACCCTGATCATCACCTGCGATATCGTCGATCCGTCGAGCATGCAGGGCTACGATCGCGACCCGCGCGGCATCGCCAAGCGCGCCGAAGAGTACCTGAAGAGCACCGGCATCGGTGACACCGTGTTCGCCGGCCCAGAGCCTGAGTTCTTCATCTTCGACGAGGTGAAGTTCCAGTCGGACATCTCCGGCTCGATGTTCAAGATCTTCTCCGAGCAAGGCTCGTGGATGACCGGCGCTGACGTCGAAGGTGGCAACAAGGGCCACCGTCCAGGCGTGAAAGGCGGCTACTTCCCGGTTCCGCCGTTCGACCACGACCACGAAATCCGCACCGCCATGTGCAACGCCCTGGAAGAAATGGGCCAGACCGTCGAAGTTCACCACCACGAAGTGGCGACCGCCGGCCAGAACGAGATCGGCGTCAAGTTCAACACCCTGGTCAAGAAAGCTGACGAAGTGCAGGCCCTGAAGTACGTCGTGCACAACGTTGCCGACGCCTACGGCCGTACCGCCACCTTCATGCCCAAGCCTCTGTACGGCGACAACGGCTCGGGCATGCACGTGCACATGTCGATCTGGAAAGACGGCAAGAACACCTTCTCCGGCGAAGGCTATGCCGGCCTGTCCGATACCGCCCTGTACTTCATCGGCGGCATCATCAAGCACGGCAAGGCCCTGAACGGCTTCACCAACCCTTCGACCAACTCCTACAAGCGTCTGGTCCCAGGTTTCGAAGCCCCGGTAATGCTGGCCTACTCGGCTCGCAACCGTTCCGCCTCGATCCGTATTCCGTACGTCGGCAGCCCGAAAGCCCGCCGTATCGAAGCACGCTTCCCGGACCCGTCGGCCAACCCATACCTGGCCTTCGCGGCCCTGCTGATGGCAGGCCTGGACGGCATCCAGAACAAGATCCACCCAGGCGATGCCGCCGACAAGAACCTGTACGACCTGCCGCCTGAAGAGGCGAAAGACATCCCGCAAGTGTGCGGCAGCCTGAAGGAAGCCCTGGAAGAGCTGGACAAGGGCCGTGCGTTCCTGACCAAGGGCGGCGTGTTCTCCGACGACTTCATCGATGCCTTCATCGAGCTGAAGAGCGAAGAAGAGATCAAGGTCCGCACCTTCGTGCACCCGCTGGAATACGAGCTGTACTACAGCTGCTGATATGATCGGCGCCCCGCGTCGATGACATCAGGACGGCCTCCCTCGGGAGGCCGTTTCTTTTTCATACCCTCATCATCGGACAACACCTATTAGCCGCCGCACAGCCAAAGGCGACACTCAAGGCTTCATTCCCAAGGAGATCGCCATGCGTGCCACCACCCTCGCCCTGACCTGCTGCTTCGCCCTATCCGGCTGCGCCACCTCACCGAGCGTCACCCCAACCCTGGATCAGTTGCTTGCCACCATTGACCGGCGCCTGGACCTGGCCGAAGCGGTCGCCCTGCACAAGTGGGATCACCAGCAACCGGTGCAGGCCAGCGCCCGCGAGCGGCAGGTACTGGCCAGTGCACGCCAGGCCGCCATCGCCCACCATCTGGACCCCGCCCGCGCCGAGGCCTTTTTTGCCGACCAGATCGAAGCCAACAAGCTCCTGCAGTACCACCTGCTCGACACCTGGCATCGCGCCCGTCAAGCGCCAGCCCTGCCACGCCGCGACCTGGCCAACGACGTGCGCCCGGAACTGGATCTGCTGCAGGAACAGCTGCTGAGCGCCCTCGCCCGCTTTGACCAGACCCCGCCGGCCAATTGCGCCAACCACTTGGCCGACGCCCTGCAGCAACGCGCCCAGGACACCACGCGCCACCTCGCCCTGGTTCGCGCCAGCGCCCAGCTGTGCAAATTGCGCTGACCGCCCTATGCTCCATATTGGTGCATGATTGCGCGATCCGCCCCATCATGTATCCCAATTTGGGTCACAAGAATCGATAAACCAAGGCTTTCTGGCTCGAATTCGCGCATTTCCGAGTCTTTATCCGGAATTTCCGCTTCTTTTCGGAGCCTTGGTTTGGTTCTTGCATTTTCACTGCATCCAGCACTCTTCCGTGCGCGCCCCAGGCCTGAGCCCTTGGGCGCCACTGTGCCAAAAGAGGTCAACGACGCCTTATGACCATCAGCGATGCACAGCACCGTCTGCTTCTGGACAACCTGACCACGGCCACGCTGTTGCTCAATTCTGAACTGCGCCTGGAGTACATGAACCCGGCCGCGGAAATGCTTCTGGCCGTCAGCGGCCAGCGCAGCCACGGGCAGTTCATTAGCGAGCTGTTCACCGAATCGACCGAGGCGCTCAATTCGTTGCGCCAGGCGGTGGAGCAGGCGCACCCGTTCACCAAGCGTGAAGCGCAGCTGACCTCGCTGACCGGACAGACCATCACCGTCGACTATGCCGTCACGCCCATCCTGCACCTGGGCCAGACCCTGCTGTTGCTGGAGGTGCACCCACGCGATCGGCTGTTGCGCATCACCAAGGAAGAGGCCCAGCTGAGCAAGCAGGAGACCACCAAGATGCTGGTGCGCGGCCTGGCCCACGAGATCAAGAACCCTCTCGGCGGCATCCGTGGCGCGGCCCAGTTGCTGGCCCGTGAACTGCCGGAAGAAAGCCTGCGCGACTACACCAACGTGATCATCGAGGAAGCCGACCGCCTGCGTAACCTGGTCGACCGCATGCTTGGCTCGAACAAGCTGCCGTCGCTGGCCATGACCAACATCCACGAAGTGCTCGAGCGCGTGTGCAGCCTGGTCGAGGCCGAGAGCCAGGGCTGCATCACCTTGGTGCGCGACTACGACCCTAGCCTGCCGGACGTACTGATCGACCGCGAGCAGATGATCCAGGCCGTGCTCAACATCGTGCGCAACGCCATGCAGGCCATCGGCGGGCAGAACGAGCTGCGCCTGGGCCGCATCACCTTGCGCAGCCGCGCCGTGCGCCAGTTCACCATCGGCCATGTGCGCCACCGCCTGGTCGCCCGGATCGAGATCGTCGACAACGGCCCCGGCATCCCCACGGAACTGCAGGACACCCTCTTCTATCCCATGGTCAGCGGCCGCCCGGACGGTACCGGGCTGGGCCTGGCCATCACCCAGAACATCATCAGCCAGCACCAGGGCCTGATCGAGTGCGAGAGCCATCCCGGCCACACCACCTTCTCGATCTACCTGCCCCTGGAACAAGGAGCCACTGCCCCATGAGCCGAAGTGAAACCGTCTGGATCGTCGATGATGATCGTTCCATCCGCTGGGTCCTGGAAAAGGCCCTGCAGCAGGAAGGCATGACCACCCAGAGCTTCGACAGCGCCGACGGCGTCATGGGCCGCCTGGCCCGCCAGCAGCCGGACGTGATCATCTCTGACATCCGCATGCCCGGCGCCAGCGGCCTCGACCTGCTCGCCCAGATCCGCGAGCAGCACCCGGGGCTGCCGGTGATCATCATGACCGCCCACTCCGACCTGGACAGCGCCGTGGCCTCGTACCAGGGGGGCGCCTTCGAGTACCTGCCCAAGCCGTTCGATGTCGACGAGGCGGTGTCGCTGGTCAAGCGCGCCAACCAGCATGCCCAGGAGCAGCAAGCCCTGGAAGTGCCCCAGGCGCTGGCCCGCACGCCCGAGATCATCGGCGAGGCGCCGGCGATGCAGGAGGTGTTCCGCGCCATCGGTCGCCTCAGCCACTCCAACATCACCGTGCTGATCAACGGTGAGTCCGGCACGGGCAAGGAGCTGGTGGCCCACGCCCTGCACCGCCACAGCCCGCGAGCGGCGTCGCCGTTCATCGCCCTGAACATGGCGGCGATCCCCAAGGACCTGATGGAGTCCGAACTGTTCGGCCATGAAAAAGGCGCCTTTACCGGCGCCGCCAACCTGCGTCGTGGGCGTTTCGAGCAGGCCGACGGCGGCACGCTGTTCCTCGACGAGATCGGCGACATGCCCGCCGACACCCAGACCCGCCTGCTGCGGGTGCTGGCCGATGGCGAGTTCTACCGGGTCGGCGGCCATGTGCCGGTAAAGGTGGATGTGCGCATCATCGCCGCCACCCACCAGAACCTCGAGTCGCTGGTGCAGGCAGGCAAGTTCCGTGAAGACCTGTTCCACCGCCTCAACGTGATCCGTATCCATATCCCGCGCCTGGCGGATCGACGCGAGGACATCCCGGCCCTGGCCCGCCACTTCCTCGGCCGCGCCGCCCAGGAGCTGGCGGTGGAACCCAAGCTGCTCAAGCCGGAGACCGAGGAGTTCATCCGCAACCTGCCGTGGCCGGGCAACGTACGCCAGTTGGAGAACACCTGCCGCTGGATCACCGTGATGGCCTCCAGCCGCGAAGTGCTGGTCGGCGACCTGCCGCCGGAGCTGCTCAACCTGCCCCAGGACGCCGCGCCGGTGACCAACTGGGAGCAGGCCCTGCGCCAGTGGGCTGATCAAGCCCTGGCCCGTGGCCAGTCGAGCCTGCTCGACAGCGCCGTGCCCAGTTTCGAGCGGATCATGATCGAGACCGCGCTCAAGCATACGGCCGGGCGTCGTCGTGATGCGGCGTTGTTGCTGGGGTGGGGGCGTAATACCTTGACGCGCAAGATCAAGGAGTTGGGGATGAAGGTGGATGGCGGGGATGAGGATGAGGGGGAAGAGCACTGATCATACGAAGTATTGATGGATAGATGAGGACTATGCATTGAGAAATGAGGGCCAGGCTTGGCCCTCATGAATGCCTTGCTAAACTGTAGCGCTCATCCGGATCTTAAGCAGCGCTTCACCAATATCTCACCTGCCACTCATGAGTAAACATTTATTTAATTAGCGGGAGTAACTACAGCTTCCACCATAGGAACCCTGACTTGTTGATTAAGCTTATCAACCTCCCAGGCCACCTGTTTGATTCGGTCCGAATAATTGTATCTTAACCCTCCTGCCACCTCATTTATCGCCGCATTGGAGAAAAGAAGCGTCATTTCAGCTACCTCTTCAAATCCAGCGTACTCAGTCAGACCTGGATCCAGATGCTCCCCGTTCACATTGAGGCTAGCGATATCGGTAACTCCCCCTCCAGAGCCACTCGCGACCTTCGCAATATTTTTCTGCGCAATTCCAAGACCAACTAAGCCCAGCACCACCCCCGCCCCAGCGGCAACGGCGTCCCTTTTTGAGGTGGGCATTGGAAGCCTTGCTTCATCCACACCAGCTTTAATTGCTTGCCGCCTATTCCAAGTGTAATTACCCATGTTGACCAACGCCATGCCATGATCAACTACCTTCGGACCAAAGATCGTCCCAGCCATTAACTTAATCGCTTCCAGATAGCTACCTTTGGGATCAATATAGTTAACCGGATCACCATGGCAATACATGTACGCATTAACCCCACCTTTGCCAAATGGACTCAAATGGTCAGGGGAGGAAAATCGCATCAGCGCCGGGTTGTATCCACGATGACCATTACCCAACAGATACCAACTCAGCTCTGGCTCACATATCTGACCAGTAAACCCCGTCTTGGTATTTTCATCACGCCCTGGGCGCCAACCGTAGGGTGTATAGCAGGTAGTTTTCCGTTGATCGGATACCAGAGACTGTAAAGCGCTTCTTGACCAGTCGGTCGCCAGCAGCATTTGCGTAGCCATTGCGCCACCCCACCTTTGAGAGTCGGTATGAAACATACCAAAGCGGTGCGGACTATGAACCTAGCAGAAATGCCAGGTGCACCTGGCTGGTCATGCGCAGGCCTTGGAAAACATTCGCCCCCAGCACCTGACAAATACAAGTAATCGCTTGCCCCTGCACCGATGCAGTGCCTAATGCACCGCCATAAGGCAAATTTGCCCTCAAAAACCCTAGAAAAATGGCCAAAACACCGCATTCCCGGGCGTACTAGACCTGGCACGCTCCCTGCTAAGTAACCAGCACCTTCAGTTTTGGGGACCTCGGTACAGGCAGGCCGGGAAATCCCCTCTTTTATTCGTGCAGCCTCACCTGCACCCGCCAGCGCCCCGCGTCCTCTGTCGCGCTCCATTCACCGCGCAGGGGGCGGGCGGCCACCACGGTCAATACCAGCCCCTCCTCGCTCTTCTGCAAGCGCCAACCCACAGGCTTGCCTTGCAGGCTCAGTTGGCCACGCTGGGTCTTGCCCTGGGCCTCGAACACGATGGCCACGGTGCCCTGGACGTTCTCGCCATGCAATTTAGGCTCTTCGTTGAACCACAGGTCCAGGCCATCCTGCACCACCTGCACCTGCTCGAGCATCCGTTCCTCCGGGGTGGTCAGGCGCCCGATCATCATGCCGACCATCAGCCCGACAATCGCCAGCGACAGGATCACCCGCGGGAAGGCCTTCGAACGCAGGTCGGGTTCGGGGGTAGAATGCCCGTCATCTTCATGCCTGGAGCCGTGCATGTTTCACGTCATCCTTTTTCAACCAGAAATTCCGCCGAATACCGGCAACATCATCCGCCTGTGCGCCAACAGCGGCTGCGACCTGCACCTGATCGAGCCAATCGGCTTCGAACTGGACGACAAGCGCCTGCGCCGGGCAGGGCTGGACTACCACGAGTATGCCACGCTCAAGCGTCACCAAAGCCTGGCCGAATGCCTGGAAAGCCTGAATCAGCCGCGGCTGTTCGCCTTCACCACCAAGGGTTCGCACCCGTTCCATGAGGTCGAGTACCAGCCTGGCGATGCGTTCCTGTTCGGGCCTGAAAGCCGTGGCCTGCCGGCCGAGGTACTGGACAGCCTGGCCCCCGAGCAGCGCCTGCGCCTGCCGATGCGGCCGGGGTGCCGGAGCCTGAACCTGTCCAATACCGTGGCGGTGACGGTGTACGAGGCGTGGCGGCAGCAGGGGTTTGCCTGAAAGGGCCTATCGCGGGGCAAGTCGCATCGGCGCACCGCCGCTCCCACGAAGCTAAGCCTTGCTAAAAGACGAACAAAAAAGGGCGACCGAAGTCGCCCTTTCTTGTTACAGCGATTACTGCACGGTCGGCACTTCACCGGCTTCCTGCATGCGCTGCATTTCTTGCGCGTACAGGGCGTCGAAGTTGACCGGCGACAGCATCAGCGCCGGGAACGAGCCACGGGTCACCAGGCTGTCCAGGGTCTCGCGGGCGTACGGGAACAGGATGTTCGGGCAGAACGCACCGAGGGTGTGGCTCATCGAGGCCGCGTCCAGATTGGCAATCAGGAAGATGCCGGCCTGCTGCACTTCGGCGATGAAGGCCACTTCGTCGCCGTTCTTGACGGTCACCGACAGGGTCAGCACGACTTCGTGGAAGTCGCCTTCCAGGGCTTTCTGACGGGTGTTCAGGTCCAGCGAGACGCTCGGCTCCCACTGCTGGCGGAAGATCTGCGGGCTTTTCGGGGCCTCGAACGACAGATCGCGCACGTAGATGCGCTGCAGGGAAAATTGTGGGGCGTTGGCGTCAGTGGCGCCGTTGGTCTGTTGCTCGGTCATGGCAGATCCTTTTCCTAATGTTCTTGAATGCAGTGCGAATCAGGCCGCCAGCAGCGCGTCGAGCTTGCCCGCGCGCTCCAGGGCATAGAGGTCATCGCATCCACCGACGTGCGTGCTGCCGATCCAGATCTGCGGCACCGAGGTACGGCCGGCCTTCTGGCTCATTTCGGCGCGAACCTGGGGCTTGCCGTCGACCTTGATCTCCTCGAACGCCACGCCCTTGCTCTCGAGCAGGTACTTGGCGCGCATGCAGTAGGGGCAGTAGTCGCTGGAATAGACGATGACGGGCTTCATATCACTTCACCAGGGGCAGGTTATCGGCTTTCCAGCTGGAAACGCCACCGCTGAGCTTGGCGGCGGTGTAACCAGCCTTGAGCAGCTCGCGGCACAGGGTGCCGGACTGCTGGCCCATCGCGTCGACGACGATCAGGGTCTTCTCTTTGTGTTTTTCCAGCTCGCTCATGCGGCCGGCCACTTTGTCCTGGGGAATGTTCAGCGCACCGACGATATGCCCGGCCGAGTATTCCTTGGCGGTACGGATATCGATCACCACGGCCTTGTCGGCGTTGACCAGGGCGGTCAGCTGGCCGTTGCTCAGGCTCTGGCCGCCACGGCGGACTTCGTTGATCAGCAGCAGGACCAGCAGGACGACGAAAATGGCCACCAGGATGTAGTGATCTGTCGCGAATTGAATCAGGTGAGCAACCATCAGGGGTGTTCCAGGCGATTGAAAATGGCGGCCAGTATACACAGCGCCCCATGACCGCCAAAGCCCACTGGGCTGGCGGCAAACGCGTCTTCATGTTGCATGCCCGACCGCGCCTGTCGGGCAAGGGGAGGAATATTCGCCGCCGCTGGCGGATTTGCCCTAAAATGCGTGTCTTTATCATCTTTGAACAACCGTGAGTTTGATTGATGACGAGTACGCCTAAACCCCTGGTCCTGATCATCCTGGATGGCTTCGGTCACAGCGAAAGCCCCGAATACAACGCCATCTTCGCTGCCAACACGCCGGTCTACGACCGCCTGCGCGCCACCCAGCCGCATGGCCTGATCTCCGGCTCCGGCATGGACGTGGGGCTGCCCGACGGGCAGATGGGCAACTCCGAAGTCGGTCACATGAACCTCGGCGCCGGCCGCGTGGTGTACCAGGACTTCACCCGGGTGACCAAGGCCATCCGTGACGGCGAGTTCTTCGAGAACCCCGTGCTCGGCGGCGCGGTGGACAAGGCCGTCGGTGCCGGCAAGGCCGTGCATATCCTGGGCCTGCTCTCCGACGGCGGCGTGCACAGCCACCAGGACCACCTGGTCGCCATGGCCGAGCTGGCCGCGCAGCGTGGCGCCGAGAAGATCTACCTGCACGCCTTCCTCGATGGCCGCGACACTCCACCGCGCAGCGCCCAGTCGTCGATCGAACTGCTCGACGCCACCTTCGCCAAGCTGGGCAAGGGCCGCATTGCCAGCCTGATCGGCCGCTACTACGCCATGGACCGCGACAACCGCTGGGACCGAGTGAGCGCCGCCTACAACCTGATCGTCGACAGCGTCGCCGACTATACCGCCGACACCGCCCTGGCCGGTCTCGAAGCCGCCTATGCCCGCGACGAGAGCGACGAGTTCGTCAAGGCCACCCGTATCGGCGAAGCCGTGAAGGTCGAGGACGGCGACGCGGTGATCTTCATGAACTTCCGCGCCGACCGTGCCCGCGAGCTGTCGCGTGTGTTCGTCGAGGCCGATTTCAACGAATTCCCTCGCGCCCGCCTGCCGAAACTGGCGGCCTACATCGGCCTGACCCAGTACTCGGCGAAGATTCCGGCCCCAGCGGCGTTTGCCCCGGCCAGCCTGAACAACGTACTCGGCGAATACCTTGCCAAGAACGGCAAGACCCAACTGCGCATTGCCGAGACCGAGAAGTACGCCCATGTCACCTTCTTCTTCTCGGGCGGGCGCGAAGAGCCGTTCGAAGGCGAAGAACGCATCCTGATCCCATCGCCAAAGGTCGCCACCTATGACCTGCAGCCAGAAATGAGCGCCCCCGAGGTCACCGACCGTATTGTCGAGGCCATTGAGCAGCAGCGTTACGACGTGATCGTGGTCAACTACGCCAACGGCGACATGGTCGGCCACACGGGCGTATTCGACGCGGCGGTCAAGGCCGTGGAAGCACTGGACGGTTGCGTCGGTCGCATCGTCGAGGCGCTGGACAAGGTCGGCGGCGAAGCGCTGATCACCGCCGATCACGGCAACGTCGAGCAGATGGAAGACGAATGCACCGGCCAGGCGCACACCGCCCACACCACCGAGCCGGTGCCGTTCATCTATGTCGGCAAGCGTCAGGTCAAGGTCCGCGAAGGCGGCGTGCTGGCCGATGTGGCGCCGACCATGCTCAAGCTGCTGGGGCTGGAAAAACCGGCGGAAATGACCGGGACCTCGATCCTGATCGATACTTGAGGGTTGTATTGGGGCCGCTTTGTGGCCCCGAAATACCCTGATTCCAGACCAACGCCCCGCCGCCCAAGCCGCGGGGCGTTTTTTTTGCAGGCCCGCAAGGGCATACTAGGCCAGTCTCCATCCCCGGTACGCCAAACCCCATGCTCCGCGCCCTCTTCTTACTAGCCCTGTCATGCCTGCTCACCCCGGCCTTCGCCGACGAGCGCGCGCAGACCCAGCAGCAGCTGGACGCCACCCGCCAGGACATCGCCGAGCTGAAGAAGATGCTGGGCAAGCTCCAGGAGGAGAAAGCCGGCGTACAGAAAGACCTCAAGTCCACCGAGACCGACATCGGCAACCTCGAGAAACAGGTGGAGGCACTGCAGCAAGAACTAAAAAAGACCGAGGGCGAGCTGGAGCGCCTTGATCACGAGAAAAAAAAACTCCAGAGCGCCCGCGTTGAACAACAACGCCTGATTGCCATCCAGGCCCGTTCCGCTTATCAGAACAATGGCCGCGAGGAATACCTCAAGCTGCTGCTGAACCAGCAGAACCCCGAGAAGTTCGCCCGCACCCTCACCTATTACGATTACCTGAGCAAGGCACGCATGGAGCAGTTGCGCGCCTTCAACGAGACCCTGCGCCAGTTGGCCAATGTCGAGCAGGACATCGCCCGCCAGCAGGAACAGCTGCTGACCCAACGCGCCGACCTCGACGGTCGCCGTCAGGCGCTGGTGGCCGAGCGCGACAAGCGCCAGCAGGTGCTGGCCAAGCTCAACAGCGACATGAAAGAGCGCGACCAGAAGCTGCAGAGCCGCGAGCAGGACCAGGCCGACCTGGGCAAGGTGCTCAAGACCATCGAGCAAACCCTGGCCCGCCAGGCCCGCGAGGCCGAAGAAGCGCGCCAGCGCGCCCTGCTGGCCAGACAGGAAGAAGAGAAACGCCGCAAGGAGCAGGCCCTGGCCGCGGCCCGTACCCAGGAGCCCGAAGAAGCCCCGAAAAAGGCCCGCACCACCCTCGGCCCGGTGGTTTCCAGCGATGGCGCCAGCTACGGCGGCGCTTTTTCTGCGGCTCGGGGCAAACTTCCATGGCCGGTCAATGGTCGATTGCTGGCACGCTTCGGCGATACCCGCGGCGGCGACGCCCGGGCCAAGTGGGACGGGGTGATGATCGGCGCCAGCGCCGGCACCCAGGTGCGTGCCGTGCACGGCGGGCGCGTGGTGTTCGCCGACTGGTTGCGCGGCGCTGGACTTCTGGTCATTCTCGACCATGGCAATGGCTACCTGAGCCTGTACGGCCACAACCAGAGCCTGCTCAAGAGCGCCGGCGACATCGTCAAGGCCGGCGATGCCATCTCCACCGTCGGCGACAGCGGTGGCCAGGACAACGCGGGCCTGTACTTCGCGATTCGCCAGCAGGGCCGGCCAACCGACCCCGCGCAATGGTGCCGAGGCTAGATAATGCTACTTTTACGGCGCCGCCCACGAAACGGCGGCGCCGATGCTCCCGACGGGAGCACCAACAGGATCAGGAGTTCGTTCGACATGCTGCACTCGCCTCGCCTCACCCAGCTGGCCCTGACCATCGCCCTGGTCATCGGCGCGCCCCTGGCCGTTGCTGCCGAGCCGGCCAAGCCAGCGGCCAAGCCGGCTGCGGTGCCGGCCACCGAGGTGACCGCCAAGGCGCCCCTGCCGCTGGAAGAACTGCGCACCTTCGCCGAGGTCATGGATCGCATCAAGGCCGCCTATGTGGAGCCTGTCGACGACAAGACCCTGTTGGAGAACGCCATCAAGGGCATGCTCAGCAACCTCGACCCGCACTCGGCCTACCTTGGCCCCGAGGACTTCCAGGAGCTGCAGGAAAGCACCAGCGGCGAGTTCGGCGGCCTGGGCATCGAAGTGGGCATGGAAGACGGCTTCGTCAAGGTGGTCTCGCCCATCGACGACACCCCGGCATCCCGCGCCGGCATCGAGGCCGGTGACCTGATCGTCAAGATCAACGGCGCGCCGACCCGCGGCCAGACCATGACCGAGGCCGTGGACAAGATGCGCGGCAAGATCGGCGAGAAGATTACCCTGACCCTGGTGCGCGACGGTGGCACGCCATTCGACGTGACGCTGGCCCGCGCGGTGATCCAGGTCAAGAGCGTCAAGAGCCAGCTGCTGGAGAACGACTACGGCTACATCCGCATCACCCAGTTCCAGGTCAAGACCGGCGACGAGGTGGGCAAGGCCCTGGCCAAGCTGCGCAAGGACAACGGCAAGAAGCTGCGCGGCGTGGTCCTCGACCTGCGCAACAACCCCGGCGGCGTGCTGCAGTCGGCGGTGGAAGTGGCCGACCACTTCCTCACCAAGGGCCTGATCGTCTACACCAAGGGCCGCATCGCCAACTCCGAGCTGCGCTACTCCGCCGACCCGGCCGACGCCAGCGAAGGCGTGCCGCTGGTGGTGCTGATCAACGGCGGCAGCGCCTCGGCCTCGGAAATCGTCGCCGGTGCCCTGCAGGACCAGAAACGCGCCGTGCTGATGGGCACCGACAGCTTCGGCAAGGGCTCGGTGCAGACCGTGCTGCCGCTGGCCAACGACCGTGCGCTCAAACTCACCACCGCGCTGTACTTCACCCCCAACGGCCGCTCGATCCAGGCCCAGGGCATCGTCCCGGACATCGAGGTGCGTCCGGCCAAGCTCACCGCCGAGGCCGACAACGACAACTTCAAGGAAGCCGACCTGCAGGGCCACCTGGGCAACGGCAACGGCGGCGCCGACCGCCCGAGCGGCAGCAGCAAGCGCAAGGATCGCCCGCAGGACAACGACTTCCAGCTGAGCCAGGCACTGAGCCTGCTCAAGGGCCTGAACATCACCAAGGGCGACTGACCGCTTCCCATGCGTTTGCTGCTGTCTACGCTGTTCTGCCTCATGCTCGGTACCGCCCAGGCGGCGCCGGGCAAGGCCTACATGAGCATCATCATCGACGACCTGGGCCAGAGCAGCGAACGCGACAGCCGTACCCTCGCCCTGCCCGGCCCGGTGACCATGGCGATCATGCCCGACACCCCGCACGCCACCGACTTCGCTCGCCAGGCCCACAAGGCTGGCAAGACGGTGATCCTGCACATGCCCATGGACCCGGCCACCGGGCCCTACGCCTGGCACCCCGGCACGCCAATCGACGAGCTGGGCAGACGACTGGACGCCGCCTTGGCCAAGGTGCCTTACGTCACGGGTATCAACAACCATATGGGCAGCCGCATGACCGCCCAGCGCGAGCCGATGCATTGGCTGATGGAGGAACTGCAGCGTCGCCACCTGTTCTTCGTCGATAGCCGTACCAGCGCCGCCACCGTGGCTGCGGCCGAAGCGCAGACTGCCGGCCTGGCCCATGTCTCCCGGGATGTATTCCTCGATGACGTGCGCACCGTCGAGTCGATCAGCAAGCAGTTGCAGCAAGGTATCGCCCTGGCCCGCCGACAGGGCTCGGCGGTACTGATCGGCCATCCCTACCCGCAGACCCTGGAGGTACTGCAAAGGGAAATACCCCAGCTGAGGCGACAGGGCATAGAGCTTATCGGTTTGCACCAGATGATCGGCGAACGTGGCAACCAGGCCATGCCCGCCCATGGGCGGCAGGGCCGCTACAGTAATCGCTGAAACCGTCAAGTCCTGGCCGTGCTTGTGCTGGCAAGCATGCGCGCAACTTCCTGGGCAACTGGAACGACAGGCAGTCCGAGCCAGGCTAACTTAAGTACCGCTTTCTCCTGTTCACGACCGGCCAGATTAGAGCCGGCATTTCGACAAGGAGAATCTTCAATGCCCATACTCCCCCTCCATTGGCCTGCCGTGCTCATGGCCGGTCTTTCCCTCCAGGCGCTCGCCAGCCAGCCCGTTACCCCATTGTCCACACCCAAGACGCTCAATAATGCCCAAGGCGAGAATGCGCGCTGGAGCGGAATCGGGCGGCTGTCCTTTCCCGATAGCAAGCAGTGCATCGGTACGCTTGTCGACAGCCGTGATCCTTCGACGCCATCGAGCGGTCCGGCATATGTCATCACCAGCGGACACTGTGTCGACCAACGTAACGGCACTATCGTCCAGGACAAGGCACTAGAAGGTTCGATCAGCTTCAACTACTTCGTGGACACCGCTGCAAAGCGCAAGACCTTTCCATTCAAGCGCATTGTCTGGAGCAGCATGCAGGGTAGTGACCTGGCCCTGATCGAACTCGACGCCCGCCTGCAGCAGGTCATGGCCGAGGGCATCCAGCCGCTACTTCTCGGCCCAAGCCCGGCAACAGGCAGCCACGTGCAGGTGATCGGCGAACCCAGTCGTCCCGACCAAGGGCTACGCCTGAGCAGCTGCACGGAACATGCTGCCGAGGTTGTCATCGAGTATCCCTGGGTATGGCGCAATGCCCGGAGCAATGACTGCCCAGGCATGCGCGAGGGTGCCTCGGGCAGCCCAGTGATCGACAGCAGCAATGGCCAGGTTGTCAGCGTAGTGAACAGTGGCCGCAAGAATAGATCAGACAGCCTACCGTGCAGCCTGAACAACCCCTGCGCTGGCCATCGGGACGGTCAGCTGGGTAGGGGACCCGTCAATTTCGCCATGCCGGTGGAGCGAGTAAAGGCATGCTTTCGCGCAGGAGAGGTCGATCTGGAACAGCAAAACTGCGACCTGCTGCCCGGGTTCGAATTCAAGCAGGAAAAGCCCATAAGCCGTTGGCGCAGGCTGGCGACGAACGATGACGGGACTACGCAGCCCCCCACATGGGGCGTGGGCTTCACCATCGACACTCGCTACTACCGCTACAAGCCGACGCAGGATGCGCGGGCCTGTGAAGATCCTGTGGATTATAGTGGTGCAGTCCTTTCAGGAACCAATCGGATCGATGACCCGATCGGCACCGCACCAGGTAGGTACTTCCTATGCGTGATTGGCGTCGGGTCGCAACAGCAAAGACCTTCACACGCATTGATGAACAACGCCTTGAGCCTGCCGATCGAAGTGCTTCCGGCGCAGGTGTCGCAGGTGAGTTACTCAAGCGAACGCACGACTGACGGACATGTCAGGATCCAATGGCAGCACGACCAACCCCATCTCAAACGCTACCTGATCAAGTTCGGCCCAATCGACAAATTGGACTGCAATGTACCAATGCGTTATCGACCACTGATGCTCGACAGCCACATCATTCTGAAATCACAACTGCCCCTCAAGTTGTGCGGCGTTGCCGTTGATGTGGACGACAGGAAATCAACACCTCGCAGCGACATCCTGAACGCGCTCGACGACTGAAACGACGAGGGCCCCCGGTCTTTCGACCGGGTCCCTCATTCATGCGCGGTCCGGATTAGCTGTACACACGCCCCAGCAACTGGCGATGGCTCTCGAACTGATCCAGCACGTCACGCACGATCTGCTCGCGGGTGAAGCCCATCAGGTCGTACTCCTGGCTGCCATCGTGCAGGTACACCTCGGCACGGTAGAAGCGCTGGCGCACTTCCGGCTCGCCCTCGACCGGCGCCTCGCTCGGCGCGGCCATGTAACCGTCCAGGCTGGCTTCGTAGACGAAGGGGTTGCCCTCTTCCATCATCACCCGCAGGCCCATCATGTTGCGTGACTGGCCAACACGGGTCTCGACCTCGAAGCCCAGGGTGCGAAGCTGCTCGGCGGCCTCTTTCAGCGCCGGGCTGACCTGCTTGTCCATGAAACGCTGGACCACGGCCTGGGTCGGCTGCAGGTCCAGCTGGCTCAGGCGCTCGCTGAAGCCGCGACGGCCGCGGGCAGCCAGCTCGGCGCGCTCGCTCTCGACCGCGACATCCTGCTTCATGGCCTTCAGCAGGCCGAACATGAACAGCACCAGGACCACCGAGAACGGCAGGCCGGCCAGTACCACCATGGTCTGCATGGCCTCGAAGTTACCGGCGAACAGCAGACCGATGGTGACCAGGGTGATGACCACCGACCAGAACACCACCATCCAGTGCGGGGCGTCCTCGTCGACCTTGCCGCCTTTGCACGACAGGTTGGCCATCATCACCGCGCCGGAGTCGGCGGGAGTCAGGAACAGCACGAAGCCGACGAACACGGCTACACCGATGACAATCTTGGCGGCCGGGAAGAACTCCAGCAGCTGGTAGATCGACATCGACGGCTGTTCGAGCGCCGTCTTGCCCAGCTCCACCGCACCCTGGTTGATCACCAGGTCCAATGCGGTGTTACCGAAGATCGACAGCCAGGCCAGGGTGAAGCCCAGCGGGATCAGCAGCACGCCGCTGACCAGCTGGCGCACGGTACGGCCCTTGGAGATACGGGCAATGAACATGCCGACGAACGGGCCCCAGGAGATCCACCAGGCCCAGTAGAACACGGTCCACAGGCCCAGCCAGCGCTCGGACTTGTCGTTGTCGCCTTCATAGACATACAGGTCGAAGGTCTTCAGCACGACACCGTTGAGGTAGTCGCCGATGTTCTGCACGAAACCATTGAGCAGGTGCAGGGTGTTGCCGGCCAGCAGCACGAAGATCAGCAGGCCGCTGAACAGCAGGATGTTCAGGTTGGACAGGCGGCGGATGCCGTTCTCCACACCCGACACCGCGGCCACGGTGGCAACGCCCGCCATGACCAGGATCACCACCAGCAGGTTGGTTTTGCTGTGGTCCATGCCGAACAGGTATTCCAGGCCAGAGGCCACCTGCATCGAGCCGATGCCCAGGTTGGTCACCAGGCCCAGCAGGGTGACGAACATGCCGAAGATGTCCACGGCATGGCCGGCGCCACCCTTGACCCAACGCTCACCGACCAGCGGATAAAGCGCCGAGCGCAGTGCCAGCGGCTGGTTGTGACGGTAGGCGAAGTAACCCACGGCAAGCCCCACCAGGGCGTAGATTGCCCAGCCGTGCAGGCCCCAGTGCAGGAAAGTCAGCTGCAGGCCCTGGCGCGCGGCCTCGAGGCTGGCTGGAGTGCCTTCCGGTGGGTTGAAGTAGTGGTCCAGCGGCTCGGAGGCGCCGAAGTACAGCAGCGAGATACCGATGCCCGAGGAGAACAGCATGCCGGCCCAGGCGCCGTAGCTGAAGTCGGGAGTGTCGTCCTTGCCGCCAAGCTTGAGCTTGCCGAAATCGGAGAAGGCCAGGTAGACGACGAACAGCAGGTAACCGCAGATCACCAGCATGTAGTACCAGCCGAAGGTACGGGTCAGCCATTTCTGGGCGACGCCCAGCGCCTGGCCGGCGGCTTCGGGGACAGCGATCAGCAGGGCAGTCAGAACGAGGATCATCAGCGCCGAGGTGTAGAACACCACGCGGTTGACCCGTACCCGCTCGGCGGGAGGCTTTGTCAGGGAGGCAGAACTCATTGCACGAATGCTCCGGGCAGTGCGGCAGTGGAGGCTAAACAGTTATTTCCCGCGCAATTGGTGCAATAGCCCTACTGCGCAAGGTGTTATAAAAGGCACCTGGAAACCGTGATCCCGAATCGAAACGCTGCAAAAAATACAGACCGGCCGTCTGTCGCCTTACCACGCACTCAGCAGAAGGTGCGCGCATTCGCCACAGACCACCTGGCCCGCTCCAAGGGCCTACCGCGCAGTCCATGACCGCTCGGCAGAATCTGTCCTTTGCATCACTCATGCCCGTCAACGCCTTGTATTCCGGGGGTTACACGATTTCCTGGGGTGTCGATTCGTGTCCCTTTGACGGCCTGAAAAACTGTCAATGGCACAAATTGTCGCAGAGCTTATTCTTTATTGATTGAACGTTCAATCAAAACAAAATAGACTGGCCTTCGCCGAGGCAGCCGCTCGTCGTCTGCCCGCAGGCCTGAGGAGATAGCAAGATGCCCAAGGTCGGTATGCAACCCATCCGCCGCCAGCAGTTGATCGAAGCCACGTTACAGGCGGTCGATCAGGTCGGACTGGGCGATGCCAGCATTGCGCTGATTGCCCGTTTGGCCGGCGTGTCGAACGGCATCATCAGTCACTACTTTCAGGACAAGAACGGCCTGATCGCAGCGACGATGCGCCACATCATGAACATGCTCAACGAGGGTGTGATCGCGCGTCGTCAGGCACTCACGGACGACAGCCCGCGTGCCCACCTGAAGGTGATCATCGAAGGCAACTTCGATGCGAGCCAGGTGAATGGCCCGGCAATGAAAACCTGGCTGGCCTTCTGGGCCTCCAGCATGCACCAGCCGTCTTTGCACAGGTTGCAGCGGATCAACGATCACCGTCTGTATTCCAACCTGTGCTGCCAGTTCCGCCGCGTCCTGCCGCTCTACCATGCGCGCAAGGCTGCCCGCGGGCTGGCGGCCCTGATCGACGGCCTGTGGTTGCGTGGCGCCCTGTCGGGGGATGCATTCGACACCGACCAGGCGATACGCATCGCTTACGAATACATGGATCTACAACTGGCGAAACAGCAGTCCCTGGGCACAACCGACCAGGCCTCTGAACAGCCGCGCGCAGCGACCAGCCAACCGGCAGGAGCGTGACGCGGCAGCCAACCACACACTGCACTTGCGAGGACACTATGGCCCGTTTCGGAACGCAAAAACTCTACATTGATGGCGCTTACGTCGACGCTGGCAGCGACGCCACCTTCGAAGCCATCAACCCGGCCACCGGCGAAGTCCTCGCCCATGTGCAGCGCGCGACCCAAGCCGACGTCGAAAAAGCCGTCGAAAGCGCCGAGCGCGGCCAGAAAATCTGGGCCGCGATGACCGCCATGCAGCGTTCGCGCATCCTGCGCCGCGCCGTCGACATCCTGCGCGAGCGCAACGACGAGCTGGCCATGCTGGAAACCCTGGACACCGGCAAGTCGTACTCCGAAACCCGCTACGTCGACATCGTCACCGGCGCCGACGTACTGGAGTACTACGCAGGCCTGGTACCGGCCATCGAAGGCGAGCAGATCCCGCTGCGCGAATCGTCCTTCGTCTACACCCGCCGCGAGCCGCTGGGCGTGACCGTCGGTATCGGCGCCTGGAACTACCCGATCCAGATCGCCCTGTGGAAATCCGCCCCGGCCCTGGCCGCCGGCAACGCGATGATCTTCAAGCCGTCGGAAGTCACCTCGCTGACCACCCTGAAACTGGCCGAGATCTTCACCGAAGCCGGCCTGCCGAACGGCGTGTTCAACGTCCTGACCGGCAGCGGCCGCGAAGTCGGCACCTGGCTGACCGAGCACCCGCGCATCGAGAAAGTCTCCTTCACCGGCGGCACCACCACCGGCAAGAAAGTCATGGCCAGCGCCTCCAGCTCGTCGCTGAAGGAAGTGACCATGGAACTGGGCGGCAAGTCGCCACTGATCATCTGCGACGACGCCGACCTGGACAAGGCCGCCGACATCGCCATGATGGCCAACTTCTACAGCTCCGGTCAGGTCTGCACCAACGGCACCCGCGTGTTCATCCCAGCCTCGATGAAAGCCGCCTTCGAAGCCAAGATCGCCGAGCGCGTCGCCCGCATCCGTGCCGGCAACCCGGAAGACGAGAACACCAACTTCGGCCCGCTGGTCAGCTTCCAGCACATGGAAAGCGTGCTGTCGTACATCGCCAAGGGTAAAGAAGAAGGCGCCCGCGTACTGTGCGGCGGTGAGCGTCTGCTGGACGGCGACTTCGCCAAGGGCGCGTTCGTGGCCCCGACCGTGTTCACCGACTGCACCGACGACATGACCATCGTCAAGGAAGAGATCTTCGGCCCGGTGATGAGCATCCTCAGCTACGAGACCGAGGAAGAAGTCATCCGTCGCGCCAACGACACCGAATACGGCCTGGCCGCCGGCGTCTGCACCAACGACATCAGCCGCGCCCACCGCATCATCCACAAGCTCGAGGCCGGCATCTGCTGGATCAACGCCTGGGGCGAGTCGCCGGCGGAAATGCCGGTTGGCGGTTACAAGCAGTCGGGCGTCGGCCGTGAGAACGGTGTCAGCTCGCTGGCTCAATACACTCGCATCAAGTCGGTCCAGGTCGAGCTGGGCGGCTACAACTCGGTTTTCTAAACCCCGTTTAGCCACGCCCGTGCCTTCGCGCACGGGCGCTTGCGCTCCCTGACCACCGCCAACGAGGGTACTTTTCATGTCCCAAGAATTCGATTACATCATCGTCGGTGCCGGCTCGGCCGGTAACACCCTGGCCACCCGCCTGACCGAAGACGCCAGCGTCACCGTGCTGCTGCTGGAAGCCGGTGGCCCCGACTACCGCTTCGACTTCCGCACCCAGATGCCGGCCGCCCTGGCCTTCCCACTGCAGGGTCGCCGCTACAACTGGGCCTACGAGACCGATCCGGAGCCGTTCATGGACGGTCGCCGCATGGAGTGTGGCCGCGGCAAGGGCCTGGGTGGCTCCTCGCTGATCAACGGCATGTGCTACATCCGCGGCAACGCCATGGACTTCGACGGCTGGGCGGAACTGCCGGGCCTGGAAGACTGGACCTACCTGGACTGCCTGCCGTACTTCCGTAAAGCGGAAACCCGCGACATCGGCCCGAACGACTACCACGGTGGCGACGGCCCGGTCAGCGTGGCCACGCCAAAAGCCGGCAACAACCCGCTGTTCCACGCCATGGTCGAAGCCGGCGTGCAGGCCGGTTACCCGCGCACCGAAGACCTCAACGGCTACCAGCAGGAAGGCTTCGGCCCGATGGACCGTTCGGTGACCAAGAACGGCCGTCGCTCCAGCACCGCCCGCGGCTACCTGGACCAGGCCAAGAAACGCCCGAACCTGACCATCGTCACCCACGCCCTGACTGACCGCGTGTTGTTCGACGGCAAGCGCGCCGTCGGCGTGACCTACCTGGTCGGTGACAGCGAAGAGCGCGTCGAAGCCCGCGCGCGCAAGGAAGTCATCGTCAGCTCCGGTGCCATCGCTTCGCCGCAGCTGCTGCAGCGCTCCGGCGTCGGCCCGCGCGCACTGCTGGAAAGCCTCGACATCCCGGTGGTCCACGACCTGCCAGGCGTCGGCGAGAACCTGCAGGACCACCTCGAACTGTACCTGCAGTACGCCTGCACCCAGCCGGTGTCGCTGTATCCGTCGCTGCTGTGGTGGAACCAGCCAGCCATCGGTGCCGAGTGGCTGTTCAACGGCACCGGCATCGGCGCCAGCAACCAGTTCGAGGCCGGTGGCTTCATCCGCACCCGTCCTGAATTCAAGTGGCCGAACATCCAGTACCACTTCCTGCCGGTAGCGATTAACTACAACGGCTCGAACGGTGTGAAAGAACACGGCTTCCAGGCGCACATGGGTTCCATGCGCTCGCCGGCCCGTGGTCGCATCCAGGCCAAGTCGAAAGACCCGCGCCAGCACCCAAGCATCCTGTTCAACTACATGTCCACCGAGCAGGACTGGCAGGAATTCCGCGACGGTATTCGCCTGACCCGCGAAATCATGGCCCAGCCGGCGCTGGACCCGTACCGCGGTCGCGAGATCAGCCCAGGCGCCCACGTGCAGACCGATGAAGAGCTGGACAAGTTCATCCGCGAGCACGCCGAAACCGCCTTCCACCCGTCCTGCTCGTGCAAGATGGGCACCGACGACATGGCAGTGGTCGACGGCGAAGGTCGCGTGCATGGCATGCAGGGCCTGCGCGTGGTCGACGCCTCGATCATGCCGCTGATCATCACCGGCAACCTCAACGCCACCACGATCATGATCGCCGAGAAGATCTCGGACAAGATCCGTGGCCGCAAGCCGCTGCCGCGCAGCACCGCCAAGTACTACGTGGCGGGCGATGCACCGGTGAAGGGCAAGCCGATGCGTGAAGTGAAGCAAGCGTAAGCCTGCTGCGGCAACACAAGAAAGGCACCTCTCGAGGTGCCTTTTCTACATCTGCAGAAACGCTTTACAGCCTGCCAATTCATCAGGTTAGAATCGATTGGCACGCGACCTGCTAGTTCATGCTTCCAGGTCCCTTCCCCCCGCGATATCCCGGAGTACCACCTTTGGATGCGAGCACCATCAACAGCCTGTTCCTGATCGGCGCTTTACTGGTGGGCGCAAGCATCCTGGTCAGTTCGCTGTCATCGCGCCTGGGCATCCCCATTCTCGTCATCATCCTCGCGGTCGGCATGGTTGCCGGGGTCGATGGTGGCGGCATCATCTTCAACAACTACCCGACCGCCTACCTGGTGGGCAACCTGGCACTCGCCGTGATCCTGCTCGACGGCGGCCTGCGCACCCGGGTGGCGAGCTTCCGCGTGGCGCTGTGGCCGGCCCTGTCGTTGGCCACGGTCGGCGTGCTGATCACCACCGGCCTGACCGGCATGGTCGCCGCCTGGCTGTTCAACCTGAACCTGATCCAGGGCCTGTTGATCGGCGCCATCGTCGGCTCCACCGATGCCGCGGCGGTGTTCTCGCTGCTCGGCGGCAAGGGCCTGAACGAGCGGGTCACCGCCACCCTGGAGATCGAGTCGGGCAGCAACGACCCGATGGCGGTGTTCCTCACCGTCACCCTGATCGACATGATCGCCAGCGGCCAGACCGGCCTGCACTGGAGCCTGCTCACCCACCTGCTGCGCGAGTTCGGCATCGGCGGGCTGATGGGCCTGGGCGGCGGCTGGCTGATGCTGCAACTGGTCAATCGCATCAACCTGGCCAGCGGCCTGTACCCGATCCTGGTGGTAGCCGGCGGACTGGCGGTGTTCTCCCTGACCAACGCCCTGCACGGCAGCGGCTTCCTGGCCGTGTACCTGTGCGGCCTGGTGCTGGGCAACCGGCCGATCCGCAGCCGCCACGGCATCCTGCACATGCTCGACGGCATGGCCTGGCTGGCGCAGATCGGCATGTTCCTGGTGCTCGGCCTGCTGGTCACGCCCCACGACCTGCTGCCCATCGCCCTGCCGGCCCTGGGCCTGGCGCTGTGGATGATCCTGGTGGCCCGCCCGCTGTCGGTGGTGGCCGCCCTGCTGCCGTTCAAGGCCTTCCATGGTCGCGAGAAAGGCTTTATCAGCTGGGTCGGCCTGCGTGGCGCGGTACCGATCATCCTGGCGGTGTTCCCGCTGATGGCGGGGCTGCCCCAGGCCCAGCTGTTCTTCAACCTGGCCTTCTTCATCGTACTGGTGTCACTGCTGGTGCAAGGCACCAGCCTGCCGTGGATGGCCAAGCTGCTGAAGGTCACGGTACCGCCGGACCCGGCGCCGATTTCCCGCTCCGCACTCGAAGTGCACGTCACCAGCGAGTGGGAGCTGTTCGTCTACCGCCTGGGCGCCGAGAAATGGTGTATCGGCGCCGCCCTGCGCGAGCTGAAGATGCCCGAGGGCACGCGCATCGCCGCCTTGTTTCGCGGCGAGCAACTGCTGCACCCATCGGGCAGCACCGTGCTGGAAGTCGGCGACATGCTCTGCGTGATCGGCCACGAACATAACCTGCCGGCGCTGGGCAAGCTGTTCAGCCAGGCGCCACAGCGTGGCCTGGACCTGCGTTTCTTCGGCGACTTCGTCCTCGAAGGCGACGCCGAACTGGGCGCGGTGGCCGCGCTGTATGGCCTGAAACTCGATGGCCTGGACGCGAACATGCCGCTGGCGCAGTTCATCCGACAGAAGGTCGGAGGCGCGCCAGTAGTAGGCGACCAGATCGAATGGCACGGCACGATCTGGACCGTCGCGGTCATGGACGGGAACAAGATCCAGAAAGTGGGCGTCAGATTCCCCGAAGGTACCCGCCCCGGACCCGGGCTGTTCCTCTAAACTCCGATTTGCCGCGTAACACAAGAACTCTGCCTATGTCCCTGCGTGACCATTGCCGCGCAGCCCTGCTGGGGCTGTGCCTGACCCTCTCGTTCGCCGCCGGCGCGGTGGAAGTACCGACCACCCCGGGCATCCAGAGCAGCCTGAGCAAGATCGCCGAGCGCAAGCTGCCGGAAACCGAGCAGAAAGCCGTGCAGCAGGTGCTGGAGCAGACCCTGGCGCTGCTCAACGCCCGCGACGACAGCGAAAAGAAGCTCGAAGCCCTCAAGCAGCAGCTGGCCGGCGCCCCCCAGGAGATCCGCGACAGCCAGCGCGAGTTGATCAAGCTCAAGGCCAGCACCACCCCGCCGGTGGCGCAGCGCTACGCCAGCCTGACGGTGCCGCAGCTCGAGCAGATGCTCAGCGAACGCAGCACCCAGCAGGGCGATCTGCAAAAGGCGCTGTCCGAAGCCAACAGCCTGATCATCAATGCGCAGACCCGTCCTGAACGCGCCCAGGCCGAGATCAGCGGCAACCAGATGCGCGCCCAGCAGATCAACAGCAGCCTCAAGAGCGGCAAGGACAACGGCAAGGCGATCAACGCCGACCAGCGCAACCAGCTCAACGCCGAGCTGGCCTCGCTCAACGCGCTGACCCTGCTGCGCCGCCAGGAACTGGCCGGCAACAGCGTGCTGCAGGACCTGGGCAACGCCCGCCACGACCTGCTGATCGAACGCGCCACCCGCCTGGAACAGGAAATCCAGGACCTGCAGACGCTGATCAACGAAAAGCGCCTGGCCCAGTCGCAACAGGCCGTCACCCGCCAGTCGATCGAGGCGCAGAAGGCCGGCGGCAGCAACCTGCTGGCCACCGAGAGCACCGCCAACCTGCAACTGTCCGACTACCTGCTGCGCAGCACCGATCGCCTCAACGAGGTGACCCAGCAGAACCTGCGTACCAAGCAACAGCTCGACAGCCTCACCCAGGCCGACCAGGCCCTGGACGAGCAGATCAACGTGCTCAAGGGCAGCCTGCTGCTGTCGAAGATCCTCTACAAGCAGAAGCAGGCCCTGCCGCACCTGAAGCTTGACCGCAACCTGGCCGACCAGATCGCCGATATCCGCCTCTACCAGTTCGAGATCAACCAGGAACGCGAACAGATGAGCAGCCCGTCCACCTATGTGGACAAGCTGCTGGCCAGCCAGCCCGAGGAAGATGTCACCCCGCAACTGCGCAAGGCCCTGCTGGAAGTGGCGATCACCCGCAGCGACTTGCTCGAGCGGTTGAACCGCGAGCTGTCGGCGCTGCTCAACGAATGCATCACCCTGCAGTTGAACCAGAAGCAACTGCTGAGCACCGCCCAGAACCTGCGCACCACGCTGGAAGAACAGATGTTCTGGATCCCCAGCAACAAGCCGCTGGACTGGCAATGGCTGCGCGAAGTACCCGAACGGCTGACCACACAGGTGGCCAGCCTGCCCTGGGGCGCGGGCATCAAGGAACTGGCTGACGGCCTGGTGCAACAGCCGCTGCTGTTCCTACCGCTGATCCTGGTGATCGGCGCCCTGTTGTGGCGGCGCAAGGCGCTGTACCGGCGCCTGGGCAAGGTCCACCAGGACATCGGCCACTTCAAGCGCGACAGCCAGTGGCACACGCCCCAGGCGATCCTGATCAACATCCTCCTGGCCCTGCCGGTGGCCCTGGCCCTGACCCTGGGCAGCTACGCCCTGCAGCTCGATGCCCGCGGGCAGAACGCCAACCTCGGCGCCGCCTTGTGGCAGATCGCCCAGGCCTGGCTGGTGTTCTACACCGCCTACCGTATCCTCGCCCCGGGCGGCGTGGCCGAGATCCACTTCCGCTGGCACAAGCCGCAGGTCGAGTTCCTGCGCGGCTGGGTGCGCCGGCTCGGCACCGTGGTGCTGGCCCTGGTCGGCGTGGTGGCGGTGGCCGAACACCAGCCATCGGCCCTGGCCGAGGACGTGCTGGGCATCGGCGTGGTACTGACCTGCTACGCGCTGATGGCCTGGCTGCTCAGCCGCCTGCTGCTGAGCAGCCCGGCGCACCGCAACACCTCGCTGTTCCGCAAGGCCGTCGGGGTGGCCTTCACCGCCCTGCCCATCGCCCTGTTCGTGGCGGTGTGCTTCGGCTACTACTACACCGCCCTCAAGCTCACCGACCGGCTGATCTACACCCTCTACCTGCTGCTGTTCTGGCTGGTGATCGAGGCCGCATTCGTGCGCGGCCTGTCGGTGGCGGCGCGGCGCCTGGCCTACCAGCGCGCCCTGAGCAAACGCCAGGCGGCCAAGGAAGGGCTCGACGGCGAAGTGGTGGTCGAGGAGCCGACCCTGGACATCGAGCAGGTCAACCAGCAGTCCCTGCGCCTGATCCGCCTGGCCCTGCTCGGCGGCTTCATCGGCGGGCTGTACTGGGTCTGGGCGGACCTGATCACGGTGTTCGCCTACCTCAACAACATCACCCTCTACGAGTACAGCAGCGGCACCGGCGCGGCGGCCAGCATGGTGCCGATCAGCCTCGGCGACCTGCTCGGCGCCATGGTCATCGCCGGTATCGCCGTGGCCCTGGCCAGCAACCTGCCGGGGCTGCTCGAAGTGCTGGTGCTGTCGCGCCTGAACCTTGCCCAGGGCAGCGCCTACGCCATCACCACGTTGCTGTCCTACGTGATCGCCGGCGTCGGCATCGTCAGCACCCTGGCCACCCTCGGGGTCAGCTGGGACAAGCTGCAATGGCTGGTGGCGGCACTGTCGCTGGGCCTTGGCTTCGGCATGCAGGAGATCTTCGCCAACTTCATCTCCGGCATCATGATCCTGTTCGAGCGCCCGGTGCGCATCGGCGACACCATCACCATCGGCAACCTGTCCGGCACGGTGAGCAAGATCCGCATCCGCGCCACCACCATCACCGACTTCGACCGCAAGGACATCATCGTCCCCAACAAGACCTTCATCACCGGCCAGCTGATCAACTGGTCGCTGACCGACACGGTCACCCGGGTGACGCTGAAGCTGGGCATCGACTACGGCTCGGACCTGGACCTGGTGCGCGACCTGCTGCTCAAGGGCGCCCACGAGAACCCGCGGGTGCTCAAGGACCCGGAGCCGCTGGTGTACTTCCTCAACTTCGGCGAAAGCTCGCTGGACCACGAGCTGCGCATGCACGTGCGCGACCTGGGCGACCGCAACCCGACCCTGGACGAGCTGAACCGCTATATCAACCGCGAGTTCAAGGCACACAACATCAAGATCTCGGTGCGCCAGGTGGAGGTGTTCCTCATGGACCCGAAGAACGGCAAGCAGCAATTGATCCCGATGGACGGCAAACCGGACAGCACGCCGCCGAGTTGAGTGGACGCCAAGGAGCAAGCCCTTGAGAATGATGCGCAGGAGTCATAAACGCATCGCGGGGCAAGCCCGCTCCCACGCAACCTTCGTGGGAGCGGGCTTGCCCCGCGATCAGTCCAATTGCGGAGCAGGCCTGTGAAGTCCCTTGACCAACTCACCTTCGACAACCGCTTCGCCCAACTCGGCGATACCTTCTCCACCCAGGTCCTGCCCGACCCGATCGCCGATCCACGCCTGGTCGTCGCCAGTGAATCGGCCATGGCCCTGCTCGATCTCGACCCGGCACAGGCCGAGCTGCCGGTGTTCGCCGAGCTGTTCAGCGGCCACAAGCTTTGGGAAGAGGCCGACCCACGGGCGATGGTGTATTCCGGTCACCAGTTCGGCTCGTACAACCCGCGCCTGGGTGATGGTCGTGGCCTGCTGCTGGGCGAGGTTCTCAACGATGCCGGCGAGCACTGGGACCTGCACCTCAAGGGCGCCGGCCAGACGCCCTATTCGCGCATGGGCGACGGCCGCGCCGTGCTGCGCTCGTCGATCCGTGAGTTCCTCGCCTCCGAGGCCCTGCACGCCCTGGGCATTCCCAGCAGCCGCGCGCTGTGCGTGATCGGCTCGAGCACCCCGGTATGGCGCGAGACCCGCGAGAGCGCCGCCATGCTCCTGCGCCTGGCCCAGAGCCACGTGCGCTTCGGCCACTTCGAATACTTCTACTACACCCAGCAACCGGAACAGCAGCGGGTGCTGATCGACCACGTGCTGGAGCAGCACTACCCCGAGTGCCGCGACGCCGAGCAGCCCTACCTGGCCATGTTCCGCACCCTCGTCGAGCGCAACGCCGAGCTGATCGCCCGCTGGCAGGCCTATGGCTTCTGCCACGGGGTGATGAACACCGACAACATGTCGATCCTGGGCATCACCTTCGACTTCGGCCCCTACGCCTTCCTCGACGACTTCGACGCCAACTTCATCTGCAACCATTCCGATGACCGGGGCCGCTACAGCTACGCCAACCAGGTGCCAATCGCCCACTGGAACCTCAGCGCCCTGGCCCAAGCCCTGACCACGGTGATCGAAGTCGAGCCGCTGAAGGAGGCGCTGGGGCTGTTCCTGCCGCTGTACCAGGCGCACTACCTTGACCTGATGCGCCGCCGCCTGGGCCTGATCACGGCCGAGGACGACGACATGGCGCTGGTCGAGCGCCTGCTGCAGTGCATGCAGCGGGGCGGCGTGGACTACACCCTGTTCTTCCGCCGCCTGGGCGAGCAGCCCGTGGCCCGGGCCCTGCAGGTGGTGCGGGAAGATTTCATCGACCTGGCCGGCTTCGACGCCTGGGGCACCGAATACCAGGCGCGCTGCGCGCGCGAAGCGGGCAATGCAGAAGGGCGCCGCGAGCGCATGCATGCGGTCAACCCGCTGTATGTGCTGCGCAACTACCTGGCGCAAAAGGCCATCGAAGCCGCCGAGGCGGGCGACTACAGTGAAGTGCGCCGGCTGCACCAGGTGCTGGGCAAGCCGTTCGAGGAACAGCCCGGGATGCAGGCCTATGCCGAGCGTCCGCCGGAGTGGGGCAAGCATCTGGAGATCAGCTGTTCGTCATGAACCCCGGGGCCGCTGCGCAGCCCCAGCAATATCAAGGAGATGAAATGTCCGAGCCCCTGGTAATCCCCTGCCCCCACTGCAGCGGCCTCAACCGCCTGCCCGCCGAGCGCCTGGGCGACAGCCCCAAATGCGGCCGCTGCAAGCAGGACGTGCTGCTCGCTCAGCCCTTCGAACTGAACGAGGGCACCTACGCCGCCCAGATCAAGGGCGACCTGCCATTGCTGCTGGATGTCTGGGCCGACTGGTGCGGCCCCTGCAAGAGTTTCGCCCCGGTGTTCGAACAGGCCGCCCGTCAGCTCGCCGGCCGCTGCCGCCTGGCCAAGCTCGACAGCGAGGCCAACCGCAACCTGGCCGGCCAGCTCGGCATCCGCTCGATCCCCAGCCTGATCCTGTTCAGGAACGGCCGCGAAGTGGCTCGCCAAGCCGGCGCGTTTCCACTGCAGTCGTTGCTGGAATGGCTACGGACCCAGGGGATCTAGGCGCTGCGCTCAAGCAGATCGTGCAGTTCAACGAACTGCTGGGTCAGCTTGTGCCGTGGTTCCAGGTGGATCAGCGGCAGGCTGGCATGGTGGGATTCGCGCATCTTCACCGAACTGCCCAGGTACACCGGCAGCACCGGCAGGCCCTCGGCCAGCAGCTCGTCGAGCATCTGCTGGGGCAGGCTGGCCCGTGACTGGAACTGGTTGACCACGATGCCCTCGACCACCAGCTCGTCGTTGTGGTCTTCCTTGAGTTCGTCGATCTCGGCCAGCAGGCCGTACAGTGCCTGGCGCGAGAAGCTGTCGCAATCGAAGGGAATCAGCAGGCGATCGGCGGCGATCAGTGCGGAAACCGCGTAAAAGTTCAATGCTGGCGGCGTATCGATGTAGATCCGCTCGTAGTCTTCGTCCAGCTCGTCGAGCAGTTTGCGCAGCTTGTTGATCTTGTGCTTGGCCTCGAGCTTGGGCTGCAGGTCGGCCAGCTCCGGGGTTGCAGTCACCACGTGGAGGTTGTCGAAGGGGGTTTCGTAGATATCGACCTTGTTCTTCTTGGCGAACGGCCCGCTGGACAGCGACTGCTTGAAGAAGTCGGCGATGCCCATGGGGATGTCGTCGCCGGTCAGGCCGGTCAGGTACTGGGTCGAGTTGGCCTGGGCATCCAGGTCGATCAGCAGGGTCCTATAGCCTTCACTGGCGCTGACCGCCGCAAGATTGCAGGCAATGCTCGACTTGCCCACGCCACCTTTCTGATTGAACACCACGCGCCGCATGTCAGACCTCCGTGTATCAACGAATGCCCGAGTATGTGGTCAGCGCAGCGGTTTAGCCAGCACCTTCGGGCTGTTCCAGCCCGGCCAGCAGGGCGATGAAGGCATTGGCCATGGCCGAGCCGGGCGCCTCGCGACGTACCAGCCACACGGCGGTCATGGCCTCTTCGTCGAGCAACGTGCGGTACACCACGCCTTCGATGCGCATGCGCTGGAACGAGGCCGGCAATACCGAAACGCCCAGCCCCGCCGACACCAGGCCGATGATGGTCATCGCCTCACCGGCTTCCTGGGCGAAATGCGGGCTGAAACCCGCCTGGCGCGCCAGGCTCAGCAACTGGGCATGCAGGCCACTGCCGTAGCTGCGCGGGAAGAATACGAACGGCTCATGGGCCAGGGCCTGCATGTGCACACCCTGCTCACTGCCAATGGCCAGCGGATGCGATGCATTGAGCACAGCCACCAGGGGCTCGCGGAACAGCTCGGTGCAGGCGATCCCTTCCGGCAACGGCATCGGTCGCATCAGGCCGATTTCGATGGACTCATCGAACACCGCCTCCACCACTTCACGGCTGCTCATTTCCTTGAGGTTGAGGTGCACTGACGGATAGCGCTGGCGGAAGGCCCGAATTGCCTGGGGAATCCGCGAGGTGAACGGTGCCGACGAGGTGAAGCCGATCTTCATCTCGCCCAGTTCACCCAGTTGCGCTCGCCGCGCCACGTCGGCGGCCTTCTCTACCTGCGCCAGCACCTGGCGCGCCTCCTCGAGGAACAATCGCCCGGCCTCGCTCAACTCGACCCGACGGTTGGTGCGCTCGAACAGGCGCGCTCCCAACTCCTGTTCCAGTGCCTGGATCTGCTGGCTCAAGGGTGGCTGGGAAATACCCAGCTGCTGAGCGGCGCGGCCGAAGTGCAGCTCCTCGGCCACGGCGATGAAATAGCGCAAGTGACGCAGCTCCATGATCGACTCCAAACAGGTCGTAAAACGTCTTGAACAGGTCGAACAATATATTGGATCTAATCATTAGCCAGCTATATGCTTTTTTTACCGCAGCACCGGCCCCAGCGCCCGAGGTACCCTCCGTGAGATCCGTCGTAGTCCCCCTGCCTGCCGAACCCGAGCCTGTCGTCGACGATACCTGGATCGAGAAAGGCTCCCCCGCCTTCATGAAGACCGTGCTGGCCCTGTTCAGCGGTGGCTTCGCCACCTTTGCCCTGTTGTACTGCGTGCAGCCGATGATGCCGCTGCTGTCCCGGGAGTTTTCCATCAATGCCGCGCAGAGCAGCCTGGTGCTGTCGGTGTCCACCGCCATGCTGGCATTCGGGCTGCTGGTCACCGGGCCGATCTCCGACCGCATCGGGCGCAAGCCGGTGATGGTCTTCGCCCTGCTCTGCGCCGCCCTGTCGACCCTGGCCAGCGCGGTGATGCCGAGCTGGGAGCTGGTGCTGGCGACGCGCGCCCTGGTGGGTTTGTCGTTGAGCGGCCTGGCGGCGGTGGCGATGACCTACCTGAGCGAAGAAATCCACCCGCAGCACATCGGCCTGGCCATGGGCCTGTACATCGGTGGCAACGCCATCGGCGGCATGAGCGGGCGCCTGATCACCGGCGTGCTGATCGACTTCGTCAGCTGGCACACGGCGATGCTCACCATCGGCGGATTGGCCCTGGCAGCGGCGCTGGTGTTCTGGAAAGTGCTACCCGAATCGCGCAACTTCCGGCCCCAGGCCCTGAATCCGCGCAGCCTGCTGGACGGCTTCGCCATGCACTTCAAGGACGCAGGGCTGCCCTGGCTGTTCCTCGAAGCCTTCCTGCTGATGGGCGCCTTCGTCACCCTGTTCAACTACATCGGCTACCGCCTGCTGGCCGGGCCCTATCACATGAACCAGGCGCTGGTCGGGTTGCTGTCGGTGGTGTACCTGTCGGGGATCTACAGCTCAGCGCAGGTCGGCGCCCTGGCCGACAGGCTGGGCCGACGCAGGGTGTTCTGGGCCAGCATTTTGGTGATGGCCAGCGGCCTGCTGATGACCCTGGCCAACCCACTGGCGATGATCATCGTCGGCATGCTGGTGTTCACCTTCGGCTTCTTCGGCGCGCACTCGGTGGCCAGCAGCTGGATCGGCCGCCGGGCGCTGAAGGCCAAGGGACAGGCGTCTTCGCTGTACCTGTTCTGCTACTACGCGGGATCAAGCGTCGCCGGGACTGCCGGCGGGGTGTTCTGGCACCGGTGGGGCTGGAACGGGACAGGACTGTTCATTGCCAGCCTGCTGGCGGTCGCGTTGCTGGTGGCGCTGCGCCTGAGCAAGTTGGCGCCTAAATCGAGCTGATCCCTGCGCCGCTCAATGCCGATGTCAGGTGTGCTCAGACCGATGGCTGGCTCAAGGGTGCCGGGGTATTCCACAAACTCCCCAGATTCTGCAGCAACGACCCGGCAATCCCCTGCTGCCCCAGGTACTGCAGGATCAACGGCGCAAACTGCCCGATCATCCCGGTGTCCATGCCCAGCGCCTTGAAGGCGGTGTCCAGGTCGCTACGGTTCTGCACCTCGCCCCCCAGCGCTTGGCTCAGCGCCGAGCTGTTCTTGTCATTGCCGAGCAACTGCCCCAGGCCGCTCAGCCCACCCAACGCATTGGTACCGGACAGCAGGTCCAGCCCGGGTACGGCCTTGGTCAGTTGCCCATAGTCGTCGCCGCTGAGGTTGTTGCGCGCCAGCCCCAGCATCGCCCCGGCACCACCGATGGCCTGCTCGGGGGTGATCTTCAACTCGCTGCCCAAGGTGTTGAGCAGGTTGGCCTGGCCTGCCGGCGCCTGCACCTGGCCCTGTTGATTCGGGTTCTGCATGGCCGAGACGGCATTGGCCGCGTCGCTGAGGTTGAAGGCGAACACCGGGCTTGCGGCCAGGGTCATCAGGGTTGCCAGGGTGAATGCTTTCATCGGAAGGGACCTCGTCGGCCGGAATGGCCGGGAAACGAGGGGTTGGACTGGAGCACCAGGGGTTTGTTCCGGGCCGGCCATCGGTGTTCATTGCAAGGGCCTTATCGCGGGCAAGCCCGCTCCCACAGATTGGCACAGGGCCTCGTGGGAGCGGGCTTGCCCCGCGATGGACATTTACTGGCCAGCTCTGTTTTCCACCGCACTGGCCAGCGCATCCGCCTGTCCCCAGGCGATCTGCATGGCCCTTAGCCCAAGCTTGAGCAACTGCCGCGTCTCCTCGTCCTCGATGCGGTCAAGCGCCCGGTGGCTGTCGCTGAAGGCGAACATCAGGTAGTGGGAGACGTTGGCCAGCACGTACTCCATGGGCACGACACCGTCGTGGATGGCGCGGGCGAGGGATTTGTCGGGGGGTAAGGCGAATTGGTGGGGTGGATCGGGGACGATCTTTTTCATGGCAGTCACCTGAATGCAGTGATGCTGCACCATTCGTTTCCACACAAAAGGGTGGCAGCTGTACACGGGGTGGAAACCCGGATGCATTCAGGAAAGCCCGGTAGGCACAAAGCCTCCCGCGCACAGCCGCCATGACGACACGTTCCAGAATGCATATCCGGGTTTCCACACCCGATCGCTGAACCGACAGCGACCGAGAGAGCCTAGTGGGCAAAAATTCCCCGGACAATCAGACGTGAATCGACAGACTGCATAGGGTATTTCCTTCGACCACACGTTTTTATCAGAAGATCACCTGTAAGCGAGTAGGAATATTCCGTACACCTAGTATTTTTACCAGTTGCGGGCTCACCAACCTCCCCACAAAGTTCTGCATCAGCAAACTCACAATCGGAGGACCTATGACACAGGACCACAAAGCCAGCAGGGCAACCAATCTATTGATAACAGATGGGCCAGGCTCTGTTCTGCGTGAGTTATCTAGTCACATATATTACACTTACACACCTTTCGGCTATGACGCCCCCAGAGCAAATGGCAGACCATTGCTAGGGTTTAACTCGCAGCTTCTTGACCTTTCTTGCACCTACCTTCTAGGAAACGGATATCGCGCATACAACCCAACTGCAATGCGCTTCAACTCACCAGATAGCCTCAGCCCATTCAGCGGTGGTGGCATCAACGCATATATTTACTGCTCTAACGACCCAATCAACAACATAGACCCAAGCGGTCACATTCAACGTCCACTGCTACAAATCAACGCAACATATAAAGCCCACAATGGAGTCCTGTATAAAACTATGCCAATCGGGGGGAAACAGCAAATGGTTCTGGCGCCTCCAGGGTCTATGAAGACAATTGCAGAAGGCATTGCTCAATCGCAAACGATACTCGAGACGCTCAATAAATACGCTAACACATTGAAAGCCAAGATACAGCCCGAGCTAAAAACCATACTTAAATCTCAGCAAACCATCGACAAAAACTCCAACACCTTAGCCCAACTACCGATACCCAAACGCGGCGCAAGAGATCGCGACTCAATTCAGAAAATCCACCTAAGATTAAACGTAGAGTCGCAACTAGAGCAGGGAAGAATCAACATAGCACGTAACAGCAAGGCATCAACATTTGCCGAGCTAGAAGAAACCAATAGAGACATCAAAACAATCATTTCCGACATATTCACAGCACAGGCAACCATGAACGCCAGCAGATCCAGAGAATGAATACATACAACCAATAAAACATGCCCGCGCCAGATTTAGCATCCAACACAAACAACAACACCCCTGAACGGGGTGTTGTTGTTTAATATACTAAGCAGCACTAAACGTCCTATGCGGATCAATCACAAACTTCTTCGGCACCCCCGCATCAAACTCCCCATACCCCTCCGGCGCCTGATCCAGGCTGATCACCTGCACCCCCACCACTTCAGCGATGTTGATGCGATCCCACATGATCGCCTGCATCAACTGGCGGTTGTACTTCATGGTCGGGGTCTGCCCGGTGTGGAAGCTGTGGGACTTGGCCCAGCCCAGGCCGAAGCGGATGCTCAGGGCACCGATCTTGGCGGCGGCATCCACCGCGCCCGGATCCTCGGTCACGTACAGGCCCGGAATACCGATCTTGCCGGCCACGCGGGTCACCTGCATCAGTGAGTTGAGCACGGTGGCCGGGGCTTCGTGCTTGGCGCCTTCATGGCCATGGCCACGGGCCTCGAAGCCGACGGCATCGACAGCGCAATCCACTTCCGGCTCACCGAGGATATCGATGATCTGCTCGTGCAGCGGAGTGTCCTTGGACAGGTCGACCACTTCGAAACCTTGCGACTTGGCATGGGCCAGGCGGGCCGGGTTGAGGTCGCCGACGATTACGCAGGCGGCGCCCAGCAGGCGGGCGGACGCGGCGGCGGCCAGGCCGACCGGGCCGGCGCCCGCGACGTAGACGGTGCTGCCCGGGCCGACACCGGCGGTGACGGCGCCGTGGTAACCGGTGGGGAGGATGTCGGACAGGCAGGTAAGGTCGCGGATCTTCTCCATGGCCTTGTCGCGGTCCGGCAGTTTCAGCAGGTTGAAGTCGGCGTAGGGCACCAGCACGTACTCGGCCTGGCCACCGGTCCAGTCGCCCATGTCGACATAGCCGTAGGCGCCTCCGGCGCGAGCCGGGTTGACGGTGAGGCAGACGCCGGTGTGCATCTCCTTGCACGAGCGGCAGCGGCCGCAGGCGACGTTGAAGGGTACCGACACCAGGTCGCCGATTTTCAGGCGTTCGACGTCACGGCCCATTTCGACGATTTCACCGGTGATTTCATGACCCAGGACCAGGCCGACCTGGGCGGTGGTGCGGCCGCGGACCATGTGCTGGTCGGAGCCGCAGATGTTGGTGGAGACCACCTTGAGGATGACACCGTGCTCGATCTTCTTGCCGCGCGGGTCCTGCATCTTGGGGTAGTCGATCTTCTGCACCTCGACCTTGCCCGCGCCGAGATACACCACTCCACGGTTACCAGACATGCTTCTTACCTCGCTTGATTTGTATTTATGCAGCGGTGGTGGAAAGCGCCGCCTTTCCGTGGGCGGCCTGTGTTACTGGAATGAGGGGAATTGTGGGCTGGATGGGAGGTGGGGCGGTGACTGGATGCGACAGGCAGATACCTGTTCACGGCAGGCCAAAAGCCGGGGCCGCTCTGCGGCCCTTTCGCGACACAAGGCCGCTCCTACATGGCCAGCGCAACACCTGAGACTTGTGCTGTACCTGTGGGAGCGGCCTTGTGTCGCGATGGGCTGCAAAGCAGCCCCAATGTCAAAGCACCACAGTCCGATTGGCGTTGAGGAACACCCGCCGTTCGATGTGATAACCCACAGCCCGCGCCAGGGTCAGGCACTCGATATCGCGCCCCTTGGCGATCAGGTCCTCGGGATAGTGCGCATGGTCAACCACCTCGACGCCCTGGGCGATGATCGGCCCTTCGTCCAGGTCGTTGTTGATGTAGTGCGCCGTGGCGCCAACCATCTTCACGCCCTTGTTGTAGGCCTGGTGATACGGTTTGGCGCCCTTGAACCCGGGCAGCAACGAGTGGTGGATGTTGATCGCCCAGCCATCCAGCCGCCGGCACAGCTCCGGCGACAGCACCTGCATGTAGCGGGCGAGGATCACCAGTTCGGCGCCGCTCTCCTCGATCACCTGCAGCACCTTGCGTTCCTGCGCCGGCTTGTCGTTGGGGTCGAGGGCGAAGTGGTAATAGGGGATCTTGTGCCAGTGGGCCAACGGTTCGAGGTCGGGGTGGTTCGATACTACAGCGACCACGTCCATCGTGAGCTGGCCGATACGCTGGCGGTACAGCAGGTCGTTAAGGCAGTGGTCGGCCTTGGACACCATGATCACCACCTTGGGGCGGTGATTCGGCGCGGTCAGCTCGAACGCCATGCCAAAGGCTTCGCTGCGCTCGGCCAGGCCTGCGCGAAAACCATCCTCATCGAAGCCATCGGGGGCGCGGAACTCCACGCGAATGAAGAACCGCCCCGACAGCCGGTCATCGAAGGAATGGTGCTCGGTGACGTAGCAGCGCTGCTCGTAGAGATGACGCGTCACCACATCGACCGTGCCGAGCATGCTCGGGCAGTCGGCAGTGAGAATCCAGGTGTCCGGTGCCCGACTCATGGGTAATGCTCCTTACGCTTCGATGGCCAGGCCGTATTCGGCCGACGCGTCCTGCAGCCACAGCCACCAGTAGTCGGAGAAGCTGCGGCGGATCACCAGTTCCCAGGTGTCCTCGGCGGTGCGCCGGATCACCAGTTGCGACTTGGCGAACACGGTGCCGACGGCCTTGCCCACCGGGAAGTTGTTCGGGTGTACATCATAGCTGGTGGATTTCATCAGCACGTCGCGCACATGGGGGCCGCGCAACTCGAGCAGGGTCTGCCCGCCACTGACGTTGACCACCTGGATGTGCTGGCCGTCGAGGGCGTCGCGCAGCTTCTGCTCGACGGCGAATTCCTGGCCGCCGGGGACGATCAGCAGCCACTCGTCCGGGCCCACCCATTGCAGCGACATCTCGCTGTTGGCGACCACGGTCAGGGCCACCGGCAGCTCCAGGCCCAGGGCCTTGTGCACGCCGCCGGCGAAGGCCTGGTCATGGCCATTGCCACGGATAGTCAGGTGGCCGAGGAGTTTCTTCTCGCGCAGGGTCACGCCTGCGTTCTTGCGACCCTTGCCGACCAGGCTGGCCAGGTCGGCGTGGTGCAGCGGCGACTGGGCCTTGGCATCGCTGCCTGGGTTTTGCTGGAAGACGTTGATAGCGCTCATTTCTTACCTGCCTTTAATTCTTGTGCGAGGAACCACTGACCTCGTGGGAGCGGGCTTGCCCCGCGATAGCGGCATCAAGGCCACCATCGCATCGCGGGGCCAGCCCGCTCCCACAAAGATCGCGTCATCCTGATATCAAACGTTCTGCCGCTCGCCCTTCGGATCGAAGAACACCGAAGACACGATCTCGGCCTCGATCACGCTGCCGTCGGCCTGGGGCGAATACACCCGCTCGCCCATGCGCTTGAGACCGCCCTTGACCACGCCCATGGCGAACGAATAGCCCAGGGAGTTGGCCGCGTAGCTGGAGGTGACGTGGCCGACCATGTCCATCGGGATCGGCTGCTTGGGATCGAACACCAGCTGGGCGCCTTCCGGCAGCCACACGTTCGGGTCCACGGGCTTCAGGCCAACCAGCTGCTTGCGGTTCTCTCGCACGGTGTCTTCACGGTTCATGCCGCGCAGGCCGATCCACGAGAAGGCCTTGTTGCGGCCCACGCACCAGCTCATGTTGAGGTCGTCCGGGGTCATCGAGCCGTCGGTGTCCTGGCCGACGATGATGAAGCCCTTCTCGGCGCGCAGCACGTGCATGGTCTCGGTGCCGTACGGGGTCAGGTTGTACTTCTTGCCCGCCTCGACGATCTGCTCCAGCACGCCCATGGCGTAGTTGGCCTGGACGTTGATCTCGTACGACAGCTCGCCGGTGAACGAGATGCGGAACACCCGTGCCGGCACGCCGCCAACCAGGCCTTCCTTCCAGCTCATGAACGGGAAGCCTTCCTTGTCCAGGTCGATGTCGCTGACCTCGGCCAGCAGCTTGCGGCTGTTGGGGCCGGACAGGGTCATGGTCGCCCAGTGGTCGGTGACCGAGGTGAAGTACACCTTCATCTCTGGCCATTCGGTCTGGTGGTACAGCTCCAGCCACTGCAGCACACGGGCGGCGCCGCCGGTGGTGGTGGTCATGATGAAGTGGTTGTCGCCGACGCAGGCGGTCACGCCGTCGTCGAAGACCATGCCGTCTTCCTTGCACATCAGGCCGTAGCGGGCCTTGCCCACGTCGAGCTTGGTCCAGGCGTTGGTGTAGATGCGGTTGAGGAATTCGCGCGCGTCCGGGCCCTGGATGTCGATCTTGCCCAGGGTCGAGGCGTCCAGCAGGCCGACGCTGTCACGCACGGCCTTGCATTCGCGGGCCACGGCGGTGTGGATATCTTCGCCGGGCTTGGGGAAGTACCACGGGCGCTTCCACTGGCCGACGTCCTCGAACTCGGCGCCGTTCTTGATGTGCCAGGCATGCAGGGCGGTGAAGCGCACCGGCTCGAACAGGTGGCCGCAGTGCCGGCCCGCCACCGCGCCGAAGGTCACCGGCGTGTAGTTGGGGCGGAACATGGTGGTGCCCATTTCCGGGATGCCGATCCCGAGCGAGCGGGCGGCGATGGCCAGGCCGTTGATGTTGCCCAGCTTGCCCTGGTCGGTGCCGAAGCCCAGGGCGGTGTAGCGCTTGACGTGCTCGACCGACTCGAAGCCTTCGCGGGTGGCCAGCTCGATGGCGGCGGCGGTGACATCGTTCTGCTGGTCGACGAACTGCTTCGGCGCACGGGCGGTGCCCTTGTCGTGGGGCACCTGGAACAGCGCCACGGTGGCTTCTTCCTTGCGCGCCAGGGTTTTCGGCAAGGTGCCGACGCTGGCCTTGAAGCCGGCTTCGGTGGCGGCGCGAACACCGCCCTCGAAGCCGTCAGCGATCACATCGCCCAGGGCATAGACGCCGTTCACGCCACCGACGCACACGCGCTTCTGCGGTGCGTCGCCCGGCACGAAGCCGAGGATGTCTTCACGCCAGACCGGGCGACCGCCCAGGTGCGAGGCCAGGTGGACCACTGGGCTGTAACCGCCGGAAGTCGCGATCAGGTCGCACTCGAGGGTTTCACCCGGGCTGGTGACCTTGTGCGCCTGCACATCGATGGCGGCCACGCGGGCGCCAGTGACGTGCTTGCTGCCCTTGGCCTCGATCACGGCGCTGGAGGTGAGGATACGGATACCTTTGGCGCGAGCCTCTTCGACCAGCGAACCGCGTGGGTTGTGGCGGGCATCGGCAATGGCGACCACCTGCAGACCCGCGTCGTGCCAGTCCAAAGCACAGCGGTAGGCGTGGTCGTTGTTGGTCGACAGCACCAGCTTGCGGCCCGGCGCCACGCCATAGCGGCGCACGTAGGTGGACACGGCACCCGCCAGCATGTTGCCCGGCAGGTCGTTGTTGCCGTACACCAGCGGGCGCTCATGGGCGCCGGCAGCCAGGACCACACGGTTGGCGCGCACACGGTGCACGCGTTGGCGTACCTGGCCGATGGGCGCACGATCGCCAAGGTGGTCGGTCAGACGCTCGTGGATGGTCAGGAAGTTGTGGTCGTGATAGCCGTTGACCGTGCTGCGTGGCAGCAGGGTGACTTCCGGCAGCGACTCCAGCTCGGCAACGACGGCATTGACCCAGTCGACGGCTGGTTTGCCATCAAGGGTTTCGCGGCTGTCGAGCAAGGTGCCGCCGAACTCCTCCTGCTCGTCCGCCAGGATCACCCGGGCGCCGCTGCGCGCGGCAGCCAGCGCAGCGGCCAGGCCAGCAGGGCCGGCGCCGACGATCAGCACGTCGCAGTGCTGGTTCATGTAGTCGTAGCTGTCCGGATCGTTCTGCAGCGGCGCACGGCCCAGGCCCGCCGCCTTGCGGATGTACTTCTCGTAGGTCATCCAGAACGACTTGGGGTACATGAAGGTCTTGTAGTAGAACCCGGGCGGCATCATGTTGCCGCCGACCTTGCCGATGATGCCCATCATGTCGTTGTTGACGTTCGGCCAGCCGTTGGTGCTGGTGGCCACCAGGCCGGCATACAGGGCCTGCTGGGTGGCGCGCACGTTGGGGATCTGGGTGGCTTCGCTGGAGCCGATCTGCAGGATCGCGTTCGGCTCCTCGGTGCCGGCGGCGATGATCCCGCGCGGGCGCGAGTACTTGAAGCTGCGCCCGACGATGTCGACGCCGTTGGCCAGCAGCGCGGCGGCCAGGGTGTCGCCGGCATAGCCCTGGTAGGTCTTGCCGTTGAAGCTGAAGTTCAGCACCTTGCTGCGGTCGATACGGCCGCCGCTGGCGAGGCGATAGGTCTGGCTCATACTTTTTCCCCTTGGCCCTTGGCGGTCGCTGGCGCGGTGCTCTGTTTCGAGGCGGCGGTAACCTGCGGCTTCTCGCCGATCTTGTAGGTTTCCAGGATTTCGTAGGTCACGGTGTCGCGGGTGACGTTGAAGTACTGGCGACAGCCCGCGACGTGGTCCCACAGTTCGTGGTGGATGCCGCGCGGGTTGTCGCGGAAGAACATGTAGGTGCCCCACTCCTCGTCGGAGCAGGCGTTGGGGTCCAGCGGGCGGGCGATGTGCGCCTGGCCCGACGCGTGGAATTCTTCCTCGGAGCGCAGCTCGCCGCAGTGGGGACAGAAGATTTGCAACATGACGGTTGTCTCCGGGTCAGTGGGCGACGGCAGCGGCGCCGTGTTCGTCGATCAGCGCGCCGTTGTAGAAACGGTCGATGGAGAAAGGCGCGGCCAGCGGGTGCATCTCGCCCTTGGCCAGGCTCGCGGCGAACACGTTGCCCGAACCCGGGGTGGCCTTGAAGCCGCCGGTGCCCCAGCCGCAGTTGAAGAACATGTTCTTCACCGGGGTCTTGGAGATGATCGGGCAGGCATCGGGGGTGGTGTCGACGATGCCGCCCCACTGGCGGTTCATGCGCACCCGGGAGAGGATCGGGAACATCTCGACGATCGCCTGCAGGGTGTGCTCGATGATCGGGTACGAGCCGCGCTGGCCGTAGCCGACCCAGCCGTCGATACCGGCGCCGATCACCAGGTCGCCCTTGTCGGACTGGCTGATGTAGCCGTGCACGGCGTTGGACATGATCACGCTGTCGATGATCGGCTTGATCGGCTCCGATACCAACGCCTGCAATGGGTGGGATTCCAGCGGCAGGCGGAAGCCTGCCAGCTTGGCCATGTGGCCAGAGTTACCCGCAGTGACCACGCCGACGCGCTTGGCGCCAATGAAGCCCTTGTTGGTTTCGACACCGATCACGGCGCCATTCTCTTTACGGAAGCCGATCACCTCGGTCTGCTGGATCAGGTCCACGCCCAGGGCGTCGGCGGCACGGGCGAAGCCCCAGGCCACGGCATCGTGGCGGGCCACGCCGCCACGCCGTTGCACGGTGGCGCCGAGGATCGGATAGCGGGTGTTCTTCGAGCAGTCCAGGTACGGGATCTCGGCCGCCACCTGCTCGGTGCGGATCAACTCGCCGTCCACGCCATTGAGGCGGTTGGCGTTGACCCGACGCTCGGAGTCGCGGATGTCCTGCAGGGTGTGGCACAGGTTGTAGACGCCGCGCTGGGAGAACATCACGTTGTAGTTGATGTCCTGGGAAAGCCCCTCCCACAGTTTCATGGCGTGTTCATACAGGTGCGCCGACTCGTCCCACAGGTAGTTGGAACGCACGATGGTGGTGTTGCGGGCAGTGTTGCCGCCGCCCAGGTAGCCCTTCTCGACCACCGCCACGTTGGTGATGCCGTGTTCCTTGGCCAGGTAGTAGGCAGTCGCCAGGCCATGGCCGCCACCGCCGACGATGACCACGTCGTAGACCTTCTTCGGCGTCGGCGTGCGCCACATGCGCTGCCAGTTCTCGTGGTGGCTGAGAGAGTGCTTGAAAAGGCCGAAGCCCGAATAACGTTGCATGGTGTTCTGCTCCACTCAGCGGTAGACCGGGAAGTCGGCGCACAGGGCGGCGACGTTCTTGGCCACATCGGCCTCGACATCGGCGTCGCCCAGGTTGTCCAGCACATCGCAGATCCAGCCGGCCAGCGCCACGCACTGGGCGACCTTGAAGCCGCGGGTGGTGACGGCCGGGGTGCCGATGCGCAGGCCCGAGGTGACGAACGGCGACTGCGGGTCGTTGGGCACGGCGTTCTTGTTGACGGTGATATGGGCGCGGCCCAGGGCGGCGTCGGCGTCCTTGCCGGTCAGGCCCTGGCGGATCAGGCTGACCAGGAACAGGTGGTTGTCGGTGCCGCCGGAGACCACGTCGTAGCCGCGGTCGATGAACACCTGGGCCATGGCCTGGGCGTTTTCGATGACCTGTTTCTGGTAGCTCTTGAACTCAGGCTCCAGCGCTTCCTTGAAGCACACCGCCTTGGCGGCGATCACGTGCATCAGCGGGCCACCCTGGGCGCCGGGGAACACGGCGGCGTTGAGCTTCTTCTCGATCTCTTCGTTGCTCCTGGCCAGGATCAGGCCACCACGCGGGCCGCGCAGGGTCTTGTGGGTGGTGGTGGTGACGACATCGGCGAAGGGGATCGGGTTCGGGTACAGGCCGGCGGCGACCAGGCCAGCGACGTGGGCCATGTCGACGAACAGCAGCGCGCCGACTTTATCGGCGATCTGGCGGAAACGTGGGAAATCGAGGGTCTTCGAGTAGGCCGAGAAACCGGCGACGATCATATTCGGCTTGTGCTCGACGGCCAGGCGCTCGACTTCGTCGTAGTCGATCAGGCCGGTGGTGGTGTCGATGCCGTACTGCACGGCGTTGTACAGCTTGCCCGAGGACGACACCTTGGCACCGTGGGTCAGGTGGCCGCCATGGGCCAGGCTCATGCCCAGGATGGTATCGCCGGCTTGCAGCAGGGCGAGGTACACGGCGCCGTTGGCCGAGGAGCCGGAGTGCGGCTGGACGTTGGCATAGTCGGCGCCGAACAGCTGCTTGGCGCGCTCGATGGCCAGCGCCTCGACCTTGTCGACGTGCTCGCAGCCGCCGTAGTAGCGCTTGCCCGGGTAGCCCTCGGCGTACTTGTTGGTCAGGCCGCTGCCCTGGGCCTGCATCACGCGCTTGCTGGTGTAGTTCTCCGAGGCGATCAGCTCGATGTGATCTTCCTGGCGCTGTTCCTCGGCATTCATCGCCGCCAGCAGTGCGTCGTCATAACCCTGGATCTGGTCTTGCTTGCTGAACATCGTGTATCTCCCGGCAGCGATCGTTTCTTGTCTGGTGAGGGTTTTCCCACCCTTTGCAGCGATGGTATGACCGGGCACCGGGGCACAGATGCCTGCGCGCGCCTTGCAATGGCGCGTTTACGACATTGTTCAAGGCGCTGAGGAAAGTTGCGTGGGAGCGGCGGTGCGCCGCCGCTCCCACGAGACCGCATCCGGCTCAAACAGCCTGTATAGGCAACCGCCAAATCGATGGTTTAGAGTGCGTTCCTGCGTCGTACAAAAGGACAGGCGTCATGATCGACAACAACCAACAATTCGCCAGCGACAACTACTCCGGCATCTGCCCCGAAGCCTGGGCCGCGATGGAAAAGGCCAACCAGGGCCACGAACGCGCCTACGGCGACGACCAGTGGACCGAACGCGCCTCGGAATACTTCCGCAAGCTGTTCGAGACCGACTGCGAGGTGTTCTTCGCCTTCAACGGTACCGCCGCCAACTCCCTGGCCCTGGCCTCGCTGTGCCAGAGCTACCACAGCGTGATCTGCTCCGAGACCGCCCACGTCGAGACCGACGAATGCGGCGCGCCGGAGTTCTTCTCCAACGGCTCCAAGCTGCTGACCGCCGCCAGCGTCAACGGCAAGCTGACACCCCAGTCGATCCGCGAAGTGGCCCTCAAGCGCCAGGACATCCACTACCCCAAGCCCCGCGTGGTGACCATCACCCAGGCCACCGAAGTGGGCACGGTGTATCGCCCCGACGAGCTCAAGGCGATCAGCGCCACCTGCAAGGAACTGGGCCTGAACCTGCACATGGACGGCGCACGGTTCACCAATGCCTGCGCGTTCCTCGGCTGTTCGCCGGCCGAACTGACCTGGAAGGCCGGGGTCGATGTGCTGTGCTTCGGCGGCACCAAGAACGGCATGGCGGTGGGCGAGGCGATCCTTTTCTTCAACCGCGCCCTGGCCGAGGACTTCGACTACCGCTGCAAGCAGGCCGGGCAGTTGGCATCGAAGATGCGTTTCCTGTCGGCGCCATGGGTTGGTCTGCTAGAAGACGGCGCGTGGATGCGTCATGGCAAGCATGCCAACCACTGCGCGCAGCTGCTGGCATCGCTGGTGAGCGATTTGCCGGAGGTGGAGCTGATGTTCCCGGTGGAGGCCAACGGCGTGTTCCTGCAGATGCCGGAGCATGCGCTGGAAGTGCTGCGCAACAAGGGGTGGCGGTTCTATACCTTCATTGGCAGCGGTGGGGCGCGGTTCATGTGCTCGTGGGATACCCAGGAAGCACGGGTGCGTGAACTGGCGGCGGACATCCGCGCCATCTTTGCTGCCTGATATATCGTCATCACGGGGCAAGCCCGCTCCCACGAGCATTCCAAGCCTCTTGTGGGAGCGGGCTTGCCCCGCGATCAGCTAGAGGCGGAACCCACCCATCTGCCGCGCCAGGTCATCGGCCAGCCCACGCAACGCCTGGCATTCGTCGCGACACCCCTGCACTTCGCTGGCCGTCTGCCGCGCCAGGTCGGAAATCCCCTGTACCGTCCGGTTGATCTCCTCGGTCACCGCCGACTGTTCCTCGGTGGCGGTGGCCACCTGCTCGTTCATGCCGCTGATGCGCTCGACCTGATCGGTGATCGCACCGAGCGAGGTGCCGGTACGCTGGCTCGACTCGACCCCGTTGCCGGTCGCCTGCTGCCCCGCCTGCATCGACGCCACGGCGGTGCCCGCGCCCTGCTTGAGGCGGTGGATCATCTGCTGCACCTCGTCGGTGGATACCTGGGTCCGCCGTGCCAAGGTCCGCACCTCATCGGCCACCACGGCGAAACCCCGGCCCATCTCGCCGGCCCGTGCCGCTTCGATGGCGGCGTTGAGCGCCAGCAGGTTGGTCTGCTCGGAAATGCTGCGGATCACCGCCAGCACTTCGTCAATCGAGGCGACTTCGTCGGCCAGCTGCGTCACCGCCTCGGCGGCGCGGCCGATCTCCCCGGACATGCCTTCGATGTTGTGGATGGAACGGCGCACCACCTCCCGCGCCTGCAGCGCCTCGTCGCGCGCCGACTGCGAGGCATGGGCGGCGGAGCCGGCATTCTGGGCGATGTCCTGCACGGTCAGGCCCATCTCGTGCACGGCGGTGGCGACCATCTCGGTCATTTCCTGCTGGCGGCCCGAGCGCTCGGCGGTGTTGTCCACCACCAGGGTCACCTGCTCCACCGACCGGTGCAGGCGTTCGGTCGTACGCAGCACCTCGCCGATCAGGTCGCGCTGGCTGTCGAGGAAGCGGTTGAAGCCACGGGCCAGGTCGCCCAGTTCGTCCTGGCGCGAGTCGTCCAGGCGATGGCTGAGGTCTCCCGCACCACCGCCGATCTGCACCAATGCGGCAGTGACCTGGCGAATGGGCCGGACCAACCCGCGTGCCAACAGTACCACCAGCAACAGCGAAAGCAGCGCCACGCCTCCGCCGATCAGGCAGGTCTGCCAGATGGCCTGGCGGGCCTGGGCGTAGATCTCGGCTTCCGGCACCTCGGCTACCAGGGTCCAGTTCAGGTCTCGCAGGGGCAGGCCCAGGGCCAGGTAGTCCTTGCCATCACGCTGGAAACGGCTGCTGCGCAGGCCTTCACCGCCCACCAGCACGGCCTTGGCCGCCTCGACGTCCAGCTGCTCGGCAAGCTGGCGCTTGCCGCTGAACTGCTGGTCGGGATGGACCTGGATCAAACCGTCATTGCGCACCAGGAACACTTTGCCGTGCTCGCCGAAACTGAAGTCGTGGATCAGCTTCGACAGCTCGGTCATGCGCAGGCCCATGCCGGCCACGCCGACCAGCTGGCCGTCCTTCTCGACCCGATAGTCGATGAACAGCGCCAGCTCGCCAGTGGAGCCGTCGATATCGATATTGATGAAGCGTTCGGCACCACTGTCGATGTAGCCGTAGAACCACTTGTCCTTGGGATTGGCGCGGCTGAGGGTGCGGTCCAGCCCCTTCTCGTTGTAGTAGTGGCCGGTGACAGTCGAGGCGAACAGAGTGGTGAAGGCGTGGTTGCGCTGCTTGGCCGCCTCCAGGTATTCGATGAAGCGCGGCAGCTCGGCCGGGGCCTCACCGGCGGCCAGCCAGTCGCGAAGGAGCGTGTTGCCGGCAATGTCCGCCGCCGCCACCAGCGGCTGGCCGAGCATGCGCTCGATATCGTTGCGAATGGCTTCGACGCTGGCCGGCAACGCCGTGTCCACCAGGTAGCGCTCGGTCAGGCGGTTGAGCGCCATCGTATAGATCGCCACCACCACCAGGATGCTCGCCAGCAGGGCGGCGCCCATGCTTGCGATCAGTTGCCACTGGATACTCCGCCGCCAGATGCGCATGTTCCACTCCCCGATAATTATTGTTTTTCGGGAAGTGTATACACTTAAGTATCCAGTTGTTCCAGTGATCCGCGACACAATGGCCGCCCTAGTCGCGGGGCAAGCCTGCTACCAGTCGCCGCGCGATGGCGTCAGTCAGACGTCGGAGACGGCCTTGCTGATGGCATCGACCGTGGCGTCGATCTGCGCCTGGGTGCGCTCGAGGGTGCGGTCGTGCTCGCGCTGCAGTTCGATCTGCCGGGAGCACAGGTTCAGGGCGGCCAGCACCAGCAGCTTGTCGCCGATCAAGGTCGGGTAGCTGCGCTTGGTTTCGGCCAGGGCGACATTGAGCATGCGCACGGCTTGGTTCAGGGTTTCTTCCTGGCCCTCGGGAGCCTTCAGCGAATAGTCGTTGCCCAGGATCGACACGACATTGACCGGCTGCGCTTGCAGTCTCATGCGTTCACGACACCCGCGCTGGCGCGCTCGACCAGGGCCTGGATGCGCGCGGCGGTGGCGCCGTGCTTCTCTTCCTGCTCCATCAGCGACAACTGCAGGCTGTCGTTCTCTTCCTTGGCCTGGGCCAGTTCCTGGCCGAGGCTGGCGTTCTGCTCGGCCAGTTGCGCGTTCTTGTGCATCAGGTCGCTGACCAGTTGCTCGAGTTGATTCAGGGAAGTTTCCAACATGCGTCTATCTCGGTTGTTGCAAAGGGCGCACACGATAAGGAAAAACTGCCGCCCCCGCCATTAAATATCGGATTCAAAAGGTGTTTGCCGGGTTCAGGTTGACCCAGGATCGGCTCCCTTGTTCCGGCCTGGATCAACCGCTGGTCAGGAAAATAGTTAGCTGCCTCACATTTCTTGTCTGACGGACTCAAGACTGGGCGGTCACGACCGATAGGCAGGCAGGTCTTCTTCCGTCGCATGGATCGCGGCACCTCTTCTGCCTTGGGAACTGCCTCCATGTCCTTACGCAATATGAATATCGCGCCGCGCGCGCTGCTCGGGTTCGCCGTGATCGGCCTGCTTATGCTGGGCCTCGGCGTGTTCTCGCTGATCCAGATGGGCAACATCCGCCAGGCCGGGGTGACCATCGAGGAGATCAGCGTGCCCAGCATCAAGACCCTCGACGAACTGACCGCGCTCAACCTGCGCCTGCGCACCCTGTCCTACCGCCTGCTGCTCAACCGCGAACCGGCCACCCAACAGGACACCCTGCGCCTGCTGGACGAGCGCAACGCACAGATCGACAAGGCCCGCCGCGCCTACGAGCCGCTGGTGACCGCCGCCGACGAGAAGGACGCCTTCGACCAGTACGGCCTGCTGCTCAACCAGTACCGCCAGCTCGAGGCGCGCATGCGCACGCTGAGCCAGGCCGGTGATCTGGACGCCCTGCGCGACCTGCTCAACCGCGACCTGCTGAACAACTCCGAACAGATCAACAAGATCATGGACACCCTGGTGCGCATCAACACCGACCAGACCAGCGCCACCAATGCCCAGGCCGCCGACCAGTACAGCGGCGCCTTCGCCTTGGTGATCAGCCTGCTGGTGGCCGCCACGGTGCTGACCCTGCTGTTCGCCTTCCTGCTTACCCGCAGTATCGTCAAGCCCATCGACGAAGCGCTGCAGGCCGCCGAGCAGATCGCCGAGGGCGACCTGACCCACAGCGTTCACGCCGAAGGCACCGACGAGGCGGCGCGGCTGCTCAAGGCCATGGCCAAGATGCAGGACAAGCTGCGTGACACCCTGCAGCTGATCGCCGGCTCCGCCACCCAGCTGGCCTCCGCCGCCGAGGAGCTGAACAGCGTCACCGACGAAAGCGCCCGTGGCCTGCAGCAGCAGAACAACGAGATCGAGCAGGCCGCCACCGCCGTCACCGAGATGACCAGCGCGGTCGAGGAAGTGGCGCGCAACGCGGTAAGCACCTCCGAGGCCTCCAGCGAAGCCAGCCGTTCGGCCGGCGATGGCCGCGACCTGGTGATGGAGACCGTGGGCGCCATCGAACGCATGAGCGGCGACGTGCAGGCCACCGCCAAGCTGATCACCCACCTGGCCGAGCAGTCCCGCGATATCGGCAAGGTGCTCGATGTGATCCGCGGCCTGGCCGACCAGACCAACCTGCTGGCGCTCAACGCCGCCATCGAGGCCGCTCGCGCCGGCGAGGCCGGTCGTGGTTTTGCCGTGGTCGCCGACGAGGTGCGCGCACTGGCGCATCGCACCCAGCAGTCCACCAGCGAGATCGAGCGGATGATCGGCAGCATCCAGGGCGGCACCGAGCAGGCCGTGGACTCGATGCGCACCAGCACCGAGCGCGCCGAGTCGACCCTGAACATCGCCCGTGGCGCGGGCCTGGCGCTGGACACCATCGCCGGCGCGGTGGCGCAGATCAACGAACGCAACCTGGTGATTGCCAGTGCGGCGGAAGAGCAGGCCCAGGTGGCCCGTGAGGTGGACCGCAACCTGGTGAACATCAACGACCTGTCGGTGCAGAGCGCCACCGGGGCGCACCAGACCAGCGCAGCGAGTGCCGAGCTGTCGCGCCTGGCGGTGGACCTCAGCGGGCTGGTGGCTCGTTTCCGTACCTGAAAATGCTGGGGCCGCTTTGCGGCCCTTTCCGACCGTTCCGACGCCTCGCAAGGCCGCTCCCACAGGTGCTGCGCTGCCTGAAAGCTTACGCTGTACCTGTGGGAGCGGCCTTGTGTCGCGATGGGCTGCGCAGCAGCCCCCTACACACTCGGATCAATACTCGATCCGCACATCCCCTTTCGGCACGCTGCAGCACGACAGGATGTAGCCCTCGGCCTCATCCTCTTCAGTGATCCCGCCGTTGTGCTCCATCTCCACTTCACCGCCGAGCTTGAGCACCTTGCAGGTGCCGCAGATCCCCATGCCGCAGGCCTTGGGAATCATCAACCCGACCTTGGCCGCTGCCGCATGCACAGTCTCGCCCGGGGCCACCCGAATGCTCTTGTCGCTACCGACGAACTCCACCAGGTTGAGGTCGGCCACATCCACTTCCGGCGCATCGGCAGCCGCTTCGGCATGCTCCACCGCGTCGGCCTTCGCCTCAGGCGGCGTCGCACCGAACGATTCCTCGTGATAATTCTTCATGTCGAAGCCGACCGCCTCGAGCATGCGCTTGACCGCGTTCATGTAGGGCGTCGGCCCGCAGCAGAAGATCACACGTTCCAGGTAGTCCGGGGCGATCAGTTCCATCAGCCGCTGGTTCAGGTAGCCGCGGTAACCGGCCCAGGGCTCACCCAGCCCGTGCTTCTCGCAGATGATGTGCAGGCTGAAATTGGGGATGCGCGAGGCCATCTGCTCCAGCTCGCGGTGGTAGATGATGTCCTTCGGCGAGCGGGCGCTGTGCACGAACACCATGTCGACATTGGCGTTGGTGTCGTAGAACCAGCGGGCCATGGACATCACCGGGGTGATGCCGACGCCGCCCGAGAGGTACAGCACCTTGCCCGCCGGGAAGTCGATGGCGTTGAACAACCCCACCGGCCCGTGCACCGGCAGTTCGGCGCCTTCGTGCATGGTGTCGTGGAGGAAGTTGGACACCAGCCCGCCCGGCACGCGCTTGACGGTGATGGAGAAGCTGTAGGGTACCGACGGCGAGCTGGAGATGGTGTACGAACGCATCACAGGCTTGCCTTCGATCTCCAGCTCCAGGGTGACGAACTGCCCGGGCTTGAAGAAGAACATGATCGGCTGGTCGGCCATGAAGCAGAAGGTGCGCACGTCCCAGGTTTCCTGGATGACCTTGACGCAGCGCACGATGTGGCGACCATTGGCCCAGGTCTGGGTGGTAACCGGATTGAGGAAGGTATCGGACATGTTCATCTCCAGCAGCCGACTGTCGGCCATTCTCATGGCTCCGATAATGCGCAAGCGCACCGCGCCGTACATTCCCATCCGCGACATCGGCGTGCTCATCGCGACCAGCCCCGCGCTACAAGGGTTGGCGCGTCGGAATTCGATGCGGCCATGTCGCCCGTGGATATGGCCATTTCCCGGCCCGGACGCACACTCCTCGGCAAAACAACAGGCTGTTTATCGCGAACAACAGCCTTGCGGCACTACAACAACGATTAGCCACTTCAGCCGGCCGCGCGCGGCCACGAGGACCACACGATGGACGTCACCGCAACCCTGAGCCTGGGCGATCCACTGGAACCTGCACGCAAGGCCACCGCCGAGATGCTGCAGACCCGCGAGCGCACCTACTCGCTGCCGCAGCCGTTCTACTGCGACGAGCGCCTGTTCCAGATCGACATGCAGGAGATCTTCCACAAGGAGTGGCTGATCGCCGGCATGGTTTGCGAGATCCCGACCAAGGGCAACTACATCACCCTGCAGATCGGCAAGAACCCGATCATCGTGATACGCGGTGCCGAAGGTAAGGTGCATGCCTTCCACAACGTCTGCCGCCACCGCGGCTCGCGCCTGTGCGTCAGCGACAAAGGCAAGGTGGCCAAGCTGGTCTGCCACTACCACCAGTGGACCTACGAACTTGATGGCCGCCTGCTGTTCGCCGGCACCGAGATGGGCGCCGACTTCGACATGAACCAGTACGGCCTCAAACCGGTGAACGTGAAGGTGGCCGGTGGCTACATATTCATCAGCCTGGCCGAGAACCCGCCAGCCATCGACGAGTTCCTCGCCACCCTCGACCACTACATGGAACCCTACGACATGGAGAACACCAAGGTGGCGGTGCAGACCACCTTGATGGAGAAGGCCAACTGGAAACTGGTGCTGGAGAACAACCGCGAGTGCTACCACTGCAGTGGCTCACACCCCGAATTGCTGAAGACCCTGCTGGAATGGGACGACACCAACGACCCGCGCGCCAGCCAGGAATTCAAGGACCACGTGGCCGTCTCGGCCGCCGCCTGGGAAGCCGAGGGGATTCCGTACCTGCACAAGAGCCATGGCCTGCGTAACCGCATCGTGCGCATGCCGCTGCTCAAGGGCACCGTGTCGATGACCATGGACGGCAAGCAGGCCTGCCAAAAATTGATGGGCCGCATCAAGAACCCGGACCTTGGCTCGATGCGCATCCTGCACCTGCCGCACTCGTGGAACCACTGCATGGGCGACCACATGATCGTGTTCACCGTGTGGCCGATCAGCGCCCAGGAGACCATGGTCACCACCAAGTGGCTGGTGCACAAGGATGCGGTCGAGGGGGTTGATTACAACCCAGAGGAGATGCGCAAAGTATGGGATGCCACCAATGACCAGGATCGGCGGTTGGCGGAGGAGAACCAGCGGGGGATCAATTCTACCGCTTACCAGCCTGGCCCGTACTCCAAGACCTACGAGTTCGGGGTGGTGAACTTTATTGACTGGTACAGCCAACGCTTGCTTAACAATCTTGGTGCCGAGCCGGCGCCTTACTTAAAGGAAGTCATTTCTCAGTAACCCCAGGCCCTACGTGCTGCCTAGTACTGAACCAGCGGCAGGTAGGGCAATCCACCTTCATCATGCGAAGATGCGGCTATAACCCTGTCATCACTGGAATGGGGTGTAACGACTGCGGAAAGTTCCTCTCGCCAGATCAAACATCGCCTTTTACAGCCTGTTCAGTAGTTCATCATTTTCCTGGGCCTGCCTCAACATATCGGCCTCATGACGCACATCGACTCGCCTATTTTTTTGTACCGCTTGATAAATGTCTACACTTGCGATGAGAATCTCGATACCTGTCGCACCTAGACTTAAAACTGCGGCAGCACCTTTCAAATTGTCGGCGTCACTCATTAGTCGATCGTAGCCAGCCTGCTCTGTTGGCATCTTAGGGCCTGGTAGATTGCTTATAAGCTCAGACATCGCTGTCAATGCCACTGCAGCCCCCTTGAAAGCGTAGGAAACATACTCGCCAATTTTTTTCGGTTCATACCACACCCCCTCTGAACCGGTGATATAGCGCTTTACAATCTTCTGACCAACATAAATTCCTTCCATGATAATTTTTGCCGTCATGAGGTTGTCCTTCGCGACGGTATAAAACCATCGACCATTAGGATCTACATGATTTATGGGGTCGAGCGCGCAATAGGCATAAGCATTTATACCCCCTTGGGAAAAAGGGCTTAATGCATCTGGAGTATGGTAGCGCATCAGCCAGGGGTTATAGAAGCGGTGTCCGTTCCCGAGCGCATACGCCCCCAAGCCACGCTCACATAACTGACCTGTGAAACCCATCAGCGAAAAATATGCCTGCCTGTAGCCAAACGGCGTGTACCCACGACCCGTATTGAGGTTCAAGGCACTCTTCTGCCTGTCAACTTCTAGAATTACAGCAGCATGTCTCATGGTGTGTCACCTGCCTGGGTAGACAAAATAACGCTCTTTTTCTTGGCTAGGCGATCCTGAATCATGGTGAACTGAAGAGCTAGAGGATTGACGAACCTGCAAAGAAACTAGTGCGAGTGTGGGCGAAGTAGGCTGACTAGCTTGTGACTCTGACTCCGATGACGTCGCTGATGTTGACTGCGAAAGAATGGCGCTGTCCTCATTAACTGATATAAGAAACTTCTCGAGCTTATGCTTTCTCAGCTGTAATTGCACCATCGACTTCCGAAGGCTTTCCTCTGCGAAACTTGGCAATCCACGCGACGAGCTAATGTTCAACAACCTTCTGCTTTTTTCAAGCTGTGCATCCAAGATACTTATTTCTGTTGTATATTCTCTAGCCCGGCTTGCCACTGTAGCCAGTGTATCTTCTCTAGCCCGGCTTGCCACTATAGCCAGTTCGAATTCAGATGGTGATATTTTTCGAGCAGGTTTCCGCACCCTCCCAGAGTCATCTCGATAATTGACTGGATCACCCTGACAGTACGCATAAGCATTTACTCCACCTCGCCCAAATGGACTCACCTGGTCGGCAGAATAAAAACGCATCAGCATGGGGCTGTATACACGATAACCATTTCCAAGCAGATACCCCCCCAAACAGCCGTCCCGCACTATTCCATCAAAACTCGTCAAGGTACCAGCGACTATTACCGGAGACGCGCCATATACGGTATAAGCAATGAACCGAGATCCGTCTCTAAACATGGCGGCCAGGGCACTGTACTGAAGATCCGTCTGCAACAATGATGATGAAACGCTCATAGTCGGTACCTCGACAGGTCGAAACAACACGAATAATCCGTAGTTGCGCCGAAGCCGAATACTGTCTAGCCAGGTGGCTAATCAGCTCCGTCTTAGCGATTCAGCATACCTAGTAACATCAGGCTCGCCATCCGAACTCGACGAGCTTGCACTTCTGCCTGGGACTTCTACCACGCGGTGCTGCGCCACGAATGTGCGAAGTATTGCTAGATTTTCTTTGGTCATCCCCTCCATTGCGATATCGTTTGCATGTCGACTCCGGAAACTTTCGTGGGTATAACTGGCCACCTTTCCACCGATTTCCCGAACTTTTTCAAGGCTTAACGTACCGCCTTTCAGCAGATCACTCATAAATAAATATGCAGTCGTTCCAATTCCATTTATCGCCGTTGTCCAGTTAGCATAATCATCACCCAACGGATCCCCGTGATACTGCAACAGAGCACCATACATACCTACACCGCCAACTGCTGCGGTGGCGAGCGTGACAACGGTATCTTTAGCCGATGGCAGTGTTCTATTGTAGAGACTACTGACTACCATTTTACCTGCCGAATAGAGTGCCGGCGCGTTCCCCATCACTGTCGCCTTGTATCCAGGGACATTGCCACTTGGGTCGGTCATGTTGACAGGGTCACCTTTGCAGTACGCATAGGGGTTCAGGCCTCCGGCAGCAAATGGGCTTAGTGCATCGGGTGAATGGAAGCGCATCAGCTGAGGGTTGTAGGACCTGCGGCCATTGCCAAGCAGGTATCTTCCTAATCGTGGTTCGCGAAACTGGCCTGCGAAGCCTGTGCATGCAAAATCCGTTCGCGAAGAACGGTCACCGTAGGGGGTATAGGAGACAGGCGCACTCCCTGATGTCCCCCGTACAAGGCTAGGACTAAGTAGATGGTCTGTGACCAACAGCTTTGCCGTGAACATAGATAAGCCCCTGTCTGACCTGGCAGCAACACTACCACCGCCTGTCAGGGAGCGTTAACTAGCAAAATTACCAGGGTCATGCAGCCCGCCTGGTAAAGGGGGTCCTCTTTTCAACAACTCACAGGCACAGCTTCGCCTGTCTGCTTCCGACCATTGATGAACAAAAAATAGTCACTCTTCCACAGTCCAATGAGTCCGGTGCTTGCAGCCTTGCACAAACAACTTGTCCACAGAGAAATGAACAAGCTTTGTTGACAACCCCCCCTCCAATCAAGGTCTGTGCATATGTCTGTGCATATCTCATATCAATCCCAGTTCGCTATAGCTTCCATGATGAATGGAGATGCCAGTGCTCAGAAATTGAACAAACCTGCAGACACTTTGATTGCCAGGGGCTTCAGCGGTATTCGAACAGTTTATCCACAGCGTGACCAACAGTGAATGTGGGCAAAATCAGCGTAGCACCCCCTCATCTACCAGCAGCTTGAGAATAGCCTCCGCGCCTTCCTGTGGAGATACATCCTTGAGCACCTTGCCCCCCCCGCCACTGGCCTTGGCCGTGGCGGCCTTCATGCGGTCGGCGCCGCTCTTGGCCTTGATCACCTTGAGCCGCTTGGGCCGTGGCCTGGCCGGTTGCAGGGCATCCTCGGCCAGCAGCGGATCCTCGATCACTGCCACATTGCGCGCCGCCAGCACACCACGCCGGGCCGGGCCGAACGCCGATTGTCGAGGCTTGGGCGCAGCGTTATCCACAGTCGCCAGCAATGGCAGGCGCACCTTCAGGCGACGCCGCTGACCCCTTGGCAGAGCCTGCAGCACCTGGGCGGTACCGTTGTCGATGGACTCGACCTCGGCCAACCCCACCACCAGCGGCCAGCCCAGCTTCTCGGCCAGCAGGAACGGCAGCATGCCCGAGCCTTCGCCGGTTTCGGCCTGGCTGCCGGTCAGCACCAACTGGGCACCCGCGTCGCGCAGATAGTCGCCGAGCACGCCCAATACATCGGCACCGGCGGGTTGTTCCAGCACATCCAGATGATCCAGACCCATGCCCAGGTAGGCACGCAGCGCCTCTTCACGAGGATCGCCGGCATGCACCACCTGCAAGTTATCCCCAGCCAGTTGCAAGCCCAGCTCCACGGCACGGGCATCCTGCTCGGCGCGACGCGCGCGGCCGGAGCTGGGGTGGGCGCCGATCGAGACCAGGCTGATGACTTTCGTACTCATGCTCGCTGCCCCTATGCCGCGTCGCGCTGGCCGCCGCTGCGGAAGTTGTCCACAGCCTCGATCAGTGCCTTGAGAATCGCCGAGCTGTCGCCGATCACCGACAGGTCGGCTCGCTTGATCATGTCGCAGCCTGGGTCCATGTTGATCGCCACCACCTTGTCGCAGGCACCGATGCCCTGCAGGTGCTGGATGGCTCCGGAGATACCCACAGCCACATAGACCCGCGCCGTGACCCAGGTGCCGGTGGCGCCGACCTGGCGGTTGCGCGGCATGAAGCCGTCGTCCACCGCCACCCGCGACGCGCCCTCGGTGGCACCGAGGGCCGCCGTGGCCCGGTGATACAGGTCCCAATCCTTGACGCCGTTGCCGCCGGAGACGATGAACTCGGCCTCGGCCATGGCAATGGCGGCGGGGTCCACGGCCACCGACCCCAGGTCTTCGATACGCGACAGGCTGCGCGCCACGCCTGTGGACAACTCCACCGGCAGCGCTTCATGACGGGTTTCGCTGACCGGCTCGGCGCATTCGGCGGCGGCCAGGATCAGGCGTGGCACGCTCCGCTGGATATCCTGCTGGCCGGCACCGGCACGACCGATACATAGGCCGTCCTTGACCTGCCACACCCGCGTCGCCGGGCGCTCGCCCAGCGCGGCGGCCAGGCGGCGTCCCAGTTCGCCGCCGCCGGTGCGGCTGTCGGGCAACAGCCAATGGCGCGGCGCGAACTGGTTATCCACAGCCCGCAGGCCCTGCACCAGTTGCTCCGGTGCATAACCTGCGAAGGCCTCGCCCTCGATGACCAGCAAGCGATCGACGCCGGCTGTGGAAAAGTTGTTTTCCTTGTGCTCGCCAAAGACGATGGCCAGCACCGCGCCGTCGCTGCCAGCAAGGCTGTGGGCAAGGCCGAGCAGGTCACGGTCGTGGCTGCCGAGGCGGCCACCGACCATGTCTGGCACCACGGCGATGTAGAACGCAGGCGCAGCCACGCTGTGCAGCGGCAACTGCACTTCGGCAGCTGCCGTGCGCCGACCGCCGACTCCGGTGCCCTGCTGGGCGCCGCTGCGGTCGATGCGCTTGAGGCCGCTGGGGCCAATGAAGCCGGCGGCGATCGCGTGCGGGTTCTTGCGGATGATGCCGTGGGGGCCCATCCAGCGGGTCTGTTGCGTCTGCATCGCCGCGTGCAGCGGATGCAGACGGTTACGGGCGATCCACTCGGCGCGTGGATCGCGGCGGATGATGTCGCTCATCAGTGCACCTCCGCAGGTTCACGTTTGGCAGCCTGCGACTTCGCGGTTGCAGGGGCTTCGTCTTCGACCAGCACATCGGCGACCAGCTCGGCCAGGTCCTTGATCTGCGGACGCGGCTCGACCACGCCTTCGAGCATTGCCGTGCACTGTGGACAACCCACCGCCACCAGCTCGGCCTCGGTCTCGCGGATATCGTCCATGCGCATGTCGGGAATACGCTGCTTGCCGGGGATGTCGGTGATCGGCGCACCGCCGCCACCGCCGCAGCAGCGGGAACGGAAGCCCGAGCGCTGCATCTCGCGCACTTCGATGCCCAGCGCCTTGAGCACTTCGCGCGGGGCTTCGTATTCGCCGTTGTAGCGGCCCAGATAGCACGGGTCGTGATAGGTAACGCTGCCGCCCTTGTGCTGGCCGAGGTTGAGCTTGTTCGCGGCGATCAGCTCGGCAATGTAGGTGCTGTGGTGCTGAACCTGATACTCGCCGCCAAGCGCACCGTACTCGTTCTTCAGCACATGGAAGCTGTGCGGATCGCAGGTAACGATGCGCTGGAAGCTGTATTTGCCCAGGGTCTGGATGTTGCGCTTGGCCAGTTGCTGGAAGGTCGCCTCGTCGCCCAGGCGCCGGGCCACATCTCCGCTGTCGCGCTCTTCAAGGCCGAGCACGGCGAAGTCCACGCCCGAGGCCTTGAGCACTTTGACGAAGGCCCGCAGGGTGCGTTGGTTGCGCATGTCGAAGGCGCCGTCGCCGACCCAGAACAGTACTTCGGTGCGCTTCACCTCGGACAGCAGTTTCAGGTTGAGGTCGGCCGCCCAGTTCATCCGCCCGCCCGGGGCGAAACCGCCGGGGTTGTCGGTGGCGATCAGGTTGTCAAGCACCTCGGCGCCCTTGTTCGGCGTGGCGCCCTTTTCCAGGGTCAGGTGGCGGCGCATGTCGACGATGGCATCGACGTGCTCGATCATCATCGGGCATTCCTCGACGCAGGCGCGGCAGGTGGTGCACGACCACAGCGTCTCGGCATCCACCAGGCCGTTGACGATCGGCTGGTGCGGATGGCCGCCATGCTCGCCGACCGGCTTGCCCGGGTAAGGGCTGCCGGCAAACTGTGCGTCGGTACCACCGGCCAGGCCGATGACCATGTCCTGGATAAGCTTCTTGGGGTTCAGCGGCTGGCCGGCGGCGAACGCCGGGCACATGGCCTCGCATTTGCCGCACTGCACGCAGGCGTCGAAACCGAGCAGTTGGTTCCAGGTGAAGTCGACCGGTTTTTCCACGCCCAGCGGCGCATTAGGGTCCTCGAGGTCCAGCGGCTTGAGACCGGTGGAGCGGCCACCGCCGAAGCGCTCGGCGCGGCGGTGCCAGGCCAGGTGCAAGGCACCGGCGAAGGCGTGCTTCATCGGCCCGCCCCAGGTCATGCCGAAGAACAGCTCGGACACGCCCCACAGCACACCGATCCCGAGCAGCGCCACCAGCACCCAGCCGCCAGTACCTTCCGGCAGGATGCCGGCAACCGGCAGCGTGGCGATAAAGAAGCTTGCCGCGAACATCAGCAGGCTCTTGGGCAGGCGCATCCATGGGCCCTTGGACAGGCGCGAAGAAGGATCGAGCCGGCGTTTGAAGACGAAGAGCGCGCCGGTGAACATGATCACCGTCGCCACCAGCAAGGCATAGCCGAGGATCTTGCTGTGCAGGCCGAAGCCGTGCACCAGTATCGCCAGTACGGCCGACAGCACGAAGCCGCCGGCGGTGGCCACGTGGGTCCTGGACATGTACCTGTCGCGCTCGACCACATGGTGCAAGTCCACCAGGTAGCGCCGTGGCATGGCCAGCAGGCCACCAATCAGGTCGACCTTGCTCGGCCGCCCGCGCCGCCACATGCGCACCCGGCGCAGGGCGCCGAGCACCGCCAGGCCGAGGGCGGCGAACAGCAGGATGGGTAAGAGGGTGTTCAACATGGGAGGCTCCCACAACAGCTAGAATCCTGCGCCGCTCTCATGGGCGGCACCGACCCCTGTAGGAGCGGCCTTGTGTCGCGAAAGGGCTGCGAAGCAGCCCCTGGGGCTCAGCAGTGATGCACAGATCCCGGGGTCGCTTCGCGACCCTTTCGCGACACAAGGCCGCTCCTACAGGGGGCCAATCCCGCCTCTAGAGAGGCGGTGCGATCAGAAGTCCTTGCACAGCCGCAAGGCGTCATAGATCGCCGCATGCACGTTGCGCTGGGCCACGCAGTCGCCGATGCGGTACAGCAGGTAGCCCTCGCCCGGCTGGCCGAGGATCGGCTGCGGCTTGATGGCGAACAGCGCCTCCACGTCGATCTGGCCCTTGTTGCGCGAGCCGTCCTTGAGCGCGTAGTACAGCTGCTCGTCAGGGCGCACGCCGTTCTCCACCACCACCTGGTCGACCACGCGCTCTTCCTTGGCGCCGGTGTACTCGTTCTCGAGCACCGCCACCAGCTTGTCGCCCTCGCGGTAGACCTTCTCCAGCATCATGTCGCCGGTCATGATCACTTCTTTGGGGTACATGCTGCGGTAGTAGGTCGGGAAGCTCGTGCCGCCCATGGCCACGCCCGGCTTGATGTCGTCGGTGACGATCTCGACCTGGCTGCCCTTGTCGGCGATGAAGTCGGCCACCGACATGCCGGTGAATTCGCAGATGGTGTCGTACACCAGCACGTTCTTGCCCGGCGCGACCTTGCCGTCGAGCACGTCCCAGCTGCTGACCACCAGCCCTTCGGCGGCGCCCCAGTGCTCGTTCTGCTCAAGGAACGAATGGCCGCCCACCGCCAGCACGATGATGTCCGGGCGCAGGTCCTGGATGGTGTCCACATCCGCGGCGGTGCCCAGGCGCAGGTCGACCTTCAGGCGGGCGAACTCCAGCTGGTACCAGCGGGTGATGCCGGCGATCTGGTCGCGCTGCGGCGCCTTGGCGGCGATGGTGATCTGCCCGCCGATCTGGTCTTTCTTCTCGAACACGGTGACGTCGTGGCCGCGCTCGGCGGCGACGCGGGCCGCCTCCATGCCGGCCGGGCCTGCGCCAACCACCACCACCTTGCGCCTGGGCCCGGTGGACTTCTCGATGATGTGCGGCACGCCCATGTATTCACGGGAGGTCGCGGCGTTCTGGATGCACAGCACATCCAGGCCCTGGTACTGGCGGTCGATGCAGTAGTTGGCACCGACGCACTGCTTGATCTGGTCGACCTGGCCCATCTTGATCTTGGCGATCAGGTGCGGGTCGGCGATGTGCGCGCGGGTCATGCCGACCATATCGACGTAGCCGCCTTCGAGGATGCGCGTGGCCTGGTTCGGGTCCTTGATGTTCTGCGCGTGCAGCACCGGGACCTTGACCACTTCCTTGATGCCGGCCGCCAGGTGCAGGAACGGCTCCGGCGGGTAGCTCATGTTGGGGATGACGTTGGCCAGGGTGTTGTGGGTGTCGCAGCCCGAGCCGACCACGCCGATGAAATCGAGCATGCCGGTGGCGTCGTAGTAGGCGGCGATCTGCTTCATGTCCTCGTGGCTGAGGCCATCGGGATGGAACTCGTCGCCGCAGATACGCATGCCCACGCAGAAGTCGTCGCCGACTTCCTTGCGCACGGCCTTGAGCACTTCCAGGCCGAACTTCATGCGGCCCTCGAAGGTGCCACCCCACTCGTCGGTACGCTTGTTGACCCGTGGGCTCCAGAACTGGTCGATCATGTGCTGGTGCACGGCCGACAGCTCGACGCCGTCCAGGCCGCCCTCCTTGGCGCGACGCGCGGCTTGCGCGTAGTTGCCGATCACCCGCCAGATCTCTTCCACCTCGATGGTCTTGCAGGTGGCGCGGTGCACCGGTTCGCGGATGCCCGACGGCGACATCAACGTCGGCCAGTTGAAGCCGTCCCACCGTGAGCGACGACCCATGTGGGTAATCTGGATCATGATCTTGGCGCCATGCTTGTGCATGGCGTCAGCGAGGTTCTGGAAGTGCGGGATGATGCGGTCGGTGGACAGGTTGACCGACGACCACCACTCCTGCGGGCTGTCGATGGCCACCACCGACGAGCCGCCGCAGATGGCCAGGCCGATGCCGCCCTTGGCCTTCTCTTCGTAGTACTTCACGTAGCGGTCGGTGGTCATGCCGCCGTCGGTGGCGTAGACCTCGGCGTGCGCGGTGCTGAGCACACGGTTGCGGACGGTCAGCTTGCCGATCTGGATCGGCTGGAACATTGCTTCGAAGGCCATGACGCTATCTCCGGCTTACAACGGCTTTGTAACGAACAGGCCATCTTCGTGGCCTTCTTCCGACCCGCCGTAGACCTGTTCGGCCACGGTGCGGATCGAGCTGCCGCGGGCAGCGAGAATCTGGTCCATGGCCCCGGCGAACCAGCCGGTGAACATGTAGTCGACCTTGCGGCCGCACTTTCCATACACGTACACGAATGCGGAGTGCTTGAGCTTGACGCTGCAGGTGCCTTTATCCAGGTCGATGTCCTGGATCTGGAACAGGCCCCAGCCACGCTGGCTCAGGCGTTTCATGTAGTGCTCGAACACCGCCACGCCTTCCAGGCCATGGCACTCGGCTTCTTTCTCGCACCAGTGCCAGGCGGACTTGTAGCCGGCCTTGTAGAGGATCTCGGCGTACTTGTCGGCGCCCAGCACCTCCTCGATGCCCATGTGGTTGTTGACGAAGAAATGCCGTGGCACGTAAAGCATCGGCAGGGCGTCGCTGGTCCAGACACCGGTCTCGCTGTCGACTTCGATTGGCAATTGCGGGGCGATCTTGGCCATGGAAACTCAACTCCATAAAATTTTTTGTTTGGATGCCCCGGCGTTGCTGGCAGGGGCTTTCAGGCTTGGAGAGCGGCTTTACTCGCCCCACACATCCTTGAGGACGTTGACCCAGTTCTCGCCCATGATCTTGCGCACCACCCGTTCGGAGTGGCCGCGCTTGAGCAGGGTTTCGGTCAGGTTGGGGAACTCGCCGACGGTACGGATACCCAGCGGGTTGATGATCTTGCCGAAGTTGGTCAGGCGTCGGGCGTAGCCCTTGTCGTGGGTCAGGTACTCGAAGAAGTCCTGGCCATGGCCCTGGGTGAAGTCGGTGCCGATGCCGATGGCGTCCTCACCGACGATGTTCATGGTGTACTCGATGGCCTCGGCATAGTCGTCGATGGTCGAGTCGATACCCTTGGCCAGGAACGGCGCGAACATGGTCACGCCGACGAAGCCGCCGTGGTCGGCGATGAACTTCAGCTCTGCGTCGGACTTGTTGCGCGGGTGTTCCTTCAGGCCCGAGGGCAGGCAGTGGGAATAGCAGACCGGCTTCTTCGACTCGAGGATGACCTCTTCGGAGGTCTTGGAGCCGACGTGGGACAGGTCGCACATGATGCCGACGCGGTTCATCTCGGCGACGATCTCGCGGCCGAAGCCCGACAGGCCACCGTCACGCTCGTAGCAACCGGTGCCGACCAGGTTCTGGGTGTTGTAGCACATCTGCACGATGCCCACGCCGAGCTGCTTGAACACGTCGACATAGGCGATCTGGTCTTCGAACGCATGGGCGTTCTGGAAGCCGAAGAGGATGCCGGTCTTGCCCAGCTCCTTGGCCTTGCGGATATCGGCGGTGGTGCGCACCGGCATCACCAGGTCGCTGTTCTCGCGGATCAGCTTCTGGCTGGAGGCGATATTGTCGACGGTGGCCTTGAAGCCCTCCCACACCGAGACCGTGCAGTTGGCCGCGGTCAGCCCGCCCTTGCGCATGTCCTCGAACAGCTCGCGGTTCCACTTGGCAATGATCAGGCCGTCGATGACGATGCTGTCGGCGTGAAGTTCGGCTGGGCTCATCAGGCTGTCCCCTTTTATTGGAGTCTGCATGCGCCGAACCTTGTGCCGGCGCTTTGGGGCCAGCATATGCCTGCCGCCCGAGGCGCCCCGATGCAAAAACGACAGGGGGTTTGCCGAAAGCGTCAATGCCCGATCCGGCACGCTCTGGCACGGCGCTCGGCAATGAGAGCGAGTCTCGACAACGACGTTTGATGAACATTTCGTCAGGGAGCTATCGCCCGAACCTGCGCTGAGCGAGAATCCAGCGATTGGTCAGCCTGTTCAGGAGAAATTGGATGAAATCAATGGCATGGCTGGTTCTGCTGGCGGTCGCAGGTAGCACGCACGCCGCCGAGGAAGAAAGCACGCCCTGCGACAACGTCGAGACCGAACAGCAGGGGTATGCCTGCGCGGCCTACAACAAGCAGACCGCCGAGCGCGAACTGAAAGCGGCCTATGACGACCTGATGCAACGCATCCGCGACCAGTACGCGGATGAAAGCGACAAGGCCGCGGCGCTGAGCGGCAAGATGGAGGCCGCCGAAAAGCTGTGGGCGCAGTTGCGCGACGCCGACTGCAAGGTCGAGACCTGGGCCGAGAAGCCGGGGAGCAAGGCGTACGAGGCAGCGTGGGATACCTGCGTGGCGCAACGTAGCGACGAGCGCTCGGAATACCTGCAGTCGATCGGGCAGCAGTGACTGCCTGTACCGGCGCCATCGCGGGACAAGCCCGCTCCCACGCCATGAAATGCTGGATGCCAGGCTATAACGTGGGAGCGGGCTTGCCCCGCGAATGCTCACTTCATGACACGACCAATCGTCTGTCTTCCCGCGGACACCGCTCGAACCGCGCCCGGTAGCACCGGGTAAAATACGAAGCCGACTCGAACCCGCACGCCACACCCACCTCCAGCACGCTCATATCGGTCTGGCGCAACAACTGTCTGGCTTTATCCAACCGCAACCGCAAATAGAAGCCGCTAGGCGTGTCGTCCAGATGCAAACGAAACAACCGCTCCAGTTGCCGCCGTGTCACCTGCACCGCATCGGCCAGCACCTGGGTATTGAGCGGCTGCTCGATATTACGTTCCATTTCGCCAATCACCTTCACCAGCTTCTTGTTGCTGATGCCATAGCGGCTTGCAATTTGCATGCGCTGGTGGTCTTGTCGCTGGCGGATACGCCCGAGCACAAATTGCTCCGACACCTGCACCGCCAGCTCGCTGCCATGGGCCTGGGCAATCAGGTCGAGCATCAGGTCGATCGACGCCGTGCCGCCTGCGCAGGTGATGCGCCGCCGGTCGATCTCGAACAGCTCCTGGGTCGCCTGTAGGCTCGGGTAGTTCTCCTTGAACGCCTCCAGCGCTTCCCAGTGCACGGTGGCGCGGTGGCCGTCGAGCAAGCCGGCCTCGGCCAGCACCACCGCGCCGGTGTCGATGCCGCCCAAAATGACCCCATCATGGTCCAGCCGGCGTAATGCCTGCTGCAGCGGCGGGCCATAGCAGGCCAGCGGCTCGAAGCCGGCCACGATCAGCAGGATGCCAGCCGGCTCACTCTCCGCCAGCGCTGCATCGGCGTTCACTGACATGCCATTGCTCGCCTGCACAGCTCCGCCATCCAGGCTCAGCACTTGCCAGCGATAGGACGGGCCCTTGAAGCGGTTGGCCACCCGCAGCGGCTCCAGGGCGCTGATGAAGCCAATAGCCGAGAACCCCGGCAGCAGCAGGAACTTAATCAGTTGCAACATTTACATGCTCCTCGAGGGTATCCAGGCCGGTCACACCTGATATTTCTGCCAGTTGCCTGCCATGTGCTGGTTGCCCACAATCAATCACACCTCATATCGAGAAACTTGCCATGAGCACCATTAGCCTACTGAGAAAGCTGGCCGTGATACTGACAACTCTACAGCTGGCAGCATGCACCAGCCCAGACAATACTGACCAAACCAAAGCGCTGACCGGCTCATCTGCTTTGATGGTCGCAGGATGCGAAAGCACCCCAACCGATGACTTCGCCAGCTATATTCGCCCTGGTTGGCAAAACCCGAGTCCTACACTACAAAAAATCGTTATTGCCTCGGACCCACAACCGTTCCGTGCCATGACCAAGCGCAACCCATATGAAGAAGAGGTGGACGAGGCCAAGTGGAAACTCAACCTCAGCGAGAACTGGACCGGAATATTCAAATTGCAGCGCCAGGGCAGTTACCATATTCCGCTATTGGTGAATGGCGACATGACAGATTATGGCCATGGCAATGAACGTAGCGCGATGCGCGAGCGCATGAGAAAAATGGGATACGAAAACGGCCCCCTCATGCTCCCAGGATTGGGCAATCACGATTACGATCAAAATGTTGGCGACTGCGCCAACAATGGCTGCGCCCGGGATGCCGTCTGCGATCACATACAGTGGGTCAGCGCGATCAAGAATAATGGCACGGGGGTCAATTTTGATTACAACTATAATGCAAGCTCAAGAACGCACTCCGGCTCTCTCGCCTATTCGCTGGACGTCGGCAACATTCACATCGTTCAACTCAACCTCCAACCAAACTACACCAAGAATTTCTCGTCAGGCGCTCCTACAAAAACCCACTTCAACATCACCTCGTCCATGAATTGGCTGCGCAGCGACCTACAGGCAGCGAAGCAGCGCGGAAAATATACAATAATTAACATGCACAAGATGGTCAGTGACGAAGCCGAGGTAAAAGCGCTGTCATCATTGGCCGCCGACAACAAGGTCGTTGCCATTTTCGCTGGCCACTTGCACGGTTCACTCGGGCAAGTGCGGAAACTGGGGAAAGTGCCAGTATTCCAAGACGGCGCGTTACTTGCGCGATCATTCCTGACTGTGCTGTTTTATTGGGATGTCAAGGTGATGCAGGTCAACGCATTTGCTGACTTCAACGATGCGGGCGAGTGGAAATATAACATAGACACCCTTGAACCACCCGCACCACCTGAAGGGTCGTCAATGGAAATAACCGTATACACCAACGCAAATTACCAAGGGAAATCGTGCACCCTCACACTCACGGTTGGCCACACGACTCAACTATGCTCGGATTATTTACTTTTGCCTGTCAAATCCATGAAAGTTCGCAACTATAGCGGCAGTACGCTGAATCTTGTAGGGCCCATTCTGAACTATCTTATGATAAATGGGAGCTTCACAGGGGATTTTGAACTTCCAGACTTCAACGAAGGACACACCCTACCTTCACCCCTCACGTATCATACTTTTTTGCCCCTACGCACTTACGTGAACGTCGAGTCTCATAAATAAAGGTTAAAGCATGACCGGGAGGTAGTACTCTTAACGACAAACGGGTCGCTACAGTGCAATTGTTGGTCGTCAGTGTGCGATTTTTCACCCTGCCGGCAGCGTAAGGTGTTCACACGGTCCAGAGAGACCGAACCTCATAACAATATGCACTGCCGATGGAGAGCCACCATGCACAGCTTGATCCGCCGCAGCCTGTTGACCCTTGCCCTGAGCAGCATCGCCACTTCCCCGCTTTTCGCCGCAGAGCCCGCGGCCTGCAAGAACGTGCGCCTTGGCGTGGTCAACTGGACCGACGTCATCGCCACCAGCGCCATGGCCCAGGTGCTGCTCGATGGTCTGGGCTACCAGACCAAGCAGACCAGCGCCTCGCAGCAGATCATTTTCGCCGGTATTCGCGACAAGCGGCTGGACATGTTCCTCGGGTACTGGAACCCGATCATGACCCAGACCATCACCCCATTCATCCAGGCCAACCAAGTCAAGGTGCTCGACAAGCCAAGCCTGGAAGACGCCCGCGCCACCCTGGCCGTGCCGAAATACCTGGCCGACAAAGGCCTGAAGACCTTCGCCGACATCCACAAGTTCGAAAAGCAGCTGGGCGGCAAGATCTACGGCATCGAGCCAGGCTCCGGCGCCAATACCCAGATCAAGGCGATGATCAGCAAGAACCAGTTCGACCTGGGCAAGTTCCAGCTGGTCGAGTCGAGCGAGGCCGGGATGCTCGCCGCGGTGGACCGAGCGGTACGACGCAAGGAAGCGGTGGTGTTCTTCGGCTGGGCGCCGCACCCAATGAACGTGAACATCGACATGGTCTATCTCGGCGACAGCCAGGACGCCCTGGGGCCGGACGAAGGCCGCGCCACGGTGTGGACGGTGACCGCGCCGGACTACGCCGAACGCTGCCCCAACGCCCACCGCCTGCTGGCCAACCTGAACTTCAGCGCCGAGGACGAGAGCCGGATGATGCAGCCGCTGCTCGATCACAAGGACGCGCTGGAGTCCGCCCGCCAGTGGCTCAAGGACCACCCTGAGGACAAGGCCCGTTGGCTCGAGGGTGTAACCACCTTCGATGGCAAACCCGCCGCGGAAAACCTCAAGCTCACGGCCAACTGACAGAACCTCATCGCCTACTCGCACACCGACAGGTCAACCCGATCGGTGTAGGAGCGGCCTTGTGTCGCGATAGGGCCGCAACGCGGCCCCCGGACTTCAACGCCACCACATAAATCCTGGGGCCGCTGCGCGGCCCTATCGCGACGCAAGGCCGCTCCTACAGAGATCCGGTCCATAGTCACAAAAAGGAATCCACCATGAACCACGACGTCATCATCACCTGCGCCCTCACCGGTGCCGGCGACACGGTCGCCAAAAGCCACCTGGTCCCGGTCACCCCGAAACAGATCGCCGAATCCGCCGTCGAGGCCGCCAAGGCCGGCGCCACCGTGGTCCACTGCCACGTTCGCGATCCGCAAACCGGCCGCTTTAGCCGCGACGTCAACCTCTATCGCGAAGTGATGGAGCGCATCCGCGAGGCTGACGTGGACATCATCGTCAACCTCACCGCCGGCATGGGCGGTGACCTGGAGATCGGCCCGGGCGAGTCGCCCATGACGTTCGGCCCAGGCACCGACCTGATCGGACCCTTGGAGCGCCTGGTCCACGTCGAGGCGCTGCTGCCGGAAATCTGCACCCTCGACTGCGGCACCCTCAATTTCGGCGACGGCAATGCCATCTACGTGTCCACCCCGGCCCAGCTGCGCGCAGGCGCCAAACGCATCACCGAGCTGGGCGTGAAGGCCGAGCTGGAGATCTTCGATACCGGTCACCTGTGGTTCGCCAAGCAAATGATCAAGGAAGGCCTGCTGGACGACCCGCTGTTCCAGCTGTGCCTGGGCATCCCATGGGGCGCCCCGGCGGATACCACCACCATGAAGGCGATGGTCGACAACCTGCCGGCCAACGTCACCTGGGCCGGCTTCGGCATCGGCCGCATGCAGATGCCCATGGCCGCCCAGGCGGTGCTGCTCGGCGGCAACGTCCGGGTCGGGCTGGAGGACAACCTGTACCTGGACCGTGGCGTGCTGGCCAGCAACGGCCAGCTGGTGGAACGGGCGGCGGAAATCATCACCCGCATGGGTGCCCGCGTGCTCAGCCCGGCAGAAGGCCGGGAAAAGATGAATCTCAAGCGTCGCTAAGATCCCTACAGGAGCCCGATATGCCTTTCATCACCGAGATCAAGACCTTCGCCGCCCTGGGTAGCGGCGTAATCGGCAGCGGTTGGGTCGCCCGTGCCCTGGCCCATGGCCTGGACGTGATTGCCTGGGACCCTGCGCCCGGCGCCGAGGCCATGCTGCGCAAACGTATCGCCAATGCCTGGCCGGCCCTGCAGAAGCAAGGTCTGGCACCCGGCGCCTCACAGGATCGCCTGACTTTCGTCGCCACCATCGAGGCGTGCGTGCGCGACGCCGATTTCATCCAGGAGAGTGCCCCCGAACGCCTGGACCTCAAGCTCGACCTGCACGCGAAGATCAGCGCCGCCGCCAAGCCGAATGCGATCATCGCCAGCAGCACCTCGGGCCTGCTGCCCAGCGAGTTCTATGAATCGGCCACCCACCCCGAGCGCTGCGTGGTGGGCCACCCGTTCAACCCGGTGTACCTGCTGCCATTGGTGGAAATCGTCGGCGGCCGAAACACCAGCCCCGACGCCATCGAAGCGGCGAAAACCATCTACACCACGCTGGGCATGCGCCCATTGCATGTGCGCAAGGAAGTCCCCGGTTTTATCGCCGACCGCCTGCTCGAAGCGCTCTGGCGCGAGGCCTTGCACCTGGTCAACGACGGCGTCGCCAGCACCGGCGAGATCGACGACGCGATCCGCTTCGGCGCCGGTCTGCGCTGGTCGTTCATGGGCACTTTCCTTACCTATACCCTGGCTGGCGGCGACGCCGGCATGCGCCACTTCATGGCCCAGTTCGGCCCCGCGCTGAAGCTGCCCTGGACGTACCTGCCGGCACCGGAGCTGACCGACAAGCTGATCGACGATGTGGTGGAAGGCACCTCGGAACAGCTGGGCGAGCGCAGCATCGCGGCCCTGGAGCGCTATCGTGATGACACACTGCTGGCGGTACTGGAAGCGGTGAAAACCAGCAAAGCCAAGCACGGCATGGCCTTCGGCGACTGAGGAGAAAACGATGCCCGCCCTGATCACCTACCGTACCCGGGTGTCGCCAGAATGGGTCGACTACAACGGCCACCTGCGCGATGCCTACTACCTGCTGATCTTCAGCTACGCCACCGATGCGCTGATGGAGCGCATCGGCCTGGATGCCGATGCAAGGGGCCAGAGCGGACATTCGCTGTTCACCCTGGAGGCGCACATCAACTACCTGCACGAGGTGAAACTCGATACCGAGGTGTGGGTACAGACACAAATCATCGGCTTCGACAGGAAGCGCCTGCACCTTTACCACAGCCTGCACCGGGAGGGGTTTGACGAGGCGTTGGCGGCCAGTGAGCAGATGCTGCTGCATGTTGACCTGACAGGGCCGAAATCGGCGCCGTTTGGTGATGACTGCAAGGACCAATTGAAACGACTGGTAGAAACGCAGGATTACACCCTCTCTCTTGATTGGATAGGCCGATCCATCTCACTTGCCAGGCATTGAGTGAACAGATTTTTTGTAAACCGGCCCTTCCTAGAGAGGGCCATTTCCAAAAGCACTTTCATCACCGCATCCGCCTTGAAAAGCTTCTTGAGAATCCCTATTGCGCCTTGAAAATAAGTCATCAAGGATAAAAATTCTCTATGATCTCCCGCTGCTCATTCATTCGACGCACCACGTCGTAGCTCTCTTTCGTACCTAACGGTATACCCTGCCATTGCTTGCTCGGATTCGAGTAGACGTTGAGCCTCGTGCAGCCCCGGCAGTCCTCATAATCCGTCATTATGGTTCTTGCATTGCCGCCGGGAAGCAGATAACCGTACTGATAGGGCGGTCCAGGAAGCTTTGGAGCGCCTGGTCTCCAGTAATGCTCGCCGCCTATGTTGTGACCCAGAACATGCCCCATGTCCAAGTAACCGCCCAATATGTTCCAGGTGCTGAATCCAGTTTCTCTACGATTCGCCAGGTAATACGTTCCGAACACCGTTGGGTCGATGATGGCGGTGAGCACCAGATCGGCGCTCAAGCGTTCACGCGCAGCCTGCATCTGAGCATACACATCGCTGCCATTCATACGGATCAAGTTCAAGACCGCGATGGGCGTCAGGCCTTTCTCGCTAGCGATACTTTCAGTATATCCGGCAAATTCATACTGTATTTCGACTCCACTGTTCTGTAACTGCCGATTAGCAAAAATCAGATGGTCTTCCATGATGTCTGACAGGCTAGGGTAGTCTGCGGGTCGCCGCGAAAAACCCGCACGGGCTTCAACCGTACTCATCATCATTACCCGAATAGTACTGACGGCCGCCGGTTGCACGTCCTGTTGCCGCACAGCAGCGTGCGCGACGGGGCCCGGATCGGGGTCTTCTACCTGAAGACAAGACTGGACGTGCGCCTGTTTCGATGGGTCGACCCTTATCAGCACCTGTTGCCCTGCTCCGATATAATCGAGCCGGTAAAGCTGTCCGTCCACACGTATCTCTCCAAATACCTTGTCGCCATAGCGGACCAGCGAAGCCCAACTTGCCGGATCGACGTCAACTTCTGCGGAAGAAGAGAAACGTAGCTTGCGATCAGATAGAATGTCGCCATACCAATAAGACCTGCCTGGCTTGTCACTATTGAACCAACGGAGCTGATATTGCAGTGGCTTTTCACCCGGCAGCTCCACCGAAATTACGATGGTTTCTGGCCCGACACGTTCCGGAAAGACAGTTACCCCGCGAATTTCCTGATTGACAGGATCATCAAGCAAGTCATTCAGATAAGATGAGAAATTTCGTTTGCGCTGCATACCAAGCCAAGCTTCGTGCTCCATCACAGGCCCAAGTTCGAAGAGCACTGGATTCGCATGGGCCGTCGGCGCTGAAAGTTTATTGGCCGGAGAGCAAGCTGATAGAAGAGTAATAATTAACGCTATCCGAATTAATGGGTACATGCCGCTGCTCCTTTCCGAATTACCTCATTAGAGCGACCGGCACGGTGGTGGACAACTGGCAAAATTATCAGGTAGCCAAAAAATAACCCCGGAAGCCGTGAGCATCCGGGGCCAAGAGCGAGCAACATCCACTGTGCGTAAAGTCAGGGTGACCAAGCCCTCTGCGCCGTGAATGATGTCAGTGTGCGTCCTTCCTTCCCCTGCGATTTAGCCGTAAACGACCTGTTCTTAGCCAAAGCGGCCATCGCGACGATCCGCCCTTGCCGTCCAGACGCGTCAGACACAGAATCGATGGCAAACAACAGCGGCGAAGGACATTAGTCATGATGCATGCGGATTTGATCGACCAGGACGACCTGCTGGGCCAACTGCGTTCGCGGGGTTTCGACATTCCGGCCGGAGCCAGCGCCGAGCAGGCCTGCGAGGTCGTGATACGCGGACTGACCGAGCCCAATGCCCGGGCCCTGAAGGGCATGGTCGAGCAGATGTATACCGGCAGCGCGACCATCCTTCCGGCCGTGCGCCAGGCCATCGACAAGCAGTTGCTGCCGGCGTTGGCGCAGTTCAACAAGCGCGCCTGAAGATATGACTGGCGCATTGTAATTGAATGGACTCATCCCCACCGAGGCATCACCGTGTCACGGTGGTGTTGCAAGAACAACACGCGGTGTCGGGCCGATCATCGCCCGGCAATGCTGGCCAAACATTCTGAGCTTGCATGTCTGCACAATGCTCGCCAGTTTGCCGCCGCCTGCTTACTTGAAAACCTTGAGGGCTGTGCAAGTGGATGTGGCTGGACACCCGCCCGCAAGTTGGGTGATGCTACCCCTTCCCATATAGCCAGTTCCTCAAGTTTCCAGTTGGCCGAGTAATGCTCAAGCGACCTCCTTCCGGCAAACGAGCGTTATTGCAACATGTCAATACTGTACAATTTGGTTGCTAATACATCACCTTTACTCGTTACCTTTGCCCCAGGCACGTCCGTGCTATTCAGGTCCGGAATAGAAATTGCATATACACCAGCCAAGGAGCTACTGGGCTCATAGCACCGATTGGCCTCATCCTTCACTGCTCGAAAACAGACCTTTCTATTTTTCGGAAGTCCAATGATCTTTGCAGAGTGCGCGCGCGCACCGCTATCGTTACAGGCCGGCTTCGAGTCGTCGACTCCGACTTCAACTGTACAAAGATGTTCTCCCTGCATATTCTGAGAAGAATACAGTTTCACGAAAATTTTCCCAGGCTCATAGGTTAACTCGACTGGGGAAACGTAGGGAGAAGGCAAAAACCCATAAAAGACCATGCTATGACTTTCGTGCTGTTCACGGAGCGTGACAAAACCTTCATCACCGTAACCGCCTCCGGTCAGGTCAAAGAATAAGCAAAACAGGCTTTCTCCTGTCGGTTTATTCCCACACACGCGACCGAAGCCATAGGCTCGATCATCAGTGCCGGCAAAAAGTTCCAGGGCCTCAGCAGGTTTGCCAGACCATGCGCAAGACGTCGTCTCACCGAGTTCCCAGTGTTTGACTTTGCAAAGCTCCTTACGATCACCGTCAAATAGTCTAAATTGCATAATGAAGTCATAATCACCTTTGACGCTGGGCTGTGCGCCCCATAGAGCGAATGACGCCATGCACAACATAGCCCCAACCATCGCCATGATTTTATTGGATTTCATGGTCATGCCTCTTCCCTCTGCGCTAGACAAAGCAAAACCCAAACTGCCTTACCCAGGCAAATTGATTGATCCAAATAGCTCCGGCGCACAATTATCAAACGCATGCTTGGCTGGCTGAATGTGGCATGCTTCGACACACTGCGAAAAGCTACGCCGCCATTACCTCACTGGCTTGTACCATGCGCTGTTTGCAACATCTCTTTCGTATAGAGCCTAGTACTTCACCTTCTGCAGTTTACCTCTGACATCCCCCTTCACCTCAAACTCCACACCCCCGCCCCTGGCCGGCCCGCCCAGCTCCGGCACCTCATATTCCGGTTTAGTTGTGCTGTAGCAAGTGCTATCAGAACTGGTGCGCCCGTTAAAACATAATTTTCTATTCCCGGGATTCTCGGAGATGTTCAGGCGAAGATCCGTCTTTAAAAAATCTGTACCAGGACACTTTGCCCTGACATCAACTTCGCCCCATTGTTTAACGGCGAACGTGCACAAAGGATCGTCACCTACCCGCGGAGACATCGCCACCGTGGCGGCCCTTTCAGCCGAATAAATCACTTTAGTGACATCTTTATACAAACGTGGATCGTTTTTTACGGCAATATATGGCCTAAGAGCCTCTGTGATCGGTGGCCACGTCGAAAGAAACGCCCTATCTACTCTATTCGCATCACCATCCCTCGAACCTTGTATACACAACGCAGCCCCTACTTCAGGATCTTGTGAATCAGTCAACAAACAAAGTGTCATATCGCTATTAGGAAGCCGCCCCATAGACAACGACCCAATATTTTTTCCTTTAAAGCCATCACAAACACCCCTTGTCTCTATGGGATTCTCAAAAGAAATAGAACAACTTGCCCCCTTCAAATTCGCTTCTGCATATAGTATCAACACCAGTTCGCTGGACGACTTTTTGTCAGCCAATGCCTCCGAGGCAGCCGCCGCCTCCACCATGAAGCTAGCCAGTGCCAAAATTGATGCAAAGCAATAAAATCGCCCCTTCATTTTTCCTATCCCTCGATGAGCTCACCGCATTTAACGAGTGCGCCAGCCTTAAGTAAGCCAGTCAAATACTGGTACAAAAAATGCCAACTACCCCGCCAAGACAAACACTCGAACACTCACGTCAATAAATTATTTGCCCAACAATCGATCTTCACAACTAGTAAAAATACCAGGTCTAGTTCATGAAAAAGCCCGGACGCACTGAGCGACCAGACTAAATAGTCATGGACTACTTAATTTAGCCTTGCGAGGTAGGGGCGCAAGGGCTGACCGAGCTCAACGGGAGGACGCTCAAGGATAGGGTGGAGAAGATGTACACCGGCACGCCGGCGGTGCGCCAGGCCATCGACAAGCAGTTGTTGCCGACGTTGGCACAATACAACACGCGCATGAGGCCATCGAAAAGAGTGGCCGCAAGATTTGTGGGAGCGGGCCTGCCCCGCGATTGAACCATCGCCGGGCAAGCCCGCTCCCACAAGCTTGTCAAATAAGCCCGCGTCTACAGGCGCACACTGGCAAAGGTCGACTCGTTGCGCGCCTGGCTCAGCGCCGCCATCGGCCCGCTGTGCGGCGACAGGGCCATGGCTTGCGGGATCGGCATCATCGCCACCTGCTGGGTGGTGTTCGAACCCACGCGCTCGTCACGCGGCGGAATGCCAAAGTACTCGCGGTAGCACTTGGAGAAGTGTGGGGTGGACACGAACCCGCACACCGACGCCACCTCAATGATCGACATCGGCGTCTGCTTGAGCAGTTGCCGCGCCCGGATCAGGCGTAGCTTGAGGTAGTAGCGCGACGGCGAGCAATGCAGGTACTTCTGGAACAATCGCTCGAGCTGGCGGCGCGACACCGATACGTACACCGCGAGTTCGTCGAGGTCGATCGGCTCTTCGAGGTTTGCCTCCATCAGCGCGACGATTTCCTGCAGCTTCGGCTGGTTGGTGCCGAGCATGTGCTTGAGCGGCACGCGCTGGTGATCCTGCTCGTTGCGGATGCGCTCGTAGACGAACATCTCGGAGATCGCCGCCGACAGCTCGCGGCCATGATCGCGGCTGATCAGGTGCAGCATCATGTCCAGCGGCGCGGTGCCGCCGGAGCTGGTGAAGCGGTTGCGGTCGAGGGTGAACAGGCGGGTGCTCATGTTCACCCGCGGGTAGGCTTCCTGCATCGCCGCCAGGCATTCCCAGTGCACGCTGCAGTCGAAACCGTCGAGCAGACCGGCGCAGGCCAGCGCCCAGCTGCCGGTGCACACCGCGCCCAGGCGACGTGACTGGCGGGCCTGGGCCTGCAGCCAGGTGACGTGCTCGCGGGTGACGGTGCGCTGGATGCCCACGCCGCCGCAGACGATCACTGTGTCCATGGGCGGCGCGTTGTGCATTGCCGCGTCCGGGGTGATCTGCAGGCCGTCGCTGGCCCATACCTGGCCACCGTCGACGGTCAGCGTGTGCCAGCGATACAGCTCGCGGCCGGACAGCTGGTTGGCCATGCGCAGGGGTTCGACGGCCGAGGCCAGCGAGATGAGGGTGAAGTTGTCCAGCAGGAGAAAGCCGATGGACTGGGGTGCTGTGCGGTTCTGGGTTGGGGTCCCGGAGGTGTACGACGTCATCGCGATTTCTCCTCACACAATGCAGGGGGTGCCTCAGGCGAGCACTGTTCTTGTAATGGCCCCGTTTCGTATGCAGGGGCTTTGCCAATCTCAACGCAAATGGCATGCCTGAATTTGAACGCCCATCCAATAAAACCCAAAAGCGACGTCGGCATGCGCCTTCCAGCAGCCCGGGTGATGAGCGTCAGGTCAAACGCAAACAGGCGGGCCAGCGCCTCTGCGCGTCACCTCTGAGCAATTCGGTAGCACTTGTGGGAAGGTTGCCCAGATGCGACAGACTTAAGTGTCACCGACAACCAACCTGCTGGTAACGACAGGCGACGGCCGGTAGAAGACAACCAGTGCGCCAGAATGTGGCGCATCGGTCACGCGTGGGCCGGAACGGCGCATCAGCACTCGATGACGCTGACCGCCAAGCCCCCACGGGAGGTTTCCTTGTACTTGTCATGCATGTCGGCGCCGGTGTCGCGCATGGTGCGGATCACCTGGTCCAACGAGATGAAGTGTTCACCATCACCGCGCAAGGCCATCTGCACGGCATTGATCGCCTTCACCGCAGCGATGGCGTTGCGCTCGATGCAGGGCACCTGCACCAGGCCACCGACCGGGTCGCAGGTCAAGCCGAGGTTGTGTTCCAGGGCGATCTCGGCGGCGTTCTCAAGCTGCGCGGGCGTCGCGCCCAGCACTTCGGCCAGGCCCGCCGCGGCCATGGCGCAAGCCGAGCCGACCTCGCCCTGGCAACCGACTTCGGCGCCGGAGATCGAGGCGTTCTTCTTGCACAGGATGCCCACCGCCGCCGCGCCGAGGAAGAAGTCCACAACATTGGACTCATCCACCGCATCGGAGAAACGCATGTAGTAGTGCAACACCGCCGGGATGATGCCCGCCGCACCGTTGGTGGGCGCGGTGACCATGCGCCCGCCAGCGGCGTTCTCTTCGTTGACCGCCAGGGCAAACAGGTTGACCCACTCCATGGCGCTCATGGTCGAGCCGATCACGTTGGGCTTGCCCAGCTCCTGCAGGCTGCGGTGCAGGCGGGCGGCGCGGCGACGCACATTGAGCCCGCCGGGCAGGATGCCTTCATGCTTGAGGCCGTTGTTCACGCACTCCTGCATGGCTTGCCAGAGCTTGAGCAGGCCGGCACGGATCTCGGCTTCGCTGCGCCAGACCTTTTCGTTCTCCAGCATCAATTGCGACACGCGCAGGTCGTTTTGCTTGCACAGGCGCAGCAGTTCGGCGGCGCTGTCGAAGTCGTAGGGCAGCACGGTCTGGTCGGCGTCCAGCACACCGCTGGCGGCCTGGGCGGCATCGACCACAAAGCCGCCGCCCACCGAGTAATAGGTGTCGCGGTGCAGCTCGCCCGCCTCGCCTTCGGCAATCAGGGTCATGGCATTGGGGTGGTACGGCAGGTTCTCGTCCAGCAGCAGCATGTCGCGGGCCCAGACGAATTCGATGGGCAGGCGGTTGTCGAGCTTGAGCACGTTGGTTTCACGCAGGTCGGCGATGCGCGGAGTGATCTGGCCGGGGTCGATGGCGTCGGGCCATTCGCCCATCAGGCCCATGATCGTGGCGTTGTCGGTGCCGTGGCCGACGCCGGTGGCCGACAGCGAGCCATACAGCCGCACCTCGATGCGCCGTACTCGCTCCAGCTCGCCGCGTTCGCGCAGCCCCTGGACGAACAGCGCACCGGCGCGCATGGGGCCTACGGTGTGTGAGCTGGAAGGCCCGACACCGATCTTGAACAGGTCGAACACGCTGATGGCCATTGTCGCATCACCTCTTGATGGGCTTGTCTCGCAGCGCCGAACACCGCCTTGCGCAACTGCTAGGCTGAAAGCTCGAGCCGCCTCGGAATGCTCGCATCATCGGGCTTTTGCCCACCCACTCGCCGTCTGCAACCGACGTACTTTTGTCCAGCAGCGCCGCCCCTGCACCGGCCCTGCGTGCGCCGTTTTCCAGCGCCGGGACGCCGCAAAAACCGAGGCCGGGGGGTGGAAAAATCCAGTTGCGACATCGTCCGTACTGGATGCGACCCGTCCTGTACTGGATACGACGCCACCAGTAGGCGATTGCCGAACGCTGGAGGATTATCGAAAGCGACTCGTATTGCACGGCCTCGCATCCTGCCCTCTGCAGGCCTGGTCGACCGGAGCCCTGAGAACGCCCGGCGACCCACGCGAACCCGAAGATAAAATCACAGGAGTCCATCCATGAAAGCTTCACCCAAGCTGTTGCTGGTCGCGTTGCTGTCCGCTCCGCTGCTGGCCCAGGCCGCCGAACCCGAGCAGTGTCAGACGGTGCGTTTCTCGGATGTCGGCTGGACCGACATCACGGTCACCACCGCGACCACCAGCGTCGTGCTCGAAGCCCTGGGCTACAAGACCCACACCACCATGATCTCGGTACCGGTGACCTACAAGTCGCTGGCCACCGGCAAGGACCTGGACGTGTTTCTCGGCAACTGGATGCCGACCATGGAGAACGACATCAAGCAGTACCGCGACGCCGGCACCGTCGAGACCGTGCGCGCCAACCTGGAGAACGCCAAGTACACCCTGGCCGTGCCCCAGGCCCTGTATGACAAGGGCCTGAAGGACTTCGCCGACCTGCCCAAGTTCAAGCAGGAACTCAAGGGCAAGATCTATGGCATCGAACCCGGCAACGACGGCAACCGCACCATCCAGAAGATGATCGACGACAACGCCTTCGGCCTGAAGGACGCCGGTTTCCAGATCGTGCAGTCCAGCGAGGCCGGCATGCTCGCCCAGGTCGACCGGGCGCAGAAGCGCGACGAGGCGATCGTGTTCCTCGGTTGGGAACCACACCCGATGAACACCCGCTTCAAGATGCAGTACCTGACCGGCGGGGACGCCTACTTCGGTCCCGATTTCGGCAAGGCCACCGTGCTCACCAACACCCGCAAGGGCTATGCGCAGGAATGCACCAACGTCGGCCAGCTGCTGAAGAACCTGTCGTTCGAGCTCAAGGATGAAAGCACCATGATGGGCTATGTCCTGGACGACAAGATGAAACCCGAGGCGGCGGCCAGGAAATGGCTCAAGGACAACCCTGGCAAGCTGGATGCCTGGCTGGCCGGCGTGACCACCGTGGACGGCAAGCCCGGCCTCGAGGCGGCCAAGGCCAAACTGACGCAATAACGCAAGACGCAATGGCAACACCTCGGGGCGGGACCGTGCCCGCCCCGGACTGATTTCAATCTTTGCAGGTGGAAGCTCGCTATCATGCTTATCGATCAGAAAATACCCCTGGGGCAGTACATCGCCTCATTCGTCGAATGGTTGACCCAGAACGGCGCCAGTTACTTCGACGCCATCGCCGCAGGCCTGGAATTCATGATCCATGGGGTCACCAGCGCCCTGACCTGGTTCAACCCGTTCGTGCTCATCGCCCTGTTCGCCGCCCTCGCGCACCTGATCCAGCGCAAGTGGGCCCTCACCGTCTTCGTCGCCCTGTCGTTCCTGCTGATCCTCAACCTGGGCTACTGGCAGGAAACCATGGAAACCCTGGCGCAGGTCACCTTCGCCACGGTGGTCTGCGTGGTCATCGGCGTGCCGCTGGGCATCGCCGCCGCGCACAAACCAATGTTCTACACCGCCATGCGCCCGGTACTGGACCTGATGCAGACCGTGCCCACCTTCGTCTACCTGATCCCGACCCTGACCCTGTTCGGCCTGGGCGTGGTGCCGGGGCTGATCTCCACCGTGGTGTTCGCCATCGCCGCGCCCATCCGCCTCACTTATCTGGGCATCTGCGACGTGCCGCAGGAACTGATGGACGCCGGCAAGGCCTTCGGTTGCTCGCGCCGCCAGTTGCTGACCCGTATCGAACTGCCCCACGCCATGCCGAGCATCGCCGCCGGCGTGACACAATGCATCATGCTGTCGCTGTCGATGGTGGTGATTGCCGCCCTGGTGGGCGCCGACGGCCTGGGCAAACCCGTGGTCAACGCACTGAACACCGCCGATATCTCCCTGGGCTTCGAAGCGGGCCTGGCGATCGTGCTGCTGGCAATCATGCTCGACCGTATCTGCAAGCAACCGGAGCTGCCGGTAAGGGGTGAGGCATGAGCATCATTCGTTTCGAAGACGTCGACGTCATCTTCTCCAGCAAGCCGCGCGAGGCGCTGGCCCTGCTCGACCAGGGCAAGACCCGCGAGCAGATCCTCAAGCAAACCGGGCTGGTGGTCGGTGTCGAGAAGGCCAACCTGGACATCAACAAGGGCGAGATCTGCGTGCTGATGGGCCTGTCCGGCTCGGGCAAATCCAGCTTGCTGCGCTGCATCAACGGCCTCAACACCGTGAGCCGCGGCAAGCTGTTCGTCGAGCATGAAGGCAAGCATATCGACATCGCCCACTGCACCCCGGCGGAGCTGAAAATGATGCGCACCAAGCGCATCGCCATGGTGTTCCAGAAGTTCGCCCTGATGCCCTGGCTGACGGTGCGCGAGAACATCAGTTTTGGCCTGGAGATGCAGGGCCGTCCCGAGAAGGAACGGCGCAAGCTGGTGGATGAAAAGCTCGAGCTGGTGGGCCTGACCCAGTGGCGCAACAAGAAGCCGGATGAACTCTCGGGTGGCATGCAGCAGCGCGTCGGCCTGGCCCGGGCGCTGGCGATGGACGCCGACATCCTGCTGATGGACGAACCGTTCTCGGCCCTTGACCCGCTGATCCGCCAGGGCCTGCAGGACGAACTGCTGGCCCTGCAGAGCAAGCTGAGCAAGACCATCGTCTTCGTCAGCCACGACCTCGACGAGGCCCTGAAGCTGGGCAGCCGCATCGCGATCATGAAGGACGGGCGGATCATCCAGTACAGCAAGCCGGAAGACATCGTGCTCAACCCGGCCGACGAGTACGTGCGTACCTTCGTCGCCCACACCAACCCGCTCAACGTGCTGTGCGGCCGCAGCCTGATGCGCAGCCTGGACCAGTGCAAGCGAGTCAACGGCTCGGTGTGCCTGGACCCGGGGATCGACTCATGGCTGGACCTCGGCGAGGGAGGCTCGATCAAGCGCGCGCGCCAGGGCCAGAACGGGCTGGATATGCAGAACTGGGCACCAGGGCAGGATGTGGAGCTGCTGGAGCGCAGGCCGACCGTGGTGCACGCCGATATCGGCATGCGCGAGGCGCTGCAGATTCGTTACCAGACCGGCAACAAGCTGGTGCTGCAGGATAACGACAAGGTGGTGGGGATTCTCGGGGATACCGAGCTTTACCATGCCTTGCTTGGCAAGAACCACGGGTGATGCCTCTGGGGCCGCTTCGCGGCCCTTTCGCGACACAAGGCCGCTCCCACAGGCACGACGCCAGCCTCAGGCGCAGTGCTGTACTTGTGGGAGCGGCCTTGTGCCGCGAAAGGAGGGCGAAGCCCTCCCAGCGCTCTGTCAGCGAACGACGATCCCACGCGAAACCATATAGGCCTTCGCCTCAGGCACCGTGTACTCGCCAAAGTGGAAGATACTGGCCGCCAGCACCGCGCTGGCATGCCCTTCCAGAATCCCGTCGGCCAGGTGCTGCAGGTTGCCCACGCCACCGGAGGCAATCACCGGAATCCCCAGCGCATCGCTGATCGCCCGGGTAACCCCCAGGTCGAAGCCGTTCTTCATGCCATCCTGGTCCATGCTGGTCAGCAGGATTTCACCGGCCCCCAGCCCTTCCATCTTCTTCGCCCACTCCACCGCATCCAGCCCGGTGGGTTTGCGTCCGCCGTGGGTGAAGATCTCCCAGCGCGGCGCTTCGCCCGGGCCGGATACTTTCTTCGCGTCGATGGCGACGACGATGCACTGCGAACCGAAACGGTCCGCCGCCTCGCCCACGAACTCCGGGTTGAACACCGCCGCGGTGTTGATCGACACCTTGTCGGCACCGGCGTTGAGCAGGTTGCGGATGTCCTGCACGGTACGCACGCCGCCGCCGACGGTCAGCGGGATGAACACCTGGCTGGCCATGCGCTCGACGGTATGCAGGGTGGTGTCACGGCCATCGACGCTGGCGGTGATGTCCAGGAAGGTGATCTCGTCCGCGCCCTGCTCGTTGTAGCGGCGGGCGATCTCCACCGGGTCGCCGGCATCGCGGATGTTCTCGAACTTGACGCCCTTGACCACCCGGCCGTTGTCCACGTCCAGGCAAGGGATGATGCGCTTGGCCAGTGCCATGGTCGCTCCTTAGCCTTGATAGTTGTCGCAGAAGGCCTGGGCCTCGGCGACGTCGAGGGTGCCTTCGTAGATGGCGCGGCCGGTGATGGCGCCAATGATGCCAGGGGCCTTGGCGTCCAGCAGGGCCTTGATGTCGCCCAGGTTGTGGATGCCGCCCGAGGCGATCACCGGAATCGAGGTGGCTTCGGCCAGGGCCTTGGTGAACGGCACGTTGCAGCCCTGCATCATGCCGTCCTTGGCGATGTCGGTGTAGACGATCGCCGAGACGCCATCGGCCTCGAAACGCTTGGCCAGGTCGATGACCTGCACCGAGCTCACTTCGGCCCAGCCGTCGGTGGCGACAAAGCCGTCTTTCGCATCAAGACCGACGATGACCTTGCCCGGGAAGGCCTTGCACGCTTCGGCGACGAACTCGGGCTGCTTGACCGCCTTGGTGCCGATGATCACGTGGCTGACGCCGGCCTTGACGTAGTGCTCGATGGTTTCCAGCGAGCGGATGCCGCCGCCGATCTGGATCGGCAGGTTCGGGTAGCGCCTGGCGATGGCAGTGACCACTTCACCGTTGACCGGCTGGCCTTCAAAGGCGCCGTTCAGGTCGACCAGGTGCAGGCGGCGGCAGCCACCCTCGACCCATTTGGCGGCCATGCTCACCGGGTCGTCGGAGAATACGGTGGAGTCTTCCATGCGGCCTTGGCGCAGGCGTACGCAGGCACCGTCCTTGAGATCGATAGCAGGGATAATCAGCATCTTGGCAACCTGTCTTGTTCGTTGGGTTCAGGGCTTTTCGAGCGCCCACAGGTCGCTTTCGATACTCTCGAACCGCTCCTTGAGGTGCAGCTGAACATCGGCAATCGCCCTGTTGTAGTAGTGGGGTGCAATTTCCTTGCTGAACAGCTCGAGGACCTCGGCCACCTCGAACGACCCCAACTGCAGCTCGAAGCGGTCTTCGAGGAAGCGCTTGAGCGTGTCGAGCGCCTCGCGCTCCTGCTCCGGGGTCAGCGTGATGATCGGGGCCTTGGTCTTCGATCGGCTCATTTACCAGCGCCCGTCCCAGGCGACGAAGTTCTGCAGCAGCTGCAGGCCATGGGTATGGCTCTTCTCCGGGTGGAACTGCACGGCGAAGCGCGAGCCATCGGCCAGCGCGGCGGCGAAGTCGACGCCATAATGGCCGCGACCAACCACCTGGCCCGGCTTGCCGGCGTTGATGTAGTAGCTGTGCACAAAGTAGAAGCGCGCCCGGTCAGGGATGTCATGCCACAGCGGGTGGTCGATGGTCTGGCTCACTTCGTTCCAGCCCATGTGCGGCACCTTCAGGTGCTCGCCGTCTTCCTTCAGGTCTTTACCGAAGAAGCGCACCTGGCCGGGGAACAGGCCGATGCACTCGACGCCATCGTTTTCTTCGCTGTGGTCGAGCAGCGCCTGCATGCCCACGCAGATACCGAGGAACGGACGGTCCTGGCTGACCTCGCGCACCAGGCTGTCAAAGCCCAGGCGGCGGATCTCGGCCATGCAGTCGCGGATCGCGCCGACGCCGGGGAACACCACGCGGTCGGCTTCACGAATCAGCGCAGCGTCGCTGGTCACCAGCACCTTGCCGGCGCCCACGTGCTCGAGGGCCTTGGCCACCGAGTGCAGGTTGCCCATGCCATAGTCGATTACGGCTACCGTCTGCATTTACAGGCACCCTTTGGTGGACGGCATCTGCCCGGCCATGCGCTCGTCGAGGGTGACGGCCATGCGCAGGGCGCGGCCGAAAGCCTTGAATACGGTCTCGATCTGGTGGTGAGTGTTGTGGCCACGCAGGTTGTCGATGTGCAGGGTCACCAGGGCGTGGTTGACGAAGCCCTGGAAGAACTCCTGGAACAGGTCGACATCGAAGCCGCCGACGGTGGCGCGGGTGTAGGGCACATGCATCTGCAGGCCCGGGCGCCCGGAGAAATCGATGACCACGCGCGACAGCGCTTCGTCCAGCGGCACATAGGCATGGCCGTAGCGGAAGATGCCTTTCTTGTCGCCGATGGCCTGGGCGAACGCCATGCCGAGGGTGATGCCGACGTCCTCGACGGTATGGTGATCGTCGATATGCAGGTCGCCCTTGCACTCGATGTCCAGGTCGATCAGCCCATGCCGGGCGATCTGGTCGAGCATGTGTTCAAGGAAAGGCACGCCGATTTCAAATCGGGCCTTGCCGCTGCCATCGAGGTTGATCGAGCACTTGACCTGGGTTTCCAGGGTATTGCGCTCGACGGAAGCCTTACGTTCGACCATCACCAGCTCCGCAAAATCATTGGGCGAAAAGGGCTCCATTATAGGCCCAGAACGCGCCGGCTTGAAACGCGGATGACATATGGCAGGGCTAGTAATTACGGGGGCGGGACGGGCCTACAGGTCTATACAAGTACCTTTGGGGGCTGCTTCGCAGCCCATCGCGACACAAGGCCGCTCCCACAGGCATTGCGTACCTTCAGGCTTACGAGGCTCCTGTGGGAGCGGACTTGTGTCGCGAAAGGGGCGCAAAGCGCCCCCAGGGCCAGCCAACTCAGTGAAACAGCACCGCCGTCTTCTGCAAGGTGATCCAAACCCCCCAGGCCAGCGGAATCACCACCACGGCCCAGGCCAGCAGCACCAATGGCAGACTGCCCGGCGCCGCATGCCACTCCAGCGAGCGCGCCGAATCCACGCCCTTGTCATGGCTCAGCGCTCGCTCGGCAGCCAGCTCGGCATCGGTCATGAAGTACTTGTCCGCCACCGGCCGCACCAGCATGTTGCAGATGAAGCCCAGCACCAGCAGGCCGGCGAGGATGTACAACGTCATGTCGTAGGCCGCTGCCCGCTCCACCCCCGCCGCCAGCTGCGCCTCGCGCAGGTAGGTGATCAGCACCGGGCCGAGCACGCCGGCCGCCGCCCAGGCCGTCAGCAGGCGACCATGGATGGCGCCGACCATCTGAGTGCCGAACAGGTCGGCCAAGTACGCCGGGACGGTGGCGAAACCGCCGCCGTACATCGACAGGATGATGCAGAACGCCGCCACGAACAGCGCCACGTTGCCGATGTGCCCCATGTTCGGCACCAGGCTGTAGAGCCCCACGCCCAGGGCGAAGAAGGCGAAGTAGGTGTTCTTGCGGCCGATGTAGTCGGAGAACGACGCCCAGAAGAAGCGTCCGCCGATGTTGAACAGGCTCAGCAGCCCGGTGAAGCCGGCAGCAATGGCGGCGATCTGCGCCAGTTGCGCGGCGTTCAGCTCGCTGAAGGTCAGCTCATTGCCCAGCAGCTTGCCGGCAAACACTTCCTGCAGCAGCGGCGAGGCCATGCCCAGGATGCCGATACCGGCCGACACATTCAGGCACAGCACCAGCCACACCAGGGCAAACTGCGGGGTCTTCCAGGCCACGCTGACATGCACGTGACGGTCGGTGACCATGGCGTTGGCCTTCTTCGCCGGCGGCGTCCAGCCTTCAGGTTTCCAGCCGGTCGGCGGCACGCGGTAGGCCAGGGCACCGGCGGTCATGAACACGAAGTAGATCGCGGCCATGGCAACGAAGCTCTGCCATACGCCCACTTCGGTCGGGCTGGAGAAATGGCCCATCAGCGCGGTGGCCAGCGGCGCGCCCACCATGGCACCCCCGCCAAAGCCCATGATCGCCATGCCGGTGGCCATGCCGCGCTTGTCCGGGAACCACTTGATCAGCGTCGACACCGGCGAGATGTAGCCCAGACCCAGGCCGATCCCACCGATCACCCCCGAGCCCAGCCACATCAGCCACAACTGGTGGGTCTTCACGCCGATCGCCGAGATCAGCAGGCCACCGCACCAGCACAGCGCCGATACCAGGCCGGCCTTGCGCGGGCCGGCGTGCTCCAGCCAGCCGCCGAGCACCGCGGCCGAGCAGCCGAGGAACACGAAGAACAGGGTGTAGATCCAGCTGAGCATGGAGATTGGCCAGTCGCACTCGGCGCTGAACAGGCGGGCGACAAAGCCCATGTCGGCGGCGCAGGCCACCGGCGCGCTGACACCCAGGGCCTGGGACAGCGGCAGCCAGAACACCGAGAAGCCATAGGCCATGCCGATGCACAGGTGAATCGCCAGGGCCGCCGGTGGCACCAGCCAACGGTTGAAGCCCGGGCGGGCGATGATGCGCTCCTTCGACAGGAAGCCCGGCGCGCTCGCCACCGCCCCCGCCGTGATACTGCTGTTCATGGATTGTTCCTTTTGTAGGTGGGCTGTGCGCGTGGACGGCTCTGCTTTGGCTGCACGCAAGGCAGCCCGGCCGCTTGGGCTGGCACCCCGCGACAATGGGTCGCGGGGACTCCACGGGCGGGCGCAAGATTACCAGCAGGGGGTGACATGAAAGCAATCTGATATCGTATTTTTTTCGTCAGCTGAATCGGTATTTCGCGTATTCAGGTGAGATTGTGTCGCCTGTTCGGGCCTCATCGCGGGGCTAGCCCGCTCCCACGCAGGTACCACGCTGGTCTCGGCCCCGCGATTAGGTCCGATCAGGTGATAAATGAACTGTCATCATTCCCACTGTCGAAATGTCGGATACGCAGAGCCAAGTGCCACGGCGCTATACTCGCCGCTGAATTTCTAAATCGGACTACAAGGACTCGCCCATGAAAGCGTTCGGCAAAATCCTGGGGCTGGGGCTTCTCGGGTTGTTGCTGATCATCGTGGCGCTGGGCTTCGCCCTGACCCACCTCTTCGATCCCAACGACTACAAAGATGAAATCCGCAAGCTGGCCCGCGACAAGGCCCATGTGGAACTGACCCTCAACGGCGACATCGGCTGGAGCCTGTTCCCCTGGCTGGGCCTGGAACTGCACGAAGCGAGCATCGCCACGCTGAACAACCCCAAGGTGCCGTTCGCCGACCTGCAGATGCTCGGCCTGTCAGTGCGCGTACTGCCGCTGCTGCGCCGCGAGGTGCAGATGAGCGATGTGCGGGTCGAGGGCCTCAACCTGACCCTGACCCGCGACGCCAACGGCCACGGCAACTGGGAAGACATCGGCAAGCCACTGCCGCAGCCGACCGTCGCCGGCGCGTCGGCGAGCACGCCGGCTGAAACGCCAGCCGCCGCACCAGCCAACTCGGAAGCCAGCGAGCGCTCGGTCAAGCTCGACATCGACAGCCTGACCGTCAATAACGCCCGCGTGCTCTACACCGACGAGAAAGCCGGACAGACCTACGGCGCCGAAAGCATCCAGCTGAGCACCGGTCCCGTGCACGAAGGCACGAACATCGCGCTCAAGGCCAGCGCCTTCCTCAGCGCCAGCCAGCCGAACATCAAGGCGCGCACCGAGCTGACCGGCGAGTTGCGCTTCGACCGCAAACTCAAGCGCTACAACCTCGAGGACATGCGTCTGTCCGGCGAAACCTCGGGCGAGCCGCTGGCCGGCAAGACCCTGACCTTCGTTGCCCAAGGGCAGGTGCTGGTCGACCTGGCGGCCAATGTCGCGTCCTGGAGCGGCCTGAAGGTCTCGGCCAACCAGTTGCGTGCCCTGGGCGAGCTGAACGTGCGTGACCTGGACAAAGCCCCGCAGGTCAGCGGCGGCCTGTCCATCGCCCAGTTCGACCTGCGCACCTTCCTCGACGGCATCGGCCACCCGCTGCCGGCCACCGCTGACCCGGCGGCCTTCAAGAAACTGGAGCTGGTCACCCGCCTGCAGGGCACGCAGAACAGCCTGGCCCTGGAGGACCTGGCGGTGAAGCTGGACGACAGCACCTTCACCGGCCGTGTCGCCGTGGACGACTTCGCCAAGCAAGCGTTGCGTGTGCGCCTCAAAGCCGACACGTTCAACGCCGATCGCTACCTGCCGGCCAAAAGCGAAGAGGCCAAGGGCGCCACGGCGGCGCGCCAGGCCGAGGTCAAGCAGCAGGAAGCCACCGCCGTCGCTGGCGCGGGCACCACGCCGCTGCCCGACGCACCGACCCAGGTGGCCTGGAGCAACGACAAGCTGTTGCCGGTCGACCGCCTGCGCGCCCTGGACCTGCAGGCCGACCTGTCGTTCGGCGCCCTGACCCTGGACAAGCTGCCGATCAGCGACGCGCAGCTGACCGCCAGCGGCCAGGCCGGCCTGGTCACCCTGCAGACCCTGCGCGGCGGCCTGTACAACGGCACCTTCGAGGCCAAGGGCACTGTCGACGTACGCCCCGCCGTGCCGCAGATCGGCGTGAACACCAAGATCAATCGCGTGCCGGTGGAGCACTTCATCAAGCGCGAAAGCCCGGACCAGGCGCCGCCGGTCAAGGGCCTGCTGACCCTGAACAGCGACCTGACCGCCACGGGCAACAGCCAGAAAGCCTTGGTCGATACCCTCAACGGCAACGCCAGCTTCACCATCAATGACGGTGTGCTGGTCAACGCCAACCTGGAACAGCAGCTGTGCCAGGCCATCGCTACCCTCAATCGCAAGCAGCTCAGCGGCGAACAGCGGGGCAAGGACACGCCGTTCCAGGAACTGCGCGGCAGCCTGGTGGTACGTAACGGCGTGGCCAGCAACCCGGACCTCAAGGCACGCATCCCGGGCCTGACCGTCAACGGCCATGGCGACCTCGACCTGCGCGTGCTGGGCATGGACTACAACGTCGGCGTGATCGTCGAGGGCGACCAGCGCGCCATGCCCGACCCGGCCTGCCAGGTCAACGAGCGCTTTGCCGGCGTCGAAGTGCCGCTGCGCTGCCGCGGGCCGCTGGAACTGGGCGCCAAGGCCTGCCGCCTGGACCAGGACGGCCTGGGCAAGGTCGCCGCGAAGCTGGCCGGCAACCGCCTGAAGGACAAGATCGATGAAAAACTCGAAGAGAAACTCGGAGACAAGGTGAGCCCGGAACTCAAAGATGCGCTCAAGGGGCTGTTCAAACGATGAGCCCCCAGCAGTTCTCCAGCGCCGTGCTGGACTGGTACGACCAGCACGGCCGCCACGACCTGCCGTGGCAACAGGGCATCACCCCGTATCGGGTGTGGGTCTCCGAAATCATGCTGCAGCAGACGCAAGTCAGCACCGTGCTCAACTACTTCGACCGTTTCATGCAGGCGCTGCCGACCGTGCAGGCCCTGGCCGAGGCGCCGGAGGACGAAGTGCTGCACCTGTGGACGGGCCTTGGCTACTACACCCGCGCCCGTAACCTGCAAAAAGCCGCGAAGATGGTTGTAGAGCAGCATGGCGGCGAGTTCCCGCGCAGCGTCGAGCAACTCACCGAACTGCCCGGCATCGGGCGCTCCACGGCGGGCGCCATCGCCAGCATCAGCATGGGCATCCGCGCGCCGATCCTCGACGGCAACGTCAAGCGCGTGCTGGCCCGTTTTACCGCGCAGGCCGGCTACCCCGGCGAGCCCAAAGTGGCCAACCAGCTCTGGGCCACCGCCGAACGCTTCACACCGATGACCCGGGTCAACCACTTCACCCAGGCAATGATGGACATGGGCGCCACGCTGTGCACCCGCAGCAAGCCCAGTTGCCTGATCTGCCCGCTGCAAAGGGGTTGCGAGGCGCACCTGCATGGCGAGGAGACCCGCTACCCCGAGCCCAAGCCGCGCAAGGCCCTGCCCCAGCGCAAGACCCTGATGCCACTGCTGACCAACCACGAAGGCGCGATCCTGCTCTATCGCCGGCCCTCCACCGGCCTGTGGGGCGGACTGTGGAGCCTGCCGGAGCTGGACAGCCTGGAACAGCTCGACGACCTCGCCTACCAGCACGGCCTGCGCCTGAACGGCAGCCAGGCCCTGGACGGCCTGACCCACACCTTCAGCCATTTCCAGCTGGCCATCGAGCCCTGGCTGGTGCGTGTCGAGCCCGTCGGCTCGCACGTGGCCGAGCCCGACTGGCTCTGGTATAACCTCGCCACCCCGCCGCGCCTGGGCCTCGCCGCCCCGGTCAAGAAGCTGCTGCAACGCGCGGCCGACGAACTGATTGCAGGAGACAAGCCATGACCCGCACCGTGAAGTGCCGCAAGTACAACGAAGAACTCCCCGGCCTGGACCGCCCGCCCTACCCGGGCGCCAAGGGCCAGGACATCTTCGAGCACATCTCGCAGAAGGCCTGGAAGGAGTGGCAGGACCACCAGACCATGCTGATCAACGAGAAGCGCCTGAACATGATGAATGCCGAGGACCGCAAATTCATCCAGGCCGAGATGGACAAGTTCTTCGCCGGCGAGGATTACGCCCAGGCCGAAGGCTACGTTCCGCCCTCGAATTGACCCACGAATCGTAAGCGACGGAATTAATTTAAATTTTTTTGAAAAAGTCGTTGACGGCCTCTGAGAAAATCTATTTAATTCACCCCGTCGCCCAGATAGCTCAGTCGGTAGAGCAGAGGATTGAAAATCCTCGTGTCGGCGGTTCGACTCCGTCTCTGGGCACCACCTTCAAGCTTCTGGTGGTTGCAAAGTTACCCGAAGCGACACAAGAAACCCGCCTAGCGCGGGTTTTTTGTTGTCTGCCGTTTTACCCCAGGAATCCTTCGCCCCTGGTTGATCGATATCAAAATGCCTCCCCTTGCTCCTGCATAGGATGGAAGGTGGACATTCGACCGACCCCCGCAAGGACCTCCATGAGCGAAGAATCCGCCACCCTCCTCCTGCCAGCGCCCGCCGAGGCCGCCAGCAGCCCCAAGCCAGCCCCTCGCCCTCGTCGCCCACGCCAGCGCAAGCCGGCCACCAGCACCGCCGCGCAAGAGACCATTACCCAGGTCAGCCAGCAGCCCGCCGCCCTGGAAGTGGCGAACGCTCGCAAAGGCAGCAACGAAGACAGCACCTCCGCTCGCCTGCCGGCCAACTACCCCTACCGCACGCGCATGCGCCGCCAGGACTATGAGAAGGCCAAGCATGACCTGCAGATCGAGCTGCTCAAGGTACAGAACTGGGTGAAGGAAACCGGCCAGCGCATCGTCGTGCTGTTCGAGGGCCGTGACGCCGCCGGCAAGGGCGGCACCATCAAGCGCTTCATGGAGCACCTGAACCCGCGCGGCGCGCGCATCGTCGCGCTGGAGAAGCCCTCCGAGCAGGAGAAGGGGCAGTGGTACTTCCAGCGCTACGTCCAGCACCTGCCCACAGCCGGCGAAATGGTGTTCTTCGACCGCTCCTGGTACAACCGCGCCGGGGTCGAGAAGGTCATGGACTTCTGCTCGCCCCTGCAGTACCTGGAATTCATGCGCCAAGCGCCGGAGCTGGAGCGCATGCTGTGCAACAGCGGCATCCTGCTGTTCAAGTTCTGGTTCTCGGTGAACCGCGAGGAGCAGTTGCGCCGCTTCATTTCGCGCCGTGACGATCCGCTCAAGCACTGGAAGCTGTCGCCCATCGACATCAAGTCGCTGGACAAGTGGGAGGACTACACCGCGGCCAAGGAAGCGATGTTCTTCCACACCGACACCGCCGATGCACCGTGGACGGTGATCAAGTCGGACGACAAGAAGCGGGCACGGATCAACTGCATTCGCCACTTCCTGCACTCGCTGGATTATCCGGGCAAGGATCACAGCGTGGCGCATGCGCCGGATCCGTTGCTGGTCGGGCGGGCTTCGCGGGGCTTCGAGGAGGATGAGCCGGAGGCGCTAGTCAGTTAAGCCCCTGGGGCGCGTTGCGCCCCCGGCGATCTCGAATACCTGCTTGGGTTTCCCTGGCAACTACGCTTCAATACGCGCCTTTACCAGACACCCCAAGGATCCACCCATGGCCACCAACACCAAACAACAGAAACGCGCCAAGCGCGCCGCCACCAAGGCCAAGCAGAACCGCATGGTGCGCAGCGGCCAGGCGGTCAAGGCCAGCGCCGGTGACAGCGCCAGCGTCGAGCAGGTGTTCAACAAGGCCATGGAGTCGGGCAGCTACAACAGCCTGTTCGAAAAGATGAAGCAAGCCCAGGAAAACGGCCTGGTGCCGATGATCTCGGTATTCCTGGTCGACCCGCTGCTGGCACTCGTGCTCAAGGGCCACAAGGAAGAACACGCCACCGACTACATCGTCCTGGTGTTCACCGCCTACCGCAAATGGCTCGACGGCGCCGACGAGGACGCCACCATGGCCTGGCTGGAAAGCGACGAGTTCCAGGACGCCTATGTCACTGCCTCGGAAGTCGTGGCCAGGCAACAGCAGAAGCAGTTCGGCTGATCAGGACTGCTCGCACAAGGCAAACAAAAGGCCGCGCCCCTCACAGGGCGCGGCCTTTGCATTTCATATCAGTGAATCAGCTATCCAGCGCCACCCGCGCAGCAGCACCACGCTTGCGGTGCACCAGCAGACCAGCCGCCACCACGCCAATGCTCAGGATCGCCGTGGCGATGATCTCGGCACGGTGGTCTTCACGCAGGCCCATCACCACCAGAATGGCGATGATGAAGGCGATGGTCGCCCAGGTCAGGCCCGGGAACATCCACATCTTGAACGAGATCTTCTCGCCCTTCGCCTCACGCTGGGCACGCATGCGCAGTTGCGACACGGCGATCACCAGGTACACCAGCAGGGCGATGGCGCCGGAGCTGGCCAGCAGGAACTCGAACACCGCGGCCGGGGCCAGGAAGTTGGCGAACACACACAGGAAGGCTGCGGCAGTGGACAGCAGCACGGCCCAGTGCGGGGTGCCCGCCTTGGTGGTGCGTTGGGCGATGGCCGGGGCGTCGCCACGCTTGCTCAGGGAGAACAGCATGCGCGAGGAAGTGTACAGCGCCGAGTTCAGGCAGCTGGTCACGGCGATCAGCACGACGATGTCGACGATCAGCTTGGCATTCGGCACGCCGATCAGGCTGAGGACGGTCTGGTAGGAGCCTTTCTCGGCCAGGGCCGGATCGTTCCACGGCACCATGGCGACGACCAGGAAGATCGACACCAGATAGAACAGGCAGATACGCCAGATCACCGAGTTGGTGGCCTTGCTGATCTGCTTGCCCGGGTCTTTCGATTCGGCGGCGGCGATGGTGACGATCTCGGTACCCATGAACGAGAACATGGTGGTCAGCATCGCGGCCAGCACCGCGCCCAGGCCATTGGGCATGAAGCCCTGGGTATCGAACAGGTGGCCGATGCCGCTGACCTGGCTGCTCGGCACCATGCCGAACATGGCCGCGCAGCCGACGACGATGAAGCCGATGATCGCCAGCACCTTGAGCAGGGCGAACCAGAACTCGAACTCACCGTAGTTCTTCACGCTGAACAGGTTGGTGACGGTCAGCGCCAGGGTGATGATCAGGGAGAAAGCCCACAGGTCCACCGACGGGAACCAGGCATGCAGGATGGCCGCGGCGGCGTTGGCCTCCAGCGGGATCACCAAGACCCAGAACCACCAGTACAGCCAGCCGATGGTGAAACCGGCCCAGCGCCCGATGGCGCGGTCGGCGTAGGTGGAGAAGGAACCGGTATCCGGCGAGGCGACCGCCATTTCGCCGAGCATGCGCATCACCAGGACCACCAGGGTACCGGCGGCAGCGTAGGCCAGCAGCACGGCAGGGCCGGCGGCAGCGATGGCATGGCCGGAGCCGACGAACAGGCCGGCGCCGATCACGCCGGCAATCGAGAGCATGGTCACATGCCGTTGCTTGAGCCCCTGAGCGAGGTCATTGGAATTGTTACCGCTCATAAAACTACCTTTGTAAGGAGGTGGACTACACGAATGACTGGCCAGCGTGCCGGGGTGTGAGTGGGCGTCGCTGCATTCAGTGGTTTCGGGATGGCAATAAGCGGGCCAGCTGAGAATGGCTTTCGTCTGAAATGTTTCTGCAACCAATAACGACGCGGCTTGCAGGGCATTGCGCCAAGCTTTGGCCGAAGGGTCGCCAAACCCCCATGCCAAGTTGGGATTACTGAAATACCCACTTACAAACGCACCAAAGGTGCCCCTCGGTAACACCCAGGCACACATTCAGGGCAAAGCAAAGCGCAACCCAAAGGCGCAACCCGGACTCCGCATAACACGCAACACAGCGCCACCCGGCCAAAAACGGCTTCCCAGACCGGAGCAAAGCTGGCACCATCGCGCCTTTTTTCATCAAGGCTCCGGTGCTGGGCAAAACGCCAATGCGGATATCCTGGCGACAGTCCACTGCAGCGATGCGACAAACTGTCCCACCAGCGACCCGAGCCCCCCGCGACCCGGTTGGCCGCCGTTGCGCCGCTATGCTAGCGTGGCGCTCGCCAGGAAGGCCGCCAACAGCTGGGAACGCACCCGAACACATGAGGACCGCACATGGCCCAGGCTACGCCCGCGCTGGAAATCCGCAACCTGCACAAACGCTATGGCGAGCAGGAAATTCTCAAGGGCATTTCGCTGACCGCGCGCGACGGTGACGTGATCTCCATCCTCGGCTCATCCGGCTCTGGCAAGTCCACCCTGCTGCGCTGCATCAACCTGCTGGAGAACCCACACCAGGGCGAAATCCTCGTTGCTGGCGAAAGCCTCAAGCTCAAGGCCGCCAAGAACGGCGACCTGATCGCCGCCGACAACCGCCAGATCAACCGCCTGCGCAGCGAGATCGGCTTCGTCTTCCAGAATTTCAACCTGTGGCCACACATGTCGATCCTCGACAACATCATCGAGGCGCCACGCCGCGTGCTCGGCCAGAGCAAGGCCGAGGCCATCGAAGCCGCCGAAGCGCTGCTGAACAAGGTTGGCATCTACGACAAGCGCCACAGCTACCCCGCCCAGCTTTCCGGTGGCCAGCAACAGCGTGCCGCCATCGCCCGTACCCTGGCCATGAAGCCCAAGGTCATCCTGTTCGACGAGCCGACCTCGGCGCTCGATCCGGAAATGGTCCAGGAAGTGCTTAACGTCATCCGCGCATTGGCCGACGAAGGCCGTACCATGCTGCTGGTGACGCACGAGATGAACTTTGCCCGCCAGGTGTCCAGTGAAGTGGTCTTCCTGCACCAGGGCCTGGTTGAAGAGCAAGGATCGCCGCAGCAGGTCTTCGAGAACCCGACCTCGGCGCGTTGCAAGCAATTCATGTCCAGCCACCGCTAACGGAGCAATACATGCACACTTACAAGAAGTTCCTCCTGGCAGCCGCTGCCACCCTGGTGATGTCGGCAAACGCCATGGCCGCGGAAAAACTGCGCATGGGTATCGAAGCCGCCTACCCACCGTTCAACAACAAGGACGCCAGCGGTAACGTCGTCGGCTTCGACAAGGACATCGGCGACGCCCTGTGCGCCAAGATGAAGACCGAATGCTCGGTAGTAACCTCCGACTGGGACGGCATCATCCCGGCCCTGAACGCCAAGAAGTTCGACTTCCTGGTGTCGTCGCTGTCGATCACCGACGAGCGCAAGCAGGCTGTCGATTTCACTGACCCGTACTACTCCAACAAGCTGCAGTTCATCGCGCCGAAGGACGTCGACTTCAAGACTGACAAGGCTTCGCTCAAGGGCAAGGTGATTGGCACCCAGCGCGCCACCCTGGCGGGCACCTGGCTGGAAGACAACTACGGCAACGACGTAGAGATCAAACTGTACGACACCCAGGAAAACGCCTACCTGGACCTGGTCTCCGGCCGCATCGACGGCATCCTGGCCGACAAGTACGTGCAGTACGAGTGGCTCAAGAGCAAGGACGGCATGAACTTCGAGTTCAAGGGCGAGCCTGTGGTCGACAGCGACAAGATCGGCATCGCCGTGCGCAAGGGTGACCCGCTGCGCGAGAAGCTGAACAAGGCCCTGGCAGAAATCAAGGCCGACGGCACGTACAAGAAGATCAACGACAAGTACTTCCCATTCAGCATCGAATGATCCGCTTGACCTGCGCGCCCTCGCGGCGCGCAAGTCCCTAGAATGACCTGCCCATGAATATCGACCTGCACGGATTCGGTCCGGCCATGATGGCCGGCACCCTGATGACCGTAAAACTGGCGGTTTGCGCCCTGCTGCTGGGGCTGGTCCTGGGCCTGCTCGGCGCCCTGGCCAAGACTTCCTCGATCAAGCCATTGCAATGGCTTGGTGGCTTCTACTCGACCCTGGTGCGCGGCGTGCCCGAACTGCTCTGGGTCCTGCTTATCTACTTCGGCACCGTCGGCCTGATGAACAGCCTCGGCGAAGCCCTGAACATGCCTGGCCTGGAGCTGAGCGCCTTTGCTGCGGGCGTCATTGCCCTGGGCCTGTGCTTCGGCGCCTACGCCACTGAAGTGTTCCGTGGCGCGATCCTGGCGATCCCCAAGGGCCACCGTGAAGCCGGCCTGGCGCTGGGTCTGTCCAAGGGCCGCATCCTGTCGCGGATCATCCTGCCGCAGATGTGGCGCATCGCCCTGCCGGGCCTGGGCAACCTGTTCATGATCCTGATGAAGGACACCGCGCTGGTGTCGGTGATCGGCCTGGAAGAAATCATGCGCCATGCACAGATCGGCGTGACCGTGACCAAGGAGCCGTTCACCTTCTACATGGTCGCCGCCTGCATCTACCTGAGCCTGACCATCATCGCCATGACTGGCATGCACTTCATGGAAAAACGCGCCGCTCGCGGCTTTGCGAGGGCCGAATAAATGAATTGGGAAGTCATCATCAAATGGCTGCCGCGCCTGGCCCAGGGTGCGACCCTGACCCTGGAGCTGGTGGCCATTGCCGTGGTCGCCGGGCTGATCCTGGCCATCCCGTTGGGCATCGCCCGCTCCTCGCGCCACTGGTACGTGCGCGCCGTGCCGTTCAGCTACATCTTCTTCTTCCGTGGCACGCCCCTGCTGGTGCAGCTGTTCCTGGTCTACTACGGCCTGGCGCAGTTCGACGCGGTGCGCTCCAGCTCGCTGTGGCCGTACCTGCGCGATCCGTTCTGGTGCACCGTGCTGACCATGACCCTGCACACTGCCGCCTACATCGCCGAGATCCTGCGCGGGGCGCTGCAGTCGATCCCCAAAGGTGAGATCGAAGCAGCACGGGCGCTGGGCATGTCGCGCGGCAAGACGCTGTTCTACATCATGCTGCCACGCGCCTCGCGCATCGGCCTGCCGGCCTACAGCAACGAAGTGATCCTGATGCTCAAGGCCAGCGCCCTGGCCAGTACCGTGACCCTGCTGGAACTGACCGGCATGGCGCGGACCATCATCGCCCGCACCTACCTGCCGGTGGAGATCTTCTTTGCCGCCGGGGTGTTCTACCTGGTGATCTCGTTCGTGCTGGTGCAAGGCTTCAAAGTACTGGAGCGCTGGCTGCGCGTGGATGCCTGCCAGGGACGTTGAGCCCATGAAGACATCGGGGCTGCCCAGCAGCCCCTCTCGACCGCGCCCCGGTGCTCGAATGACCACAACATCCTGCCTGCAAAACGACCAGCTCCTCGAGCGCTTCCAGGCCCTCGACCGCTTCCTCGCACAGCACCAGCCGCTGTGGCACCCACGCCCGTTCACCCACCTGCGCCTGGCGTGGGAAGACGAACACCCGGAACTGTCCCATTGGCTGCGCCAGCGCACCCTCGAGCAAGCCGAATCCCCCGAAACACCTGAGGCCCCGGCCCCCTTCCCACAACTGGCCGCCGAAGCCGCGCAGCTGTCCGCCATCGGCGAGCTACCCGACGCCGGCCTGCATCCCGCCGGCCACCGCCTCGATGTCGGTGTCCCCGGCCGCAAGTGGCAGCAGATCGAAGCCTTCAGCCGTCGCCTGGCGTTCAGTCAACCCGCCCGGCACTGGCTCGACTGGTGTTCCGGCAAAGGCCACCTGGGCCGTCGCCTGCTACAGCCCGGCCAGCGCCTGACCTGCCTGGAGTACGACGCCGAACTGGTCAGCGCCGGCAAGGCCCTGAGCGAGCACCATCACTTGCCTGCCACCCACGTGCATCAGGACGTCATGGCCGCCGACAGCGCCCGCCACCTGGACGGCGACAAGAGCGTGGTCGCCCTGCACGCCTGCGGCGACCTGCATGTTCGGCTCATGCAGCTGGCAAGCCAGCAGGGTTGCCGGCAGATCGCCGTTGCGCCCTGCTGCTACAACCGCATCCAGGGCCAGGCCTATCAGCCACTCTCCGGCGCCGCCCGAGCCTCGAGCCTGGCGTTGACCCAGGAAGACCTGGGCCTGCCGCTGAGCGAAGCGGTCACCTCCAGCCTGCGCACCCGCCGCCAGCGTGACAGCTCCATGGCCCGCCGCCTGGGCTTCGACCTCTTGCAGCGCCAGCAACGTGGCATCGACGACTACCTGCCCACGCCATCGCTGCCGGTCAGCTGGCTGGCAAAGCCCTTCGAGCAGTACTGCCGCGACCTGGCCGAACTCAAGCAGGTCATGATCAGCGGCAACCCCGACTGGGCCTCCCTGGAAGCCGCCGGCCAGCGACGCCTGGCCGAGGTGCGCAACCTCGAGCGGGTACGCAATCTCTTCCGCCGCCCCCTGGAAATGTGGCTGGTGCTCGATCGCGCTCTGTTCCTTCAGGAGCAAGGCTATGCGGTTCGGGTCGGTGTGTTCTGCGATTACCCGTTAACCCCCCGCAACCTGCTGCTGCTTGGAGAGCGCGACACAGCGCCGCAGCGCAGTTGACAGCCTGTGGATAACTCTGTGAACAAGCTTGTGATGAAAATCACCAATTCTTGGATCCATAGGCTATTTGCGCTGCTTTGCTTATTCCACCGCAGGCTCCAAAGCCAGTAAAAACAGGCCTTTGCGCAAAGACCGATGGTAGCGCCGGTCGACATGCCTTTCACGCAAGCGATCAATGCCCATTGTGCATAAGCCATTCGGCCAAGCGCTCTGGCAGGGGGGTTGTCAAGCCAGTTTGAGCAAGCTCATGCCTACCAGCAGCAGCACCAGACCGAGCCAGCCGCGACCGGCCAGGCGCTGGCCGAACAGGGCCCAGCCCATGGCCACGGTGGCGAGGATGCCGAAGCCACCCCAGATGGCGTAGGCCAGCGACAGGTCGATGTCCTTGACCGCCTGTGCCAGCGCGGTGAACGCCGCCAGCACACACAGGATCGAGGCCACGCCCAGGCCCTTGCGGCTAAAACCCTCGGAATACTTGAGCAGCAGGTTGGCCAGGACTTCCAGCACGATGGCCAGGCCCAGCCAGGCAAATGGCATCAGCATGGCACCGCCTCCCCTTCACGCTCGACGGCCTTGGCCCGAGTGCCGGCCTTGACCAGCAGGATACCGGCGATCATCACCGCCAGGCCCAAGGCCTTGGTCCAGCCCAGGCTTTCGCCGAGCCAGAGCACGCTGATCAAGGTGATCAGCACGATGCCGAACCCTTCCCACAGCGCGTAGGCGACACCCACCGGCACACGCTTGACGGCCAGGGCCAGGAAGAAATACGACAGACAGATCATGACGTACATGACGGCATGCCCCAGCACGGGGAAATGGGTGGCGGCGAGTTTCATCGACGCCGTGCCGATCACCTCGAAGGTGATGGCGACGATCAGGTAGATCCAGGAACGCATGATGCCCTCCCATGGGCGACAGCAGCCGAGCACACAGGCATCGGCACCAGACAGAGACGTTTACGGCTGTAAAGGGAGGGTGGCGCTAGAGATCGCCGGTCCAGTGACGCTCACGGGAAACCAGGCGGGAGGAAGAGAGGAGCTTGAAAGCTTTACTGTTCAACATAATGAACACAAGATTAACTGAGGTGATCGATTAAGTCAAAACGATAGGCTTAGACTAAATGTTTCTCGCGAAAAATTGCACACCTCCAGATTTATCCCCTTAAAGCCTGCTGAAAGCTTCGTAAATTATATTCCCCACAGTCGTTCCTATAGGGATGACCCTGCGACTGCTCTATAGCGTAGGCAAGCTTCCTCAGCGTGGGAGCGGGCTGACCCGCGAACACCGGCAAGGCCTGTGCCATGCTCACCCCCTCCCCCTGCGACAAACCGTCGCCACAGTCAAAAACACAAAATTAATTATTGTTTTACGATAATTATTCAAGAATAATCCGCCCCGTTCATCACTGTACGGAGGCACCCCATGAACAGTAGATCCGTGGCCTATGCGCGTACGCGCCTACGCACCATCGGCACATTTGCCGCCTACCTGGCCTGGACGACCGCGATCGTCGAGTTGGCGGCCATCCCGTTGCTCTGCATCTTCGACTTCCCTGAAATGCTCAACGGCTACCTGCAGGCCTATGGCGACCAGATGCCCCTGCTGCTGGAACCCGGCTACATGCCATCTCCCCTGGCCATCGGCCTGGTACTGGCCGTGGACATGATCCCGACAATGATTTCCGTCATTGCCCTAAGCCTGACCGGCCTGTTCTTCCATCGGCTGTCCCGTGGCCAGACCTGGTCCTCGGACAACATCAAGCTGCTGTGGTGGGTCGGCCTGCTGTGCATCTTCACCCCGTTGCTGTGGCCGGTGACCTACACCTTGCAGGGCCTGGCCCTGGCCATCGACCTGCCGGCCGGCGAAAGGAGCTTCAGCTTCTCGATCGGTGTATCATCGCAGGCTGTCTACGAGATCATGAAAGGCATCTTGCTGTGTGCCTTCTCGCTGCTCATGCGTGACGCCAAGACCATCAGCGATGAACACAACTGTTATGTCTGACTGCTTCCTATGCCGATAATCATCCGCCTCGACGTCGTCATGGCCCGGAACAAGATGCGTTCCAAGGACCTGGCGGAAATCATCGGTATCACGGAAGCGAACCTGTCGCTGCTGAAGAACGGCAAGATCAAGGGTTTCAAGATCGAGACCCTGGAGAAGCTGTGTCGCGCCCTGAACTGCCAGCCCGGCGACCTGCTGGAGTTCAGCGACGAATGATCAAGGACTGCAACACCCATGGCATTTTCCCCCAAGGGCCTGGCCGCCCTGATACTGGCTTGCCTGCTGCTGGCCGGCTGCGGCCCTAGCTACACCTACAGATACTCGCCACCGCCCAGCGCGCATGGCATGAATTGCATCAACAGCTGTTCGACCGAGCGCAACCACTGCCAGCAGATGGCGCGCCTGCAGGAGAACAGCGAACGTGCGTTGCACCAGGCCGAGATGAGGGCCTACCAGTACTGCAAGAACGGCAAGAGCAAGAAGGAAGCGCGTCACAGTTGCTACTACCCGAGCTACCCCTCCTACACGGGGAGCAGCTACAGTTGCGGCAATGACTACGACTCCTGCTACATGGCCTGCGGCGGCACCATCCAGCGCATCCTGAACAAAGACTGATCCCGGAACGGACTCGAACATCGTGAAACACACCAAGCCCTTCGCCCTGCTGACCCTCGCCCTGGCCATGACCGGCTGCGCCAGCGGCACGCCATCGAGCAAGCCCGCCCCGTTGAACTGGAACATGCCCGGCATGCAACTGGGCGGCGACCGCGGCCTGCCCCTGCACAACGCCGACGGCAGCTGCCGCAAGCGCGGCTGCGACAACGGCAAGCTGTTCTTCAACCCGGGCCAGCCCGAGCCGAGCGTCAACTCGATTCACCGCGGCTGGTAGGAAAATTCTCCTTTCTGCGCGGTGACTTAGGGGAATGTGCGATGGATGCAACGAAGTGGTTTACAGCGGCAAATCCATCGCTATAATGACGCCCCTGTGCCGGTATAGCTCAGATGGTAGAGCAACTGACTTGTAATCAGTAGGTCCCGGGTTCGATTCCTGGTGCCGGCACCATCCTCAAAAGCCTCGACGAATGTCGGGGCTTTTTCGTTTCAGCCCCTGCGACACATTGCCCACCCTCTCCGCTTCTTGTTCTCCCTCAATAAACCTTACCTGTAAAGCGGCTATTCCTGTGCCCGACGGCTTTCGTCGACTTAAGGAGAAGTCCCATGAACGAGCAAGAAGGCGTGTCCCTCACCCGGCGTGGCATGCTGGCCGGTACCGTGTTACTGGGCGTCGGCGCCTCGGCGCTTGGCAGTGGCCTGGCAAAGGCCGCGACCGCCGTACCGGGCCAGGACCCGGCGGTTGGCCTGGCGAAACTGGAACGTGTCAGCGTCGAGCTGGTGGCGCCGCCGCAAGTCCACGCTCATACCCAGAGTGCCGAGGGCAAGCCGCGGATCGTCGAGTTCCGCATGGTCATCGAAGAGAAAGAACTGGCCATCGACACCGCCGGCGCCTACATCCACGCCATGACGTTCAACGGCTCGGTTCCCGGCCCGCTGATGGTGGTGCATGAGGGCGACTACGTGGAACTCACCCTGGTCAACCCAGCCAGCAACAGCATGATGCACAACATCGATTTCCACGCCTCCACCGGCGCCCTCGGCGGCGGCGAGCTGACCCACGTGAAGCCCGGCGAGCAGGTCAAGCTGCGCTTCAAGGCCGACCGTGCCGGGGTGTTCGTATACCACTGCGCACCGGGCGGGGCGATGATTCCCTGGCATGTGGTGTGCGGCATGAACGGCGCGATCATGGTCCTGCCCCGCGATGGTCTGAAGGACCCCGAGGGCCGGCCATTGCGCTACGACAAAGTCTGGTACATCGGCGAACAGGACTACTACATCCCCCGCGACAAGGACGGCAAGTACAAGCGCTACGCCAACCCCATGGCCAGCTTCGGTGACATGAGCCAGCTGATGAAAGGGCTGGTGCCCAGCCATGTGGTGTTCAACGGCAGCGTCGGTGCCCTGACCGGCAAGCAGGCGCTCACCGCCAAGGTCGGCGAGACCGTGCTGATCGTTCACTCCCAGGCCAACCGCGATACCCGCCCGCACCTGATCGGCGGCCACGGCGACTATGTCTGGGCCTCGGGCAAGTTCGCCAACCCGCCGCAGCGCAACCTGGAAACCTGGTTCATTCCCGGCGGCGCGGCGGGCGCGGCGTTGTATACCTTCCGCCAGCCCGGGCTGTACACCTACCTCAACCACAACCTGATCGAAGCGGTGATGCTCGGCGCCGCCGCGCATGTGCAGGTCGAGGGCCACTGGAACGACGACCTGATGAAACAGGTGCAGGCGCCCGGGCCGATCAGCTAGCGGCATTGACCCCGATCAAGCCCCTTGGCCATGCGCGGCATAGCCTGAGCGCAGGCATTCACTTCATGGAGGGAAACATGGCCAAGCGATTTCCCAGCAACCCCAGCCATCCCGAACGGATCTGCTGGGGCTGCGACCTGTACTGCCCGGCCAAGGCACTGGCATGCGGCAACGGCGCGGACCGGACCATGCATCCGGTGGAGTTGTTCGGGGAGGATTGGAACCAACTGGACGATCACCTCGACAGGCCAATCGACCCCCACCCGGATCGCCAATCAAACGCAGGTTGATCCGGCCCTTAAAACTACAGATCTCGATCGGACTGAAACGATGGCGAATTGTGCGTCAGCGTGCGCCTACCGTTGGACGCGAGCGCCCGATCACTTGCAGTCCCCCTGCAAGATCCTGAGCGCCGCTTCGGCCAGGAAGCCCGAACGGCTCTTGTGCTCCGGATGGTTCTGCACGTACGCGTCGATGCGGGTGAGCAAGTACGCCGGCAGCGTGATGTTGAGCTTCTCGGCCTTGCCCAGGTAACGGGTGATGTCGATGTCGATCAGCGCCCAGGTACAGCCGGCATAGGCCGGATTCGCCGCGTGCACGCTGACCAGGCTGGCCTTGGGAATCTCCTGCTGGTCCTGGGCCAGCAGTTCGAGGTGGCCTTCGATGGCCTCGCGGGCCATGGCAATGACGTTGTCGAGGTCCTCGCCGGCCGAGAAACAGCCTGGAATGTCAGGGACTTCCACACCCCTGGCATGTTTATCGTCACCGGGGAGAATCGCAATGGGGAACGACATGGTGATAGGTCTCCTCGTCGCGACGAGTGGGCTGCCAAGAGGGGAAGTATGGTAAGAGGCACAGCATGAGCATCTGGAGAAGTGATGCGGGATCTTGCGGAAAGGGAAAACGGATCGATCAAAGTACCGCCAGCGCCTTTCTCTTCAGCACCTCCAGATCCATCACGGGCACCCCGGTCAGCTTCGCCATCTCGTCCCACTCACGCAGGCGCAGACTCACCCGGAACAGAGGATCGGCCTCGAACGCGTCGGCTTCGCTGTTGTTCATCACCCCACCCTGGTAGGCCAGCGTGCGCCGGCTGGCCTCGCTCAGGCGAGCGTAGTAGCCGGGCTGGCGCAAGGTCAGGTAGCGCTTGGCCTCGACGTGATACTGCACCAGCCGCGCCAGTCGCTCGCTGAAGCCGCAGCGACGCAGGTACTCGGCGCCGATGCGCTCATGGCTGACGATGCCATAGCCGCCCATGTCCTCGCCCTCGCACAGGTGGCCGATGTCGTGGAAAAAGGCGGCGAGGATCACTTCGTCGTCGTAGCCCTCCTCCATCGCCAACTGGGCGGCCTGGGACATGTGCTCGACCTGGGTGATGGCTTCGCCGATGTAGTCGGCGCTGCCATGACGGTCATAGAGGGCAAAGATGTCGCTGACAATCTTGGAGGATGTTGCCATCACGCGGGCTCCTGTTCTGACGGATGTGACGCCGTAGCGGGGCAAGCCCGCTCCCACGATCTTGCAGGAACAGGCTCGCTGCGCGAAGGCTTTACTGCTGGGCGACCTTCTCGGACTTGCCGTCGTAGCGCTTGCGCCACTCACTGAGGATCTGGTCGCGGTTCTTCGAGGCCCAGGCGAAGTCGTTCTTGATCAGGCGCTGCTCGTAATCGGCCGGCAACTCGGTCTGCGGCTTGGCGATGCCCGGCGCGGCGAGCACGGCGAAGTTCTCCTTGTACAGCTCCATGGCCGCGGGGCTCGCCGAGAAGTCGGCCAGGCGCCTGGCGGCATCGGCCTTCGGCGAGCCCTTGATCACCGCGGTGGCTTCGATCTCCCAGCCCAGGCCTTCCTTGGGCAGCACGATATCCAGCGGCGCGCCCTGGCGCTTGAGCTGCACGGCCGGGTACTCGAAGGAGATGCCGATCGGGAACTCGCCGGCGGCCGCCAGCTTGCACGGCTTGGAGCCGGAATGAACGTACTGGCCGATGTTCTGGTGCAGCGCATCCATGTAGGCCCAGCCCTGCGGTTCGCCGAAGGTCTGCAGCCAGGCGCTCACATCCAGGAAGCCGGTGCCGGACGAGGCCGGGTTGGGCATGACGATCTTGCCCTTGTACTCAGGCTTGGTCAGGTCCTGCCAGCTCACCGGCTTGCTCAGGCCCTGCTTCTCGGCCTCGACGGTGTTGAAGCAGAGGGTAGCGGCCCACACGTCCATGCCCACCCAGGCCGGCGGGTTGGCGGCGTCGCGATAGTTGGCCGAGATCTTGCCCAGGTCTTTCGGCGCATAGGCCTCGAGCATGCCGTTCTGATCGAGGATGGCCAGGCTGGAAGCAGCCAGGCCCCACACCACGTCGGCCTGCGGACGGTCCTTCTCGGCCAGCAGCTTGGCGGTGATGATGCCGGTGGAGTCGCGCACCCACTTGATCTCGATGTCGGGGTTGGCCTTTTCGAAAGCCTGCTTGTAGCGCTTGAGCTGCTCGGCCTCGAGGGCGGTGTAGACGGTCAGCTGGGTCGCGGCCGAGGCCTGCAGGCTGAAGACAGCGGATACGGCAGCGGCAAGTGCGAGGGGCTTGAACATGATGCGGTTCCTATCAGTGTGGGCAGTCGGTCAATGGCCTGGGGCGCGCTGGCGCCAGGCCTGGGAGCGGCGCAGCAGGCCGCGTGAGGCACCGGCCAGCAGCAAGGATGCGGCAGCGCTGGTGAGCAGGATCAGGGTCGACATGGCAGCGGCACCGCCGACGTTGCCGGCGTCGTCCATGTTCAGCACGGCAACGGCGGCGAGGATGGTGTCGGGGCTGTACAGGAAGATCGCCGCCGACACGGTGGTCATGGCCGAGACAAACAGGTAGCGAATGATGTCCAGCAGCGCCGGCAGGCAAATCGGCACGGTGACCCGCATGAAATGCCTGTACAGCGGCGCCTTGAGCGACAGCGCGGCGGCCTCGAACTCGCCATCGAGCTGGCGCAGTGCGGTGGTGGCGGTCATCTGCGCGGTGGTCAGGTAGTGGGCGATGGTGCACACCACCAGCAGCGCCATGCTGCCGTAGAACACATGCAGCGGGTTGCCGTTGAGGTTGAAGAAGAACACGTAGCCCAGGCCCAGCACCAGGCCGGGCACCGCCATGGGAATAAAGCTCAGCAGGCGCAGCAGTTGGTTGAGCAGGCGCTGCCCCTGGGCCTTCTCCATCAGGTAGGCGCCGGTGAAGATCACCACGCTGCCGATCAGCGCGGTGCCGATGGCCATGGTCACGCTGTTGCGATAGGCCAGCCAACCACCACCGGCGGTGTCCTCGAACATGTAGTGCTTGAGCGACAGCGACAGGTTGTACGGCCAGAACTTGACCAGCGACGAGTACACCGCCATGCCGATCACCGCCAGCAGTGCCGCGCACACCAGCAGCACGATGGCCAGGAAGCAGCCATCGCGCAGCCGCGACGGCTTGGGCTCGAACACCTGGGCGCGGCCGCTCATGGCCTCGCCCTGGCGGCGGCGCAACCAGGCATCGACGGCGAAGCTGAGCAACGCCGGTACCAGCAGTACCATGCCGATCAGCGCGCCACGACCGAACTGCTGCTGGCCGACCACGGCCTTGTAGGCTTCCAGGGCCAACACCTGGTAATCCCCACCTACCACGACAGGCACGCCGAAATCGGTGATGGTCAGGGTGAACACCAGGCAGAACGCGGCGAACACCGCCTGGCGCGTGGCCGGCCAGGTGATGCTGAAGAATGCCCGCGCCGGCCCAGCCCCCATGCTCGAGGCGGCGTCGAACAGTCGCGCGTCGGCCAGCGACAGCGCCGAAAGCAGGATCATCAGGGCGTGGGGGAAGGTGTAGATGGCCTCGCCGATGACGATGCCCCAGAAGCCGTAGATGTTGTCGCTGAGCAGCCCGCGCAGCAGGCCCTGGTTGCCGAACAGGTACACCAGGGCGATGGCCGGCAGCATCGACGGCGCCAGCAACGGCAGCAGCGATATGCCTCGCCAGAGGCCCTTGGCCGGAATCAGCGTGCGTTGCAGGGCATAGGCGAACAGGTAGGCCAGCGGCACGACGATGGCGGCGACGGTGAAGGCCACCGCCAGGCTGTTGCCGAGCAGCCAGTGGAAGTTCTCGCTGGCGAACAGCTCACGGGACGCCGGCAGGCCGCCGCCCTGCCCGGCTTCAGCGCTGAAACCGCGCCAGAAGATCGCCAGCAACGGCATCAGCACCGCCAGCACCAGCAAGACCAGCAGCAGGCTCTTGCCACCGACCACGAACAGACGGTCCCCCAGAGCGACACCACTGCGAGGTGCGGCCTTGGTGGAGGTGAGCGGCAGGGTCATCGGCGCGGCCATCTCAGGCGAACACCTGCAGGCTCTGCGGCGGCAGGGCCACCCAGATGTCCTGCGAGCCCAGGCGCGGCATCGCCTCCGGCGCCAGCTCCGCAAGCAATGCGTGGCCCGGCAGGGCCTTGAACTCGAAGCTCATGCGGCAGCGGTTGCCGAGGAAAGTGATCTCGCGGACCTTGGCCGGGAACAGGTTTTCCTCGTGTACCACCGGGTTGACGGTGATCGCCTCGGGCCGGCAGAACAGCCGCCCACTGCTGGCACCGGCGGCATTGGCCGCCAGACGCATGTGCAGGCCGCCGACCTGGGCATGGCTGTCGCCGCTGCGCTGGAACGGCAACCAGTTGCCCTGGCCGACGAATTCGGCGACGAACGGCGTGGCCGGCTGGTCGTAGATCTCCTGGGGCGTGGCGTACTGCTCGACCTGGCCGTTGTTCATCACGGCGATGCGGTCGGCCATCAGCATGGCCTCGTCCTGGTTGTGGGTGACCATCAGCGTGGTTATGCCCAGTTGACGCTGCAGTTGGCGCAGTTCGGTGCACAGGTGCTCGCGCACACGGGCGTCCAGCGCCGACATCGGCTCGTCGAGCAGCAGCAGCGACGGCGAGGGCGCCAGCGCTCGGGCCAGGGCCACGCGCTGCTGCTGGCCGCCGGACAGCTGGCCGGGGTATTTCTTCTCGCTGCCGGCAAGGCCGACCAGCTCGAGCATTTCACCGACCCGCTGGCGCGAGGCCTCACGGCTGCTGCCGGCCAAGCCGTAGGCGATATTGGCCTCGACGGTGAGGTTGGGAAACAGGGCGTAGGACTGGAACAGGATGCCGTAGTCACGGGCCTGGGGTGGCAGCTCGGAGATGTCGCGCTCGCCGATGTATAGCGTCCCGCGGTCCTGGCGTTCGAGCCCGGCGATGCAGCGCAGCAGCGTGGTCTTGCCACAGCCCGACGGGCCGAGCAGACACACCAGCTCGCCGGCGGCGATATCGAGGGAGACGTCGTTGAGTGCGGTGAAGGCGCCGAAGCGCTTGTGGATACCGCGCACTTTCATCTGTGCGCCTGGCGTGGCGTCGTTCATGGCAAGGCCTCATCGAAGAGATGGGGCCATGCTAGGAAGGCTGTGAGACGGTTGTGTGGCGCGAGGGCAAAAACGAGTGATAGTGGTATTGGTGGATTTTTGTAGTGGCCCTTCGGGTTTTAGCCGTTGGCCAAACAAAAAGGGAGGCCACCAGGGCCTCCCGCTTTCATGACGCAGTGAACCTCAGAACAGTACGCGCGAGCGGATGGTGCCCTTCACGTGCTGCAGTTTCTCCTGGGCCAGGTCCGAGTACTCGGCGTCGACGTCGATGACCACGTAACCCACTTTCTCGTTGGTCTGCAGGAACTGACCGGAGATGTTGATACCGTTCTCGGCGAACACCTTGTTGATCTCGCTGAGCACGCCCGGGATGTTTTCGTGGATGTGCAGCAGGCGGTGCTTGCCTGGGTGGGCCGGCAGGGCCACTTCCGGGAAGTTGACCGACGATACGGACGTACCGTTGTCGCTGTACTTGACCAGTTTCTCGGCCACTTCCAGGCCGATGTTGGCCTGGGCCTCGGCGGTGGAACCACCGATGTGCGGGGTCAGGATCACGTTGTCCAGGCCGCGCAGCGGGCTTTCGAACTCTTCGTCGTTGGAGCGCGGCTCGACCGGGAACACGTCGATGGCGGCGCCGATCAGGTGCTTGTCCTTGATCGCGGCGGCCAGGTGGTCCAGCTCGACCACAGTACCTCGGGCGGCGTTGATCAGGATCGAGCCCTTCTTCATCGCGCGGATTTCCTTCTCGCCGATCATCCACTGGGTGGACGGCAGCTCAGGCACGTGCAGCGAGACGATGTCGGCCAGGCCCAGCAGCTCGTGCAGGCTGGTGACCTGTACCGCGTTGCCCAGCGGCAGCTTGGTCAGCGGGTCGAAGAAGTACACCTGCATGCCCAGGCTCTCGGCCAGGACCGACAGCTGGGTGCCGATCGAGCCGTAGCCGACGATGCCCAGCTTCTTGCCACGGATCTCGAAGGAATTGGCCGCGCTCTTGATCCAGCCGCCACGGTGGCAGGAGGCGTTCTTCTCGGGGATGCCGCGCAGCAGCAGGATGGCTTCGGCCAGCACCAGTTCGGCCACCGAACGGGTGTTCGAGTAGGGCGCGTTGAACACGGCGATACCGCGCTCGCGGGCCGCTTCCAGGTCGACCTGGTTGGTGCCGATGCAGAAGCATCCGACCGCCACCAGTTTCTTCGCGCAGTCGAAGATCTCTTCGGTCAGTTGGGTGCGCGAGCGGATGCCGATGAAGTGGGCATCGGCGATCTTTTCCTTCAGCTCGGCTTCCGGCAGCGAACCAGTGAGGTATTCGATGTTGGTGTAGCCGGCGGCCTTGAGGGTATCGACCGCGTTCTGGTGCACACCTTCAAGAAGAAGGAACCGGATCTTGCTCTTGTCGAGAGAAGTCTTGCTCATCTGCGTAAACCTGTATCCCGGAGAAAAATGGCGAAGGGGGGGTGAAGCGGCGCGGCGTCGGCCTTAGCACGAACAGCGGGAGGGCTATGCTAGCATACGCGACACAATCTGAGCTTATGCCGACAGGTGAAGCGTGCTCAGGGTGACTATGAATAAGTCGAGAGTTCCAGCGATGACCCAGTCTGCGGTAATTGATGAGCTGATGACCCTGGTCGACCCTGGCAAGGTCCTCACCGACCCGGCCTCGCTCGAGGCCTACGGCAAGGACTGGACCAAGCACTACCCGCCGGCTCCCACCGCCATTGTCTTCCCCAAGTCTGTCGAGCAGGTACAGGCCATCGTGCGCTGGGCCAACCGGCACAAGGTCGCCCTGGTGCCATCGGGCGGGCGTACCGGCCTGTCGGGCGCCGCCGTGGCCGCCCATGGCGAGGTGGTGGTGGCCTTCGATTACATGAACCAGATCCTGGCCTTCAATGAGTTCGACCGCACCGTGGCCTGCCAGCCAGGGGTCGTCACCCGCCAGTTGCAGCAGTTTGCCGAGGACCAAGGCCTCTATTACCCAGTGGACTTCGCCTCGAGCGGCTCCAGCCAGATCGGCGGCAACATCGGTACCAACGCTGGCGGGATCAAGGTGATTCGCTACGGCATGACCCGCAACTGGGTGGCCGGGTTGAAAGTGGTCACCGGCAAGGGCGAGCTGCTCGAGCTGAACAAGGACCTGATCAAGAACGCCACCGGCTACGACCTGCGCCAGCTGTTCATTGGCGCCGAAGGCACCTTGGGCTTCGTGGTCGAGGCCACCATGCGCCTGGACCGCGCGCCGCGCAACCTCACCGCCATGGTGCTGGGCACGCCCGATTTCGACGCGATCATGCCGGTGCTGCACGCCTTCCAGGGCAAGCTCGACCTGACGGCCTTCGAGTTCTTTTCCGACAAGGGTCTGGCCAAGATTCTCGCCCGGGGTGATGTGCCCGCGCCGTTCGAAACCGACTGCCCGTTCTATGCCCTGTTGGAGTTCGAAGCCAGCACCGAGGAGGTGGCCAACGAGGCCCTGGCCACCTTTGAGCACTGCGTGGAGCAGGGCTGGGTGCTCGATGGGGTGATGAGCCAGAGCGAGACCCAGCTGAAGAACCTGTGGAAGCTGCGCGAGTACCTGTCAGAGACCATCTCGCACTGGACGCCGTACAAGAACGACATCTCGGTCACCGTATCGAAGGTGCCGGCCTTCCTGCGCGATATCGACGCCATCGTCGGCGAGCACTACCCGGACTACGAAGTGGTCTGGTACGGCCATATCGGCGACGGCAACCTGCACCTGAACATCCTCAAGCCCGACCACATGAGCAAGGACGACTTCTTCGCCTCCTGCGCCAAGGTCAACAAGTGGGTGTTCGAGATCGTCGAGCGCTACAACGGCTCGATCTCCGCCGAGCATGGCGTGGGCATGACCAAGCGTGACTACCTGGGCTACAGCCGCTCCCCGGAGGAAATCGCCTGCATGAAGGCGATCAAGGCGGTGTTCGACCCAAACGGCATCATGAATCCGGGTAAGATCTTCGCTCCCGAATAAAAAGCAGTATTCACAGGAGTCGGCCATGAGTTACCAGCACCAGTACGTAGACGGCACGCGCATCCACTTCCCGCTGGGCAAGGTGGTGTGCATCGGCCGCAACTACGCCGAGCATGCCAAGGAACTGGACAACCCCATCCCCAGCGAGCCGCTGCTGTTCATAAAACCCGGCAGCTGCGTGGTGCCCCTGGAAGGCGGCTTCAAGATCCCGACCGAGCGCGGTTCGGTGCACTACGAAGCGGAGATCGCCGTGCTGCTGGGCAAGCCTCTGTCCACCCATCCCTCCGAGGAAGAGGTGCTCGACGCCATCTCCGGCTTTGCCCCGGCGCTGGACCTCACTCTGCGCGATGTGCAGGCGAAGCTGAAGGAAAAGGGCCTGCCCTGGGAACTGGCCAAGTGCTTCGATGGTGCCTGCGTGCTGCCGCCGTTCGTGTCGGCCGGTACCTTCGAGGACCTGACCGATATCGGCATTCGCCTGACCATTAACGGCGAGGTACGCCAGGACGGCAACAGCGCGCTGATGCTCAACCCGATCGTGCCGATGATCCAGCACATGGCCACGCATTTCTCCCTGCAGGCCGGCGATGTCATCCTCACCGGCACCCCGGCGGGCGTGGGGCCGTTCAATGTGGGCGATGAGCTGGTGCTGGAACTTCCGGGCGCGAGCCGGTTCGAAGGCCGGGTGCTCTGACCAAGTTCGACGACGGCGCAATGCCGTCGTCGCCGCACTTGCCGGTAGGATTTGTCGTTTTTTTCACAATTGATCCGGATAATTCGTTGTTTCCCGCTCCTTTGCCGACCGTGGCGGCCACCCCGCCGCCTATTGCCAGGATCCCTGTCCGATGATCAATCCCCCCAGCGCATCACTGCCGCCAAAGCGACGACTGATCACCCGCTGGTCGCTGTGGCTGCTTGCGCTGGCGATCATCGCCTATGGCCTGGTGGTGGCCATGCATTGGGATGACCGTGGCCTGCTGTGGATAAAGGAAGGCTTCGAAAGCCAGGCCGAGCGCCAGGAAAGCATCTGGCTGCCGGACTACGTGGTCGACATCGATGCCAAGCCATTGCCGGGCATGGAGCGTGACGAAGCATCGGACCTCGCGTTCAATCCGCACACCCGCACCTTGTTCTCGGTCATGGGCAAGCACCCATTCCTGGTCGAGCTCACCCTTGACGGTGATGTATTGCGCAAGATTCCCCTGGTGGGCTGGTCGAACCCGGAAGGCGTGGCGGTACTCGAAAATGGCCAGGTCGCCATTGTCGACGAGCGCAACCATGACCTGACGCTGGTCAAGGTGGATGCCACCACGACATCGCTGAACCGCGCCGACTACCCGCCCTATGACCTGGGCAATACCGAGGATGGCAACAAGGGCTTCGAAGCCATTGCCTGGGACCAGATCCGGCAGCGGCTGATCATCGGCGCCGAGCGGCCACCGAAACTGTTCATCTGGAGCACTGACGGCCAAGGCCCGCTCAAGGGCGACAAGCAACCGCTGCCCAGCGACGAATTGGACCTGCGCAACCTGTCGGCACTGGGCATCGACCCGCGCACCGCTCACCTGCTGGCGCTGTCGGCGGACTCCAACATGCTGCTCGAACTGGACGAGAAGGGCGAGCAGGTCAGCTTCATGACCTTGCTCGGTGGCTTCAACGGCCTGGGTGACACCATTCCGCGGGCTGAAGGTGTGGCGATGGATGACAGGGGCAACCTGTACATCATCAGTGAGCCCAACCTGTTCTATCGTTTCAGGAAGCCCTGAACTGCCAGACTTGCCGGATGATGGCATTAAGCTTTGCTTCAGTTGATAGTGGTTAGCTACGCGCTCCTTTCGCCGAGTCCGACCGCATGCGCCGCCACCTTCGCCTGATCTTCGCCTTCATCGTGCTTGTTGTCCTGCTCGTCCTGGCTGCTGCCGGGCATGAGTTCCGCCTGTTCGAGCGCGGCTGGTTCAACCTCAAGACCTGGTGGCAACCGGCCGAACAAAGCATCGGCCTGGATCGCTACCGGGTGGCGATCGAAGCGCAGCCCATCGTCGGGCTGGACGACGATATCTCGGCGCTGACCTACGACCCCGACCGCAAGAGCCTGTTCACCGTCACCAATGCCCGCTCGGAGCTGATCGAGCTGTCGCTGGACGGACGTATCCTGCGCCGCGTGCCGCTGACCGGCTTCGGTGACCCCGAGGCGGTGGAGTATGTGGGGCCCAACAGCTACGTGATCACCGACGAGCGCCAGCAGCGGCTGATTCGCGTGCGCCTGGACGACGACACCCTGTTCCTCGACGCCAGCGATGCCGAACAACTGTCCCTGGGCATCGGCCTCAATGGCAACAAGGGCTTCGAGGGGCTGGCCTACGACTCGGCGGGCAAGCGCCTGTTCGTGGCCAAGGAGCGGGATCCGATGATGATCTACGAAGTCCATGGTTTCCCTCATGACAATCCTGGGAAGCCCTATGCGGTGCATGTGGTACAGGACCGCAAGCGTGACCGGCGGTTGTTCGTGAGGGACTTGTCGAGCCTGCAGTTCGATGAGCGCAGCGGGCATCTGCTGGCGCTGTCGGACGAGTCGCGGCTGGTGCTGGAGCTGGATGTGAAGGGCAAACCGCTGAGTACGCTGTCGCTGCGCAAGGGGTCTCAGGGTTTGAAGCAGACCGTGCCGCAGGCGGAGGGGATTGCGATGGATGACGCCGGGACCATTTACCTGGTCAGCGAGCCGAACCTGTTCTACGTGTTCAAGCAGCCGGCTGATTGATTGCCTGGGCTGGCACTGTCACGGGGCAAGCGGACTTACGCCTGCCCCTGTAGGAGCGGCCGCTCCTACAGGGATCGCGCAAGACTTGAGGTTAGCGCGACCAGGCTTACTCGGCCTTGAGGGTCTTCACGCCTTCAGCGGTCCCCAGCAACAGCACATCCGCCGGACGCGCCGCGAACAGGCCGTTGGTGACCACGCCGACGATGGCGTTGATCTGGCTTTCCAGCTCCACCGGGTTGGTGATCTGCAGGTTGTGCACATCCAGAATGACGTTGCCGTTGTCGGTCACCACGCCTTCACGGTAGACCGGGTCACCGCCCAGCTTGACCAACTGGCGCGCAACATGGCTGCGGGCCATCGGAATCACCTCGACCGGCAGCGGGAAGGCGCCGAGCACCGGTACGAGCTTGCTGGCGTCGGCGATGCAGATGAAGGTCTTGGCCACCGCCGCGACGATCTTCTCGCGGGTCAGGGCCGCACCGCCGCCCTTGATCAGGTTGAGGTGGGCGTCGCTCTCGTCGGCGCCGTCGACGTAGAACTCCAGCTCGCTGACGCTGTTCAGCTCGTAGACCGGGATACCATGCCCCTTCAGGCGCTGGGCGGTGGCTTCGGAGCTGGCGACGGCGCCATCGAAGGCGGTCTTGTGCTGGGCCAGGGCGTCGATGAAGAAGTTGGCGGTCGAACCGGTACCGACGCCGACGACGCTTTTCTCATCCAGTTTCGGCAGGATGAGATCGACGGCGGCCTGGGCGACGGCCTGTTTGAGTTGGTCCTGGGTCATGCGGGCTCCGGGAGGGGCTGGGCGGATTTCAAAGTTGCCTAGTATAACGGCTCCGGTGGCTTTGCTGTGGTCGCCCGACGTGACGCTGCGGTAGACTCCCAGCCCTTGTCCCGCGGCCCAGTGATGCTTTCCGATGCTCGAACAGTACGTCAAGAAGATCCTCACCTCGCGCGTCTACGACGTTGCCGTCGAAACCCCGCTGCACAGCGCCGGGCAGTTGAGCAAGCGCCTGGGCAACACCGTGCTGCTCAAGCGCGAGGACCTGCAGCCGGTGTTCTCGTTCAAGATCCGCGGGGCCTACAACAAGCTGGCGCAACTAAGCGCCGAGGAACTGGCCCGCGGCGTGGTCACCGCCTCCGCCGGCAACCACGCCCAGGGCCTGGCCCTGGCGGCGCGGGAGCTGGGGATCAAGGCGACCATCGTCATGCCCAAGACCACCCCGGAGATCAAGATCGAAGGCGTGCGTTCCCGGGGCGGCAAGGTGGTGCTGCACGGTGACACCTTCCCCGAGGCGCTGGCCTACTCGCTGAAGCTGGTGGAAGAAAAGGGCTTCGTCTACATCCACCCCTACGACGATCCGCACACCATCGCCGGGCAAGGCACGGTGGCCATGGAAATCCTGCGCCAGCACCCGGGCCAGCTGGACGCGATCTTCGTGCCGGTCGGCGGCGGCGGGCTTATCGCCGGCATCGCGGCGTACGTGAAGTACCTGCGCCCCGAGATCAAGGTGATCGGCGTCGAGCCGGACGACTCCAACTGCCTGCAAGCCGCCATGGCTGCGGGCGAGCGCGTGGTGCTGCCGCAGGTCGGCCTGTTCGCCGATGGCGTGGCGGTGGCGCAGATCGGCCAGCACACCTTCGATATCTGCCGCCATCATGTCGACGAGGTAATCACCGTCAGCACCGACGAGATCTGCGCGGCGATCAAGGATATCTACGACGATACCCGCTCGATCACAGAACCTGCAGGCGCACTGGGCGTGGCCGGTATCAAGAAATACGTCGAGCTCAAGGGCGTTGCCGGGCAGACCCTGGTGGCCATCGACTCGGGTGCCAACGTCAATTTCGACCGCCTGCGCCATGTGGCCGAGCGCGCCGAACTTGGCGAGAAGCGCGAGGCGATCATCGCCGTAACCATTCCCGAGCGCCCGGGGAGCTTCAAGGCCTTCTGCGAGGCCATCGGCAAGCGCCAGATCACCGAGTTCAACTACCGCAAGCACACTTCGGACGAGGCGCATATCTTCGTCGGTGTGCAGACCCACCCGGAAACCGACCCGCGCGCGGCGTTGGTCCAGCAGTTGACCGAGCAAGGTTTCCCGGTCACCGATCTGACCGACAACGAGCTGGCCAAGCTGCACATCCGCCACATGGTCGGTGGCCACTCGGCCGGGGCCAGCGACGAGATGGTGCTGCGCTTCGAGTTCCCCGAGCGGCCGGGCGCGCTGTTCAACTTCCTCAACAAGCTGGGTGGGCGCTGGAACATCTCGATGTTCCACTACCGCAACCACGGCGCCGCCGATGGCCGGGTGGTCGCGGGCCTGCAGGTGCCGGAGGAGGAGCGCCACCTGGTGCCAGCGGCGCTGGCCAAGATCGGCTATCCGTACTGGGACGAGACCGAGAACCCGGCCTACCAGCTATTCTTGGGCTGAACACGCCAAACGGCCCCCGCGATGAAGCCGCCAGCAAGAAGGACGATCACGAAATGGAACACCTGACCACCCTCAAGACCCTGCACATCCTCGCCACCGCCCTGTTGCTGCTGGGCGGTCTGGGCCTGGCGATCTGGACTGTCCGCGCCCGCCGCCAGGGCGATACCGAGGCCTACGGCAAGCTGTTGCGCCGACCACTGGTGTTCGTCTGGCTGCTGATGGGATTGTGCCTGGTGAGCATGCCGTTCACCGGCTGGTGGCTGGTGCACCTGGTCGGCTGGCCGCTGGGGCAGGCCTGGGTGCTGGCGTCCAGCATCATCTATACGCTGGGCGCGTTTGCCGTGTGGTGGCTGGTAGTGCGGCTCAACCGGCTGCGCAAGGCTGAAACCGTGGGTTTGAAGTTCACCTTGGCATTGGCGCTGTTCAGTGGCGTCTGCTTCCTGTCCATCGCAGGCCTGATGGGCGCCAAGCCGATCTAGGTTCCGGGGGCTGCTTTGCAGCCCCGCCGATCTCACCTCCGAAGAGAAATCACCGGCCACCCCCGCCGCTCGGCCTCGGCCCGCAGCTTCGGATCCGGATCCACCGCCACCGGGTTCGCCACCACCTCCAGCAGCGGCACATCGTTCAGCGAGTCGCTGTAGAAGTAGCTGTCTTCCAGGTCGAACCCATTCTCCAGCATCCAGCGCGCAAGCCGCGTCACCTTGCCTTCACGGAAACAGGGTATATCGGTACTGCGCCCGGTATAGCGCCCGTCCTGCGTTTCGCATTCGGTCGCCAGCAGCACGCGCACGCCCAGGCGGCGGGCGATCGGCGCGGTGACGAAGCGGTTGGTGGCGGTGATGATCACCAGCTGGTCGCCGGCCTCGCGGTGCTGGTGCAACAGGGCCTCGGCCCTGGGCAGGATGATCGGTTCGATGCAGTCGCGCATGAACTCGCGGTGCCATTGATCCAACTGCGCGGGTTCGCTGGCCGCGAGGATTTCCATGGAAAAGGCCAGGTAGGCCTGCATGTCCAGGGTGCCGTTGAGGTAGTCCTGGTAGAAGGCGTCGTTGCGTTGCTTGTAGGCGACCGGGTCGAGAATGCCCCGCTCGCACAGGTAGTCACCCCAGGCGTGGTCGCTGTCGCCACCGAGGAGGGTATTGTCCAGGTCGAATAAAGCCAGGCGCATCGCGGTCACTCGCATCAGCCACGGGAGAGTCCCGCAGAATACGGAGTTTTCACCTCGCTGCACATAAGCTTGGCGGGCGCGTTGCTGCGCGCTCGGGCTTTGTGGAACAATGCGTTGACATGCGTTTGCGAGGTTGCTGCCGTGATCGACCCGGATGGTTTTCGCCCCAATGTCGGGATCATTCTCACGAATGATGCCGGGCAGGTGCTATGGGCTCGGCGGATCAACCAGGATGCCTGGCAGTTTCCCCAGGGTGGCATCAACCCTGACGAGACGCCGGAAGATGCCCTGTACCGCGAGCTGAACGAAGAAGTGGGCCTGGAGCGCCAGGATGTGGAAATTCTTGCCTGCACCCGTGGCTGGTTGCGTTATCGTTTACCCCAGCGCCTGGTGCGCACCCACAGCCAGCCCCTGTGCATTGGCCAGAAACAAAAGTGGTTCCTGCTGCGCCTGGTGAGCAATGAGCAACGGGTGCGCATGGACCTCACCGGCAAACCGGAATTCGATGGCTGGCGCTGGGTCAGCTACTGGTATCCGCTGGGCCAGGTGGTGACATTCAAGCGCGAGGTATACCGCCGCGCCCTGAAAGAGCTAGCCCCGCGCCTGCTGACGCGCGACTGACGACGGAGTCCGACCCCGAGCCATGCTCAATACGCTGCGCAAGATCGTCCAGGAAGTGAACTCCGCCAAAGATCTCAAGACGGCGTTGGGTATCATTGTCTTGCGCGTCAAGGAGGCGATGGGCAGCCAGGTCTGCTCGGTCTACCTGCTCGACCCGGACAGCAACCGCTTCGTGCTGATGGCGACCGAGGGCCTGAACAAGCGCTCCATCGGCAAGGTCAGCATGGCCCCCAATGAAGGCCTGGTCGGCCTGGTCGGCACCCGCGAGGAGCCACTGAACCTCGAGAACGCCGCCGACCACCCCCGCTATCGCTACTTCGCCGAGACCGGCGAAGAGAAATTCGCCTCCTTCCTCGGTGCGCCGATCATCCACCACCGCCGCGTGGTGGGGGTACTGGTCATCCAGCAGAAGGAACGCCGCCAGTTCGACGAAGGCGAAGAGGCCTTCCTGGTCACCATGAGCGCCCAGCTCGCCGGGGTGATCGCCCATGCCGAGGCGACCGGTTCGATCCGCGGCCTGGGCCGCCAGGGCAAGGGCATCCAGGAAGCCCGCTTCGTCGGCGTGCCAGGCTCGCCGGGTGCCGCCGTCGGCCGTTCCGTGGTGATGCTGCCGCCTGCCGACCTCGAGGTGGTGCCGGACCGCACCGTCGAGGACATCGACAACGAACTCAAGCTGTTCAACAACGCCCTCGAAGGCGTGCGCGAGGACATGCGCAAGCTGTCGGCCAAGCTCGCCACCCAGCTGCGTCCCGAAGAGCGCGCGTTGTTCGACGTGTACCTGATGATGCTCGAGGACGCCGCCCTCGGTGGCGAGGTGGTCGAGGTCATCAAGACCGGCCAGTGGGCCCAGGGCGCGCTGCGCCAGGTGGTCGGCGAGCACGTCAACCGCTTCGAGCTGATGGACGACGACTACCTGCGCGAGCGCGCCTCGGACGTCAAGGACCTGGGCCGGCGCCTGCTGGCCTACCTGCAGGAAGCCCGTTCGCAGTCGCTGGTCTACCAGGACAACACCATCCTGGTCAGCGAAGAGCTGACCCCGGCCATGCTCGGCGAGGTGCCGGAAGGCAAGCTGGTGGGCCTGGTCTCGGTACTGGGCTCGGGCAACTCCCATGTGGCGATTCTAGCCCGTGCCATGGGCATCCCGACCGTCATGGGCGTGGTCGACCTGCCCTATTCGAAGGCCGACGGCATCGAGATGATCGTCGACGGCTACAAGGGCGAGGTGTTCACCAACCCGGGCGAGGTGCTGCGCAAGCAGTACAGCGACGTGGTCGAGGAGGAGCGCCAGCTGGCCCGTGGCCTCGACGCCCTGCGCGAGCTGCCGTGCATCACCCCGGACGGCCATCGCATGCCGCTGTGGGTCAACACCGGCCTGCTCGCCGATGTGGCCCGCGCCCAGCAGCGCGGCGCCGAAGGCGTCGGCCTGTACCGCACCGAAGTGCCGTTCATGATCAACCAGCGCTTCCCCAGCGAGAAGGAACAGCTGGCGATCTACCGCGAGCAGTTGCAGGCGTTCCACCCGCTGCCGGTGACCATGCGCAGCCTCGACATCGGTGGCGACAAGTCGCTGTCGTACTTCCCGATCAAGGAAGAAAACCCGTTCCTCGGCTGGCGCGGCATCCGCGTCACCCTCGATCACCCGGAAATCTTCCTGGTGCAGACCCGTGCCATGCTCAAGGCCAGCGAGGGCCTGAACAACCTGCGCATCCTGCTGCCGATGATTTCCGGCATCCACGAACTGGAAGAAGCCCAGCACCTGATCCACCGTGCCTGGGGCGAGGTGCGCGACGAGGGCACCGACGTGCCGATGCCGCCGGTGGGGGTGATGGTGGAAATTCCCGCCGCCGTGTACCAGACCCGCGAACTGGCGCGCCAGGTCGACTTCCTCTCGGTCGGTTCCAACGACCTGACCCAGTACCTGCTGGCGGTCGACCGCAACAACCCACGGGTCGCCGACCTGTACGACTACCTGCACCCGGCGGTGCTGCAGGCGTTGCAGACCGTGGTCAGCGTCGCCCACGAGGAAGGCAAGCCGGTGAGCATCTGCGGCGAGATGGCCGGTGACCCGGCCGCGGCGATTTTGCTGATGGCCATGGGCTTCGACAGCCTGTCGATGAACGCCACCAACCTGCCGAAGGTGAAGTGGATGCTGCGCCAGATCAACCTGGGCAAAGCCAAGGAACTGCTGGCCGACGCAATGAGCCATGACAACCCGCAGGTTATCCACAGCTCGCTGCAACTGGCGCTGAAGAACCTTGGCCTGGCGCGGATGATCGGGCCTAACAAGACCCTCTGATCGTCGGTACCGGCCTCATCGCGGGGCAAGCCCGCTCCCACAAAGTTGCTGCAAGAGCCTCGTGGGAGCGGGCTTGCCCCGCGATGAGGTCGGACTCACACCTCCAGGCTGACCTCGCCCAGGTGCCCGCCAAACGGCCCGAAACTGCGCTCGACCATCCGCCGCCGCCCCTGGTCATCGACGATCAGCACCGTGCTCGCCCGCGTCCCATAGTTCTGGCTGGCGATGAACACGCTCGACAGCAACCTTTCGGTGGCCAACCCCACGCCAGTCTCCGGCAGCTCACCATCCGACGCGGGCTGCGCATCGCCCAGCAGGGTCAACAGCCGTTGCGGATCGGCGGCCTCAAGCAAACTCTCAAGCCCGCTACGCGCCTTCACCAGCTTGGGCCACGGCGTATCCAGCCCGGCGTTCGAAAGCCCGTAGACCCCAGGCGCCAACAGACGCGGCGCGGCCTCACGGGCATGCAGGTAGCCCAGCCGCTCGCCATCGCCCACCAGCAGGTTGAACCCCGAGTACTGCCCACTGCGGCTGGCCACCTGGTCCAGGTAGGCCTCGACATCCAGCTCGCCCTGCAGGTACGCCGCCACCAGCTCGCCCCGTGAGCGCGGCCCCAGCGGCTGGCGCGGATCGCGGATGTTGGTCAGCGCGGCGAAGCGCCCGTTCGGCCCCACGCCAAGCCAGGTGCCGCCGGCCTCCAGGTCGCGCCCGGCATGCACCCCCGGGGCATCCTCCCAGGCCGCCAGGGCCTGGGTCGGCCGGGCATAGAACTCGTCGCGGTTGGCCGCGACGATCAGCGGCCGGGCTGTCCCCGGCCGCCAGGCGAATACGATCAGGCACATAGGTTGTCCCCTGTGTTTTCGGCCACTCTACCTGCGCCGCCGACCGCTAGCCATCATCTGACACAGAGTTCACTAGAGCGCCGGGCTTGGCTTCCGTTACCATGCCGGATTGTTTTCCACTGGGGCCACGAATGGAATTCGCTCTCTATCTGCTGTTGGGCGCCTGCGCCGGCGTGCTGGCCGGGCTGTTCGGCGTTGGTGGCGGCATCATTATCGTGCCGGTGCTGGTGTTCAGCTTCACCCTGCAGGGCTTCGACCCTTCGGTGCTGACCCACCTGGCGGTCGGCACGTCGCTGGCGACCATCGTCTTCACCTCGATCAATGCCGTGCGCGAGCACCAGCGCAAGGGGGCGGTGCAATGGCCGGTCTTCGCCTGGATGACCGTGGGCATCCTGCTCGGCGCACTGGTCGGGGCCAAGACCGCCTCGCTGATCCAGGGCCCGATGCTGCAGAAGATCATCGGCGTGTTCGCCCTGGTGATCGCCGCGCAGATGGCCCTGGACCTCAAGCCCAAGGCCAGCCGCGGCATCCCCGGCAAGCCCGGGTTGACCGCCGCCGGCGGGGTGATCGGCTGGGCCTCGGCCATCTTCGGCATCGGTGGCGGTTCGCTGACCGTGCCGTTCCTCACCTGGCGCAGCCTGCCCATGCAGCAGGCGGTGGCGACTTCGTCGGCCTGTGGCCTGCCGATCGCCCTGGCCAGTGCCCTGGGTTTCATGTGGCTGGGCTGGCACGAGGAACACCTGCCGGCCCACAGCCTGGGCTACGTCTACCTTCCGGCGCTGGTCGGCATCGCTGCCACCAGCATGTTCTTCGCCCGCTATGGCGCGCGTCTGGCGCACAAGCTGTCGCCGCGCGTGCTCAAGCGTCTGTTCGCCGCGCTGCTGTTCTGCGTCGGACTGAGCTTCCTTATCTGAACCTAGAGGAAAGACAATGCTGCCTTACCCGCAGATCGACCCGGTGGCCGTGGCCCTCGGTCCACTGAAAATCCACTGGTACGGCCTGATGTACCTGATCGGCATTGGCGGCGCCTGGCTGCTGGCCTCGCGCCGGTTGAACCGCTTCGACCCGACCTGGAGCCGCGAGAAACTCTCCGACCTGGTGTTCTGGCTGTCGATGGGGGTGATCGTCGGCGGGCGCCTGGGCTACGTGCTGTTCTACGACCTGCATCAGTACCTGGCCAACCCGACCTTGATCTTCGAGGTGTGGAAAGGCGGCATGTCGTTCCACGGCGGTTTCATCGGCGTGATGCTGGCCGCGCTGTGGTTCGGCAAGCGCAACAACAAGTCGTTCTTCGAGCTGATGGACTTCGTCGCGCCGCTGGTGCCGATCGGCCTGGGCGCCGGGCGTATCGGCAACTTCATCAACGCCGAGCTGTGGGGCAAGGCCACCGACGTGCCGTGGGCGATGGTGTTCCCGCCGTTCAGCGACCCGGCCCAGCTGCCGCGTCACCCGTCGCAGCTGTACCAGTTCGCCCTCGAAGGTGTGGCATTATTCGTCATCCTTTGGCTGTACTCGCGCAAGCCGCGCCCGACCATGGCCGTTTCCGGCATGTTCGCGCTGTTCTACGGCATCTTCCGCTTCATCGTGGAATTCGTGCGGGTACCCGACGCCCAGCTGGGCTACATCGCCTTCGGCTGGTTGACCATGGGTCAGCTGCTCTGCGTGCCGATGATCGTCGGCGGCATCTTCCTGATCTGGTGGGCCTACAACCGTAAACCGTCGGCCAAGGCCACCGTCTGATTTTCACGGCAGGGGCGATCCTCCTGCCGTTCTTGCTACAGGTAAGCCATGAAACAGTATCTAGATCTGGTCCGTGACGTCATCGAGAACGGCACGCTGCAGGAAAACCGCACCGGCATCCGCACCATCAGCCTGCCGGGCGCCATGCTCAAGTTCGACCTGCAGAAAGGCTTCCCGGCCATCACCACGCGCAAGCTGGCGTTCAAGTCGGCGATCGGCGAGATGGTGGGCTTTTTGCGCGGCGTGAAGAACGCCGGCGAGTTCCGCGAGCTGGGCTGCAAGGTCTGGGACCAGAACGCCAACGAGAACGCCCAGTGGCTGGCCAACCCGTTCCGCCAGGGCCATGACGACCTCGGCGAGATCTACGGCGTGCAATGGCGCCAGTGGCCGGGCTACAAGCGCATCCCGCTGAGCAACCCGGCGGCCATCGAGATGGCCGAGAAGGCCGGTTTCCGCCGTATCGCCCAGGACGAGGAAGACGGCCAGGCGTTCGTCATCCTGTACAAGGCCATCGACCAGGTGCGCCAGTGCCTGGACACCATCGCCAACGACCCGGGCAGCCGACGCATCCTGTTCCACGGCTGGAACTGCGCCCAGCTGGATGAAATGGCCCTGCCGCCGTGCCACCTGCTGTACCAGTTCCACCCGAATGTCGAGACGAAGGAAATCTCCCTGACCCTCTACATCCGCTCCAACGACCTGGGCCTGGGCACGCCGTTCAACCTCACCGAGGGCGCGGCGCTGCTGTCGCTGTTCGGCCGCCTGACCGGCTACACCCCGCGCTGGTTCACCTACTTCATCGGCGATGCCCATGTGTACGAGAACCACCTGGACATGCTCAATGAGCAGATGAAGCGCGAGCCGCTGGCAGCGCCGAAGCTGGTGATCAGCGACCGCGTGCCGGCCTTCGCCGAGACCGGCAGGTACGAGCCGCAGTGGCTGGAGAAGATCGAGCCAAGCGACTTCTGGCTGGAAGGCTACGAGCACCATGCGCCGATGACGGCGCCGATGGCGGTCTGACAGATCTTCATCGCCTGAGCTGACGCAATCGCGGGGCAAGCCCGCTTCCACGTATGCATTGAGTCACGTGGGAGCGGGCTTGCCCCGCGATGCTTTTGGCATCAATGCCCGTGACTGCGCCCCACATGAGAATGCTCGGTTTCCGGCACCGTCACCGCCCCATTGGTCTCCAGTTGCTGGAGAATCGCGCACTCCGCCCCCTGCGCATTGCACCGCTGCCTCAACTCCACCAGCTGCGCCTGCAGCGCCACCAGCCCGTCGATCCTCGCCTGCACATGCTCGATATGTTCGTCGATCAGCGCGTTGACGCTGCCGCATGAGCCGTCGGGGCTGTCGCGCAGGTTCAACAGGCTGCGGATTTCATCGAGGGTCATGTCCAGGGTGCGGCAGTTGCGGATGAAGGTCAGCCGCTCGACATGGGCCTGGGTGTAGAGCCGATAGTTGCCGTCGCTGCGGGCGGGCTCGGGCAGCAGCTGCTCGCGTTCGTAGTAGCGGATGGTCTCCACGGCGCAGTCGGTGGCCTTGGCCAGTTCTCCGATCTTCATGGCAAATCTCCAGCAGAGGGCTTGACCCTATAGTGGCTACAGGGTGTTCACTTGGCAACAACCCACTCTGCGGAAATCCGCAGAGGCCTGTGCTCAGTTAAGGATGATTCCATGAACCAGCCTGTCAGCCCCGACCACAAGCATGACCACGCGCATGGCCATGAGCCCCACGCCCACAGCTGCTGCGCCAGCAAGGCGGCACCGGCCCTGGTGCAGCTGACCGAGAAGGCCAGCGCCCAGGCGCAGCTCAGCCGTTTCCGCATCGAGGCCATGGACTGCCCCACCGAACAGACGCTGATCCAGGACAAGCTGGGCAAGCTGGCCGGTATCGAGCAGCTGGAGTTCAACCTGATCAACCGTGTGCTTGGCGTGCGCCATACACTGACCGGCACCGCCGAGATCGAGCGGGCCATCGACAGCCTGGGCATGAAGGCCGAACCGCTGGCCGCCGAGGACGACGGCAGCGCCAATGCGTCCCAGCCGAGCAAGACCCGCTGGTGGCCGCTGGCCTTGTCGGGTATTGCCGCGATTGCCGCCGAAGTCGTGCACTTCTCCGGCAAGGCGCCGGAGTGGGTGGTCGCCGCGCTGGCCCTGTCGGCGATCCTCGGCTGTGGCCTGGGCACCTACAAGAAGGGCTGGATCGCCCTGAAGAACCGCAACCTCAACATCAATGCCCTGATGAGCATCGCCGTGACCGGCGCCGTGCTGATCGGCCAATGGCCCGAGGCGGCCATGGTCATGGTGCTGTTCACCATCGCCGAGCTGATCGAGGCACGCTCGCTGGATCGCGCGCGCAATGCCATTGGCGGCCTGATGCAACTGGCGCCAGACCTGGCCACCGTGCAGCAGGCTGACGGCCAGTGGCGCGAGCTCGACGTGCGCGAGGTGCCGATCGGCGCCCTGGTGCGGGTACGGCCGGGCGAGCGTATCGGCCTGGATGGCGAGGTGGTCAGTGGCCAGTCCAGCGTCGACCAGGCGCCGATCACCGGCGAGAGCCTGCCGGTCGAGAAAGCCGTGGGCGACAAGCTGTTCGCCGGCACCATCAACCAGGCCGGTGCTTTGGAGTACCACGTCACCGCCGCCGCCGGCCAGTCGACCCTGGCGCGGATCATCAAGGCCGTCGAGGAGGCCCAGGGCGCCCGCGCGCCGACCCAGCGCTTCGTCGACCAGTTCTCGCGCATCTACACCCCGGTGGTGTTCGCCGTGGCCCTGGCCGTGGCGGTCATCCCACCGCTGTTCATGGCCGGGGCCTGGTTCGACTGGATCTACCGCGCCCTGGTGCTGCTGGTGGTGGCCTGCCCGTGCGCGCTGGTGATCTCGACCCCGGTGACCATCGTCAGCGGCCTGGCCGCGGCGGCGCGCAAGGGCATCCTGATCAAGGGCGGCGTGTACCTCGAAGGCGGGCGCAAGCTGGACTTCCTCGCCCTGGACAAGACCGGCACCATCACTCACGGCAAGCCAGTGCAGACCGACAGCAAGGTCCTCGACCCACTGTTCGAAGGCCGTGCCCAGGCCCTGGCCGCCAGCCTGGCCGCCCGCTCCGACCACCCGGTGTCCGGTGCCATCGACCTGTTCGCCAAGGGCCAGGGTCTGGCCTTGAGCGAGGTCACCGAGTTCGCCGCCCTGGCTGGTCGCGGTGTGCGCGGTGATATCGGGGGCCAGACCTACCACCTGGGCAACCATCGCCTGGTGGAAGAGCTTGGCCTGTGCTCCCCGGAGCTTGAAACGCAGCTCGATGTGCTGGAGCGCCAGGGCAAGACCGTGGTGCTGCTGCTCGACCGCTCCGGCCCGCTGGCGTTGTTCGCCGTGGCCGACACGGTCAAGGACAGCAGCCGCCAGGCCATCGCCGAACTGCACGAGCTGGGCATCAAGACAGTCATGCTGACCGGCGACAATCCCCACACTGCCCAGGCCATCGCCGCCCAGGTGGGGATTGATCACGCCGAGGGCAACCTGCTGCCGGCGGACAAGCTGGCCAGCATCGAGCGCCTGTACGGCGAGGGCCATCGGGTCGGCATGGTCGGTGACGGCATCAATGACGCACCAGCCCTGGCCCGTGCCGAAATCGGCTTCGCCATGGCCGCCGCCGGCACCGACACGGCCATCGAGACCGCCGACGTGGCGTTGATGGACGACGACTTGCGCAAAATCCCGGCGTTCGTCAGGCTGTCGCGCCAAAGCGCGGCGATCCTCACCCAGAACATCGTGCTGGCCCTGGGCATCAAGGCGATCTTCCTGGCAATCACCTTTGCCGGCATGGCCACCATGTGGATGGCGGTGTTCGCCGACATGGGCGTAAGCCTGCTGGTGGTGTTCAACGGCTTGCGCCTGCTGCGCAAATAGGCGCCCGCAGCGCAGAACAGAGGTTATCCACAATGCTGAGCGCCGAGCTCAAAGCCTTCTACATGGTGGCCCGCCTGGGCAGCATCACCCTGGCGGCGAAGAAGCTCGGGCTCAGCCAGCCGACGGTGACCACGCAGATACGCAATCTCGAGGGCCAGTACAACGTCGAGCTGTTCTATCGCGGTGGCCGGCGCCTGGTGCTGAGCGAGGAAGGCGTGCGCCTGCTGCCGATGGTCAAGGCACTGCTGCAGCAGGAGGCCGACATCGAATTCGAGCTGCGCAACAGCGGCCAGGCCCAGGGCAGCCTGCGCATCGCCGCGACGGCGCCCTACTACATCCTCGACCTGGTGAAGGTCTTCCGCGAACGCCTGCCCCAGGTGGAAGTGGCGGTAGAAATCGGCAACTCGCAGCAGGTGCTGGAGATGCTCGAGGAATATCGGGTGGATATCGCCGCCTCTTCACAACTGCTGGAAGATGCGCGCCTGGTGCGCCGCGTGCTGGGCACCGACCCGCTGGTGCTGGCGGTGCACCGCAATCATCCGCTGGCCCAGCGTCAGGCGGTGTCCATCGACGTGGTGGCCGGGCATTGCCTGCTGATGCGCGAGCAGGGCTCGACCACCCGCAAGCTGACCGAGCAGATGATGCAAGAAGCCAATGTGAAGGCCGGGGCCTTGCTGGAGATCGGTAGTCGCGAGTCGATCCGCGAGGCGGTGCTGCGCAACATCGGCATCAGCATCATTGCCCGCCACGAGGTGCCGCATAACCCGGAGCTACGGGTGCTGGCGCTGGAGGAGGCGCCGGTGATGCACGAGTACCTGTACTGCCTGAAGGAACGGCGCCAGGCGCGACTGCCGGCGGCTTTTCTGGGCGTGGCGCAGGAAGTGGTTGGCTCGCAGTTCTGAAACGGCCTGCAATGCGCCCATCGCCGGCAAGCGGGCCGGCCGGCGATGGCGCGGCGGGTCACTTCACGTTGACGGTGATCTTCTGCGACTCGACGCTTGGCTTGAACGGCACGTGGTACTTGTCGCCCAGCACCAGCTGCAGGGTGTGCTTGCCCGGCGTGAGGGTGATGGTCGCCTCGGTCTGCGCCTTGCCGAAGTGCAGCACCTGCGGACCTGCCGGCAGCGGCGCGTTGTTCTCGGGCATCAGGCTCGTGGGCAGCGGCTGGTCGGCCAGGGGCGCCTTGTCCACATCCACCAGCAGGTGGTGATGGCCAGAGTGCGGGGTCTGGTCACCCGCGGGCTTGAGGTCCATGCCTTCGATGCCAAACTTGACGATGAAGGTCTTGTCGACCGTGGCCCCGTCGGCGGGGGAAACGATGAAGACCTTGGCGCCTTCCGGTGGCTGCTCGCTCTTCAGGGCATCCGCGGCACTGGCGAACACCGACGCCCCCATCAGCAGACCGGCGACGGCAGCACGCGAAAATAGGCTTTTCATTCACTTCTCCTGTGATTCACTTCAATTGACCGCTATCACTTAAAGGCAGTGTGGCGGTACTTCACCATAGTCCAACGCGACCGGGAGAGGTTCAAAAACAGGGACAGAAATATTTCAGGGCAGAAGAAAACCTTGCCGCGACCTGGAGGTCTTAGGCTGCGTTCGACCGGGGCAGACGAGAAAGCCACGGCGAATGCACTTCATCTGCCGAACAAGAAAGGGGCACTCATGCGTTTGACCATTGGCATTCTGCTGGCGGCACTGTTCAGCCCATTGGCCCAGGCCGAACTGATCGACGAAATCAACGACCGTGGCGAACTTCGCATCGCCGTGCTTGGCGACGCGCCACCCTATGCGTTCAAGGAGAACGAACACCTGACCGGCTTCGAGATCGAGTTGGGGCAGGCCCTGGCCAAGGAGCTGGATGTGCGGGCCGAGTTCGTCGAGACCGTCGCCGAAGAGGTGCTGCCTGGAGTGGAAAGCGGCAAATTCGACATGACCTTCAACCAGCAAGACGCCGAACTGAGCGACAAGCTCGACGCCATTCGTACCCTGGCCGGCCAGAAACTGGTGATCCCGTACCAGAAGGGCAATCCAGCTTTCGAGACGGCTGTGAACAATGCCCTGCAGCGGATCGAGGATGATGGCCGTCTGGCCGACCTGGAAAGCAAATGGTTCAAGGGCACCAAGCAGGCGACCACCGGACAGTAACACCGCATCGCGGGGCAAGCCCGCTCCCACGCTGCCGTCATGGTCACCATTGCGTGGGAGCGGGCTTGCCCCGCGATCAGACCTTGGCCAACGCTCGCTGCGCGTCTTCCAGCTCCAGCTCGCTGAACACGCGTACCCCTTCGCGACGCAGCAAGGCCGTGGTCACCCCTTCCCCCGCCACCTTCACACCGCTGAAGCTGCCGTCATAGGTCTGCAGGTTGCCACACGACGGGCTGCCAGACTTGAGCACCGCCACACGGATGCCATGCCGGCGCACCAGCTCCAGCGCCAGTCGGGCCCCGGCCAGGAACGCCTCGCTGACATCGTCGCCGGACACCGTCAGCACCCGCGCCTGCCCATCCAGTACCTGAACGCCCTGCCCGCCCGGAATTTCCGCAGGCGGGCGCGGCGTCGGCAGGCCACCGGCCACCTCCGGGCACAGCGGCACCACCCGGCCTTCGGCCTGCCAGCGCTGCAAGACGTCGGGATGACCACTGGCACGCCCGTCATAGCGCACTGGCTGGCCCAGCAGGCAGGCACTGACCAGTACTTTCGGCCGCTCAGAACGGGTCATTGCCACGGCGCCGGAACCAGCCGGTCAACGACAGGCGCTCACGCCCGGCCGGGAGCACTTCGTGCGGCACTTCACCCGACAGGAACACCACCAGGCTGCCCGCCACCGGCTGTACGTCGTGCTCGACACCGTCCTGCAGGAACATCCGCAGTTGCCCGCCATCCTCCGGTTGCCAACCTTCATTGAGGTAGAACACGGCCGATACCATGCGCCGGTCGTCGTCACGGAAGCGGTCGAGATGGCGCTTGTAGAAAGCCCCCGGGGGATACAGCGCAAAATGGCACTCGAAGTCCTCAAGCCCCAGGAACAAGCCCTGGTTGATGGCCTGGCGCAGGCTGTCCATCGCGCCCAGGTAGCGGTCGCAGACCTCCGACTCGCCGGGGTCGAGCCACTGGATCTGGTCGCCACGGATCGCCTCGCGGATCTCCTGCGCGGCGCCGCGACCGACGCTGGCCGGGTTGAGTTCGCCCTCGGCGTGACGGCGACGGCATTCGGCCGCCAGCGCGCGCGACAGCGCGTCGGGCAGGAAGAGAGGTTGCTGCGACCAGCCACGGGTGGCCAGGTCGTCGACGATCGTCGACAGCAGCGAATGTTCGAAAGGCGTGTGCATGGCGCATCATAGCCATTCGCCAATCGCTCGCACAGCGCCACTTGGTCAGGAAGCGCCGCTGGCGACTCGACAAAGCCCCGCCACGCCTAGGACAATAGCGGCCTGCCGACAGGAGTCCTGAATGCGCCGTCTGTTTTCCCTGCTTCTGCTGATGATCTGCACCATGCCTGTCTGGGCAGACAGCCTCGATCAGCTGTACAAGGCCGCCGGCTGGCCCGACCAGCGCGCCCATTTCAACGATGCCGTGAGCGCCGCCCAGCAGCGCTACCGCAACAGCCTGCCGCCTGCCGTCTACCAGGCGCTGGTCAACAACAGCAACCAGCGCTTCCAGGCCCAGGCCATGGACCGCCGGGCCCAGGCGCAACTGCGCGCCAACCTGCCCAACCCCTCGCCGGCCCTGGCATTCTTCCAGTCACCGCTGGGGCGCAAGGTGGTGGCCGCCGAGCTGCTGGCCACGCGCAAGGACCAGCTGGCCAAGAACGCCAAGGGCCTGCCGAAGGTCCAGGCCAGCGACAACCGCCTGCTGATCGTCGGCCACCTGGCCCAGGCCCTGCCGGCCCGCGAAGCCGGCGCCGAGGTCAGCCTGGCGATCGCCGGCGTGGCGGCCGACAGCCTGAGCTCGATGCTGCCCGGCCTGTTCGGTGGCGGCCAGGCGCAGAACCTGCTCGATGGCCAGCGCCAGCGCCTGATGAACCAGGTCGGCGAAGACCTGAACAATACCCTGCTGTACGTCTATCGCGACCTGTCGGACGCCGAGCTGGAGGAATTCGCCACCTTCGCTGAATCCGCCGAAGGCCAGGCCTACTACAAGGCAGCGGTGGCCGCGGTACGCGCCGCCCTGGCCGTGGGCCAGAACGCCGCCGAGCTGAAGTGATCAGCCCAGGCGCTGGCCGATGAAGTCGAAATAGCGCTGGCGAATGCCGGGCAGCTCGTTGGCCAGGTGATGCCGCGCTTCGGGCAGCATGAGGATCTGCGGTTCGGCGAACTTGGCCTTGAGCACCTTGAGGTTGTAGGGCCAGTCCACCGTGCCGTCCGCCTCGCCCTGCACGATCAGGGGCTGGCGTGTGCTGCGCGGCGCGGCTTCGATACGCCGGACCCACTTCATCAGCGCCCCGACCCAGGCGGTCGGCAGGCGCCGTGGCTGCAGCGGATCGGCCTCAAGGAAGGGCAGGAAAGCCGGGTCGTTGGTGTTCTCGCTGAAGCGCCGCTCGATGCCGTTGACGAAGTGGCGCAGCACCCGATAGCTCAGTTTCGACCAGTGCCAGGCACGCGGGCGCACCAGGGGCGCGAGCAGGATCACCTGGCCGTCGGCCGGGCTGCGTTCGCCCTGATGCAGCAGGTGATCGACCACGATTGCCCCACCGGTGCTCTGTCCACACAGATGCCAAGGGCGTGGCAGCTCCAGCAGGCGGGCCTGCTCGAACAGCGCATCGAGCACTTGCTGGTAGATGCCAAAATCGTCGATGCTGGCCCGCTCGCCGCTGGACAGGCCATGGCCGGGCAGGTCGCAACCGATCACCGCGTAGCCCTGGCCCAATGCCCAGGCGATCACATGCCGGTACAGGCCCATGTGATCGTAATAGCCGTGCAGCAGGAACACTGTCGCCACCGGTTGCTCCGGCAGCCAGAGCTGTCCGACCAGATCGAAGCCCGCCACGCGGAAGCCACCCAGCCAACTGCGCGCGGGTAGATCCAGGCCGTAGAAGCGCTGGTAGGCCTGGCCCTGGGCGGACAACGGCTGGCGATCAGCAAGGGGCGACAGGCTGGTACGCAACTGGTCGGGATTGAAGCTGGCGGGCATCGGTACATCCAGTGTGAAGCAATTATTGATCTGCGATATTCAGCTCTGAGCCGCGCCATGGCAAGCTTGGCCCCTCCTCCGATGAACAGTGCGACCTCGTGCCAAGGCCCCCATGGCGAAGCGATTTATCACATTACTTGCACTGCTGCTCTGCGCCACCACCCTCTGGTGGGCCTACGACAGCTTCCAGTCCCGCTACCTGCGCACCTTCGACAACCAGACCACCTTCTTCGATGGCAGCCAGCTGCGCCTGCCCCCCGAACTGGCAGGTCCGGGCCCGATCCGCGTGGTGCACTTCTGGGACCCGGCCTGCCCGTGCAACGTCGGCAACCAGCAGCACCTGGGCGAGCTGCTCGAGCGCTTCGCGCCGCTCGGGGTCAGCTTCCATGTCTTGCAAAAACCTGGCAGCCACGGCCAACTGCCAGCCAACCTGGGAACACTCAAGCCCCTTACCAGCCTACCCGGCAGCGAGCACCTGCCCGCCAGCCCCGCCGTGGCGATCTGGGACCACGACGGTAATCTCGCCTACTTCGGCCCCTACAGCGAAGGGGCGGTGTGCAACTCCAACAACAGCTTCATCGAACCGATCCTCACGGCGCTGAATGAAGGCCGCCGGGTGCAGGCATCCAATACCCTGGCCGTCGGCTGCTATTGCCCTTGGACCGGCTGACGCACCCGTGCCGGATTGCCTACCACCACCGCCCCCGCCGGCACATCCCGGGTCACCACGCTGCCGGCGCCGACCACGGCGTTATCACCGATGGTCACCCCAGGCAGGATGATTGCCCCGCCGCCGATCCAGACATTGTCGCCGATGATCACCGGGCGCCCGCTTTCCAGGCCACTGCGGCGCAGCGCCGGGTCCAGCGGGTGGTCGGCGGTGTAGATCTGTACCGCCGGGGCGATCTGGCAATCGGCACCGATCCGCACAGGAAGCACGTCGAGAATCACGCAGTTGAAGTTCATGAAGGTGTTGGTGCCCACACTGATGTTGTAGCCGTAGTCGCAATGGAATGGCGGGCGGATCACCACGCCGCTGCCCACACTGCCGAAATGCTCCTCCAACAGGCCATGACGCGCCTCGTTGGGCTGATCGACACTGTTGTTGTAGCGGTGCATCCAGTGGCGGTTGGCCGCCTGTTCGGCTTGCAGCTCGGGACAGCCGGCATGGTAGAGCTGGCCTGCCAGCATTTTCTGTTTTTCGCTGAGGGACATGGAAACTCCTTCCAGGGGACTATGCTCAGTTCGCGAATCCGCCGATGATCGGACCATATTTTCTCGTTCGAGTGCACAAGGAGTCTCGATGAAGCGCAGCCTGACCTTGCTGGCGGTGGTGATCGCAGTGGCCGCCGCAGGCACCGGTTACTGGTACGTGCGCGGCAAGCAGCCGCAACGTGACGGCGAGGTGGCCGTCGGCGGATTGCAGGCGCCGGTCAGCGTGCGTTTCGATGCCCGCGGCGTGCCGCACCTGCAGGCGCAGAACGAGCAGGACCTGTACCGCGCCCTGGGCTACGTGCACGCCCAGGACCGTCTGTTCCAGATGGAGATCATGCGACGCCTGGCCCGTGGCGAGCTGGCCGAGGTGCTGGGCGAGAAGCTGCTGCCCACCGACACCCTGTTCCGCAGCCTGCGCATCCGCGACCAGGCGGCCCTCATGGCGCAGCGCCAGGACCGCCAGTCGCCGGCCTGGCAGGCGCTGCAGGCTTACCTGGACGGCATCAACCAGTGGCAGGCCGGCCATCCCAAACCCATGGAGTTCGACCTGCTCGGCATCCCGCCACGCCCCTTCACCGCCGAGGACACCCTGAGCATCGCCGGCTACCTCGCCTACAGCTTCGCCGCGGCGTTTCGTACCGACCCCGCGCTGACCTACATCCGCGACCAGCTCGGCCCCGACTACCTGAAGATCTTCGACCTTGACTGGCAGCCCGACGGCGCCGTGGCCCCCCCTCTGGCCGCCGCCGACTGGCGCAGCCTGGAGCAGCTGGCGCGGCTGAGTCACGACGCCCTGGGCGATGCCGGGATCCCGCAGTTCGAAGGCAGCAACGCCTGGGCCGTGGCTGGCAGCCGCACCCGCAGTGGCCGGCCGCTGCTGGCGGGCGATCCGCACATCAGCTTCGCCGTGCCGGCAATCTGGTACGAGGCGGAGCTGTCGGCGCCGGGTTTCAACCTGTATGGCTACTTCCAGGCGCTCAACCCGTTCGCCCTGCTCGGCCACAACCGCGACTTCGGCTGGAGCCTGACCATGTTCCAGAACGACGACGTTGACCTGATCGCGGAGCGGACCAATCCGCAGGACCCCGAGCAGGTGATGGTCGATGGCCGCTGGCAGCCACTGGAAAAAATCGAACAGAAGATCGCGGTCAAGGGCGCGGAACCTGCCAGCATCACCCTGCGCCGCTCGCCCCACGGGCCGATCGTCAACAGCGTGCTCGGCGATACCGCAGGCCCGACGCCCATCGCCATGTGGTGGGCGTTCCTGGAAACAGAGAACCCGATACTCGAGGGCTTCTACCAGATCAACCGCGCCGACACCCTGGGCAAGATGCGCGAGGCGGCCGCCAAGGTCCAGGCGCCGGGGCTGAACCTGGTATGGGCCAATGCCCAGGGCGATATCGGCTGGTGGGCCGCGGCGCGCCTGCCGATCCGCCCCGACGGCGTCAACCCGGCGTTCATTCTCGATGGTGCCAGCGGCCAGGCCGCCAAGCCGGGCTTCTACCCGTTCAGCGCCAATCCGCAGCAGGAGAACCCGGCGAGCGGCTACATCGTCTCGGCCAACTACCAGCCGCCCGGCGCAATCCCCGTGCCCGGCTACTACAACCTGGCTGACCGCGGTCGCCAGCTCGATCGCCAGTTGAGCGACCCGGACATCAAGTGGGACACCCAGAACAGCCAGGCCCTGCAACTGGACACCAGCACCGACTACGGCCCGCGTACCCTGGCGCCGCTGCTCGGCACCTTGCGCAACGTCGCCCAGGGCGACGAGGAGAAGGAGCTGGTCGAGCAACTGGCCGCCTGGCGCGGCGACTATCCGCTGGACTCCACCAGTGCCACGCTGTTCAACCAGTTCCTCTACGAACTGGCGTTCGCCGCCCTGCACGACGAGCTGGGCGACACCTGGTTCCCGGTGCTGATCAGCACCCGCGCCATCGACGCCGCCCTGCCCCGCCTGGCCGCGGACCCGGCATCGCCCTGGTGGAACCTGCGCGGCGCCAGCGAACCTACCGACCGCGGCGCCATCGTGCGCCTGGCCTGGCAACGCAGCCTCAAGCACCTGCGCGAGACATTCGGCAAGGATCCGGCCAGCTGGCAATGGGGCAAGGCCCACACCCTCACCCACAACCATCCACTGGGGGTGAGGAAGCCGCTCAACCTGCTGTTCAATGTCGGCCCGTTCGCCGCGCCCGGCACCCACGAGGTGCCGAACAACCTGTCGGCGAAGATCGGCCCGGCGCCCTGGCCGGTGACCTATGGTCCTTCAACCCGCCGGTTGATCGACTTCGCCGACGCAGGCGCCGCGCTGACCATCAACCCCGTCGGGCAGAGTGGCGTGCCGTTCGACCGGCATTACGGCGATCAGGCCGAGGACTATATCGAGGGGCGCTATCACAAGGCGCGGATGGGGGTGATTCCGGCGCAGAGCACGTTGCGGCTGGTGCCCAGATAGAAACCGGGGCCACACAGCGGCCCTCTCGCAATCCATGAGGTCACGCAATGCAGAAACTCTTCATCGAGATAGACGGAGCACGCATGAGCTATGTCGACCAGGGCCAGGGCTTCCCAGTGCTGCTGGGACACAGCTACCTGTGGTCGTCCGCCATGTGGCAACCGCAGATCGACGCCCTGTCACGGCACTTCCGGGTCATCGTGCCTGAGCTGTGGGGGCACGGCGATTCCGCCGCTCCGCCCGCCAGTACCGTCGACATGGCTGCCCTGGCTCGACAGCACCTGGCATTGCTCGATGCCCTGGATATCCAGAAGTGCCACCTGGTCGGGCTGTCGGTTGGCGGCATGTGGGGCGCGCAGCTGGCCGTTGACCACCCTGAACGAGTCGACCGCCTGGTGCTGATGGACACCTACCTGGGCGCCGAGCCCGAGCCGACGCGGCTGAAGTATTTCGGTTTGCTGGATGCGGCAAGCAAAGCGGGAGCCTTCATAGACCCGTTGCTGGACGTTGTGGTGCCGATTTTCTTCCATGCCGGTGGCCAGACGGTGCCCGAGGTGCGCGAATGCTTCCGTGCGGACCTCAAGGCAAGCAGCGCCGAAACCATCCGGGACAGCCTCGATCCGATGGGCCGGGTGATCTTCGGCCGGCCAGACCTGCTGGCGCGACTGGGTGAGCTGCCAGGAGAGCGAACCATCGTGCTCTGTGGCGACCAGGACATTCCAAGGCCACCAACGGAGTCCGCCGAGATGGCGCAGCTGATTGGATGCTTGGCGGCACAGATTCCATTCGCCGGGCATATTTCCAGCCTGGAGAATCCGCAGGTGGTGAATGATTTCCTGTTGAACTGGTTGCCGCGAAATCGCTGAGACCGGAGGGGGCCGCTGTGCGGCCCCGTTCAGGTAATCAACCCTGCCACTTGCCGCCCTCGACGATCACGCTCTCAGGCTTGGTGTCGTCGCTCAGTTCCTTGCGCACGTACTGGTCGTACAGCTTGAGCAGGAACTTCTCCTCGCCCAGCTTGGCCAGCTCGCTGTTCACCCAGTCGCGCAACTCGGTGTTGCCCTTCTTCACCGCCGGAGCAATCGGCGCCTCGTCGCCCAGCAGCTGCGGCAGCACGCGATAGCCCGGGTTCTGCTTGGCCCAGCTGAACAGGATCAGGTTGTCCTGGGCATAGGCATCGCCACGGCCATTGGCCAGGGCGGCCAGCGACTCGGTGTTCTTCTCGAACTTCAGCAGCTTCCAGTCCGGGTGATTCATGGTCAGCCAGATATCGGCGGTGGTGCCGGTGGTGACGATAATGGTCTTGTCGGCCAGGTCGTCGAGCTTCTGCACCGGGCTGCCATCGGCGACGATGGCCTGCACCGCCACGCGCAGGTTGGGGTTGGTGAAGTCCACCGCTTCCTTGCGCTCGGGGGTGACGGTCATGTTGGCGAGGATCAGGTCGACCTTGTCGCTCTGCAGGAACGGAATGCGGCTGGCAGGCTCGACGGCGACGAACTCGACCTTGCTTTCATCGCCCAGCAGGTCCTTGGCGAAGCGACGGCCGATGTCGGTGTCGAAGCCCACGTAGCGGCCGCTTTCATCGACGAAGCCGAACGGTGGCTTGTCGGTGAACACACCGACGATCAGCTTGTCGCGGGCCTTGATGGTTTCCAGGTAGCTGGAGGCCGGCGAGGCAGCAGCAGGCTTGGCCGGGTCTTCGGACTTGTTGCAGCCGGCCAGCAGGGCCAGGCCAAGCAGTGGAGCGAGCAGTTTGGCGAACGGGGCAATCTTCATGACAGTTCCTTGTGCAGTGTCTTGGGCAGGCTTTCGACGAACGAGAATTTCTCCAGGAACTGCTGCGCGCGTGCGGTCTGCGGTTGGGTGAAGAAGCGCTCGGGGTGGTTCTGTTCAAGGATCCTGCCGGCCTCCATGAACACGATGCGGTCGGCCACCGCGCGGGCGAAGGCCATTTCGTGGGTGACGATGAGCAGGGTCATGCCTTCGCGGGCCAGGCCCTGGATCACCTGCAGCACCTCCTTGACCATCTCCGGGTCGAGGGCGGCGGTGACCTCGTCGAACAGCATCACCTGGGGGTTCATGCACAGCGAACGGACGATGGCGATGCGTTGCTGCTGGCCACCGGAGAGCTGGCGGGGGAAAGCGTCGCGCTTGTCCAGCAACCCGACCCGGGCCAGCAGCGCCTCGGCCTGGGCCTGGGCCTCGCGGCGTTCGCGCTTCTGCACCTTCAGCGGGCCCAGCAGCAGGTTGTCGAGCACGCTCATGTGACCGAACAGGTGGTAGCTCTGGAACACCATGCCGACCCGCTGGCGCACCTGGCGCCAGTCGGTGTCGGGGCCGAGCAGCTCCTGGCCGTCGAGACGCAGGCTGCCGCCCTGGGCCTCCTCCAGGCCGTTGAGGCAGCGCAGCAGGGTGCTCTTGCCGCAGCCGCTGGGGCCGAGGATCACCACCACCTCGCCGGACTGGACCTTGAGGTCGATGTCCGCGAGCACCTGGTGCTGGCCGAAGAACTTGTTGAAGCCTTGGAATTCGATCAATGGATTCATGCGTGGGCCCAGCGCCGCTCCAGCACGCGGGAGGCGGCCGACAGCGGGTAGCAGACAAGAAAGAAGAACAGGAACAGCGCGCCGTAGATCAGCACCGACTCGTAGGTGCGTTCGATGATCTGCTGCCCCGCCTTGATCACTTCGACCACGCCGATCAGCACCGCCAACGAGCTGGTCTTGATGATCCGCGTGTAGAGGTTGATGATCGGCGGGGTCATGCGCTTGAGCGCCTGGGGCAGCAGCACGTAGCCATACAGCTGCCAGCCGGCCAGGCCGATCGACAACCCCGCCTCGCGCTGCCCGCGTGGCAGCGACTGCAAGGCGCCGCGCACCACCTCGCCGACCTCGCTGGCGCCCCACAGGCCCAGCACCAGCACCGCGCACCAGAAACTGGGAATGCTCAGGCCGAAGAAGATCGGCAAGCCGAAGAACACCAGGTACAGCCAGACCAGCACTGGAATCGCCCTGAACAGTTCCAGGTACACCTGCAGCAGGATGTTCAGCCAGCGCTTGCCGAGGGTCGCCAGCACGCCGTAGAGCACACCGCCGAGGGTGGCGAACAGAATGCCCAGGGCCGAGATCGCCAGGGTCTGCCCGGCGCCCGTGGCCAGTTGCGGCAGCGAAACCAGCAGCAGCTCAATGCCCGAACTGGCCATGTTGCAGCCTCCGTTCCAGGTAGCGCAGCAGCAGCGACAGCGGCAGGAAGATCAGCACGCAGAGCAGGGTCAGCACGGCGAGCATTTCGTAGGTCTTGTAGTACAGGGCGATGTAGTTCTTGGTGGTGTAGAGGATCTCCGGCACCGCCACCGCCGACACCACGGTGGTTTCCTTGAGCAGGAAGACGAAGTTGGCGAACAGTGCCGGCAGGCTGAGGATGCCAGCCTGGGGCAGGATCACATGGCGCAGCAGCTGGCCCTCGGAGAGCCCGATGGAGCGCCCGGACTCCAGTTGCGCCCGCGGCACTGCTTCTACCCCGGCGCGCAGCACCTCGGTGAGATAGGCGCCGCCCATGAACGTCAGGGTGATGATCGCGGCGGCGAAGCCGGACACCTTCAGCCCCAGGCTCGGCAAGGCGAAGTAGACGAAGAACAGCTGGATCAGCAGCGGTGTGTTGCGGGCCAGTTCCACGTAGCCCTTGACCAGGCGCCACAGGTACGGCGTGCGCAACACCAGGATCGTCGCGTTGAGCAGCGCCACCAGCAACGAGGTGACGATGGCGATCGCCCCGACTTGCAGGGTCACGCCAACGGCCTTGAAGAAGGCCGGCAGTGTGCTAAGCATGAAAGCGGTGTCGAAGCTCATGGAAGGAGCCTCGACACGGGGTCACGAAGGTACGGCATGGGGCAGGTCCAGGGTCGGCACGAGGGTGGCTCGGCGTCGTTTCACGAATAGTGGCGCTGTGCCGGTAAGCACGACCCCTAGACTCTAAAGGTATAAAAATATTTTTATAAATATCTTTATTGCATATCTATATCACCGCCCAGTGACGCTCAGAGATTTCCTTCATCCCACACGGACCTTTCCGAGCATTTTCCCCTCCAAGGGGTTTCAAACTGTGACTTGCACGGCCATCACATTCAAAACAAGGAAGACAACGATGAACAGCCCCTGCTTGCCTGCTTCGAATGAACAACTGCTGTGGCTCCTGGCCCTGCGCCGGGCGCTGGCCAGTCAGCGCTGAGGACGTCATCGTGGGGCAAGCCCGCTCCCACGCAGCTTGTTCTCACAAATGTGAGGCACCTGTGGGAGCGGGCTTGCCCCGCGATAGGGCCGAACCTGCCGCCCCCTCTTCAAGCCAGCCCAAACAAAAACGCCGACGCAAAATGCGTCGGCGTTTTTCGTACCAGTTCGCGTATCAGAACGCCGGCAGTACCGCACCGCTGTATTTCTTCTCGATGAACGCCTTCACCTCCGGGCTGGTCAGCGCCTTGGCCAGCTTCTGGATGGCCTCGCTGTCCTTGTTGTCCGGGCGGGCGACCAGGAAGTTAACGTAAGGCGAGTCGCTGCCTTCGATCACCAGCGCATCCTTGGCCGGGTTCAGGCCGGCTTCCAGCGCGTAGTTGGTGTTGATCATGTCCAGGTCGACCTGGTCCAGCACACGCGGCAGCATGGCCGACTCGAGCTCCTTGAACTTCAGCTTCTTCGGGTTCTCGGCGATGTCTTTCGGCGTGGCCAGGGCGTTCTTCGGATCCTTCAGGGTGATCAGGCCAGCCTTCTGCAGCAGCAGCAGGGCGCGGCCGCTGTTGCTACCTTCGTTGGGAATGGCGACAGTGGCGCCGTCCTTCAGCTCGGTCAGGCTCTTGACCTTCTTCGAGTAGCCACCGAACGGCTCGACGTGCACACCGATCACGGTTTCCAGGTGGGTGCCCTTGCCTTCGTTGAAGTTCTTCAGGTACGGCAGGGTCTGGAAGTAGTTGGCGTCCAGGCGCTTCTGGTCGACCTGCACGTTGGGCTGGACGTAGTCGGTGAAGACCTTGATTTCCAGGTCCACGCCCTCTTTGGCCAGGGTCGGCTTGATCAGCTCGAGGATTTCGGCATGCGGCACGGGTGTGGCGGCGACCACCAGTTTCTCGGCGGCATTGGCCAGGCCAGCAAACGAAAGGGCGGCGGCCAGGGCGGTGGTCAGCAGGGTCTTTTTCATGGTGATCCTTGTTCTAAAGCTGGGCCATCGCAGATGGCGAGTCGGGTGCCCATCCGTTCGGGTGGGCGTGCAACGGACAATACCGAGATTTTTTATTCCGTAAAAATATCTTTTGATTAGCTGCTTATTCCAAAAACAAATCGCCATCACCGCCTTTGCTTATGAGCGGCCACGCACTGCTCTACGGCGCGGCTTCGCCCAATTGCGCCAAGGCGGTGTTCAGCAACCCGCGCAGTTCGGCCACGGTTTGCGGCTCCCGACTGGCACCCAGTTGCGCGAGCTGACGGGCCAGGCTGGCCAAGGGTGCGGTATCCGGAAGGTCGAGGTGCGCCGGGAGGATTTCCTCGCCGTCGCTGACCAGCAGGGCAAAGTGGATGATGTTCTCCAGCTCACGGGTATTGCCCGGCCAGGCATGGGCCTCCAGCGCCTGCTGGGCAGCCTCGCTGATCAGGGGCAACGGCCGATCCAGGCGCACGCTGTAGATACCGACGAAGTACTCGGCCAGCGGCAGGATATCGCCGACCCGATCACGCAATGCCGGCAGCTCGAGCTCACCCTCGTGCAGGTAATGGTAGAGCCGTTCGTTGAAGCGCCCGGCGCGCACGGCCTGGGCCAGGTCGATGCTGGAAGCGGCCACCAGCCGCACATCGACCGCCTGCGGCTGGGTGGCGCCGACCCGGGTTACCTCGCGGTTCTCCAGGGCGGCCAGCAGCTTGCCCTGGATCGCCAGGGGCAGGTCGGCGATCTCGTCCAGGTACAGCGTTCCGCCGTTGGCCGAGCCGAACCAGCCGGCTCGACTGCTGGCGGTGCCGCCCTGGGTAGCGGCACTGTAGCCGAACAGCTCGGCATCGGCGTAGGTCGGGCTGATGGCCGCGCAGTTGACCGACACGAACAACCCGCCGCGGTCACTGGCGCGGTGGATCTGCCGGGCCAGCAATTCCTTGCCGGTGCCGGTCTCGCCACGGATCAGCACGGGCAAGGGTTGTGGCGCCAGCCGCTCCAGGGCCTGGCGCAACGCCTGGGAGCGAGGATCGACGAACACCAGCGCCTTGGCGCGAATGCTCAACGGGCTCTTGTCCAATTCGGGGAAAGTCAGCAAAGGCTGGCCGAAAGCAGTGTGAAACGTCATGGAATACTCCCGCCCCGGTCGCACGCGACCGGGGATTCGACTCGTTCGAAAAAACCGGCGGATCAGGCGCGGCGCAGCGCGCGCTGATCGACACGGGCCTGCAGGCGGTAGAGGTAGGCGAAGCCCTGTTCCCAGCGCTCATGGCCGGACTTGACGTTGATGTGCCCGGCATCAGCCAGCAGCCCAGCCTCGGCACCCCAGGCCTGGGCCAGGTACAACGCGCGCGGCACACTCACCGCCGGGTCGTTGTCGGAGCTGACCACCTGGCTGGGGAACGGCAGGGCCTGCAGTGGAATCGGCGCGAAATTGCGCAGGGCCGGCGCGCAGGTCGGCCGCTCGACATCCGCCGGCGCCACCAGCAGTGCGCCACGTACTCGGCACAGCAGCTCGGGGCTGGCCTGGGCTGCCCAATGGGCGACCGTGATGCAGCCCAGGCTGTGGGCGATGAGAATTACCGGCGAGCGTTCGGCGGCAATCGCCTGCTCCAGGGCCTGCACCCAATCGCGCCGCTGCGGGGTCAGCCAGTCGTGCTGCTCGACCCGGGCGCTGTTGGGCAGGCTGCGCTGCCAGTGACTTTGCCAATGGTTGTCTGGCGATCCTTGCCAGCCCGGCACAATCAGGTAACGAATCGACTCATTGCGCATGGGGACGCCTCCGGAAGTTTGCGTGCTTGGGTGCAAGTATAGGGAGGGGGTTATATTCGTAAAGGAATAAGAAGCTATTTATTAATAACCAGAATTCCAGAAAGCAACTGTCTTGCACCGTGCTAAGTCCTGCTCCTACAGGGATCGCGAAAGGCTTCAAATCCGCGTCTCCAATAAAAAAAGGGCCATCCCCTGCCAAGGAAAATGGCCCCGAAGCACTTGCCTGAAGAGGGTATCGTCGGTCAGCGCGCGGTGATCACCGCCAGCTTGCTGATCCCGGCACGCTCGATCGCCGCCATCGCGCGGGCGACCTCGCCGTAGTTCACACCATCGTCGGCCTGCAACTGCACACGCAGCTCGGCGTCCTTGTCCTTGGCAGCCTTTAGGTTGGTCTCCAGCAAGTCCGGCTGGATCTCGTCCTTGTTGATGAACAGCTTGCCGCTGCCGTCGATGCTCACCACCAGCGGGTCCTTCTGCTCCACCGGGGCGACGGCCTCGGTCTTGGGCAGGTTGATCGGGATGGCATTGGTCAGCAACGGCGCGGTGACGATGAACACCACCAACAGCACCAGCATGACGTCCACCAATGGCGTGACGTTGATTTCACTCAACACTTCATCGCTGTCCTGGGTCGAGAAGGCCATGTCAGGAGGCCTCCTTCACCGGTTGGGTGAAGCCGGTGTGTTGGCGCTGCACGGCGGGGTGCACCAGCACGCGGAAGGCACTCTTCTGCGCCAGGCTGTAGAAGTCATGGGCAAAATCGTCGAGGTCCGCCGCGGTCAGCTTCAGGCGACGGAGGAAGTAGTTGTAGACCAGCACCGCCGGCACCGCGACGGCGATACCCACGCCGGTGGCGACCAGCGCCGCGCCGATCGGGCCGGCCACGGTTTCCAGGCTCGCCGAGCCCGCCGCGCTGATGCCCTTGAGGGCTTCCATGATGCCCCACACGGTGCCGAACAGGCCGATGAACGGCGAGGTGCTGCCGATACTGGCGACCACGGCCAGGCCGGTCTCCAGCGAACGGCGCTCGCGGACGATCTGCTGGCGCAGGGCGCGCTCCAGGCGATCCTGGTGGTTGATCGCCTGGCTGAGGTCACTGGCCTGACCAGGCTCGCCAACCGCGATCGCTGCAAAGCCCGCCTGGGCGACACGGGCGGCCGGGCCGGGCAGGTCGTGGGCGGGCTCGGCGGCGGAGTCGAGGCTGGAGGCGGCCCAGAACTGCTGGTGGAAGCGCTTGTCCTGGTTTTTCAGGCGCACGAACTGCACGACCTTGACCAGGGCCAGCGCCCAGGTGGCGACGGAGAAGCCGACCAGCAGCCAGATGACCGCGCTTTCAACGGATTCGAGGGGAGATGCCAACAAGCTCATGATGAAGTCCTTCCTGTATGCGGTCGCAAGTTAACGAAGCTTGAAATCGATCGGTACGCTGACCCAGCCCACCTGGGCCACGTCGCCCTGCTTGGCCGGGACGAAGCTCCAGCGTTTCACCGCGGCCAGCGCGGCGGCGTCCAGGGCATCGCGGCCACTGCTCTTCTGGATCTGGATCTGCCCCGGCTTGCCACTGGGCAGCACCTCCACGCGCAGCAGCACGGTGCCTTCCCAGCCGCGGCGCTGGGCCATCTGCGGATACTCCGGCGCCGGGTTCTTCAGGTACGCGGCGTTGGCCGAGGCAGGGGTCACCGGAGCCGGCGCGGGTGGCGCAGGTGCCGGCGCCGGGGGTGCTGGCGCGGCGACCGATGTCGGCGGTGGCGCCTCGACTGGCTTGGGCTGCGGCTTGGCCACGGGCTTGGGCAGCGGCTTGGGTTTGGGGACCGGCTTGGGCGCAGGCTTGGCGGCCAGTTCGTCGACCACCGGTGGCGGTGGCGGCGGCTGGACCACAGGGGCCGGCGGTGGCGGCTCGGCCACCGGTGGCGCTGGCGCGGCGAACTCGATGGTCATGGGCGGAATCTTCGGCGGGATGACCGGCAGCTCAGGGGTCGGCTGGTGGCTGACCCAGTACGCCACCGCGCCATGCAGCACCAGCACCAGCAGGCCCAGCGCCAGCTTGTCGCTACGCTTCAAGCCGCTGACCGGCGTGCGTTGCAGGCGCAGTTGCGCGAGCGGCAAGCGCAGGGTGCGGCCAAGCTCGACGAGCTCCCCTGGCGCGGGGCGCCAAGGCTGGTCGTAGGCCCGGGCGGAGGTCTGGACATTACCCATTGCTTGAGGCTCCTGGGGTGTTGATTCAGGTGTGTGGCTGAATCATCAGTGCCAGAGGCTTAGTTCATAAAGCAATGTTTAAACGTAAAGTTAGATATTTTTGGAATATTTATTTTGATCGACTGCCCACAGCCCGCGCCGTTCTTGGCCTGCAGCAAAACAGCTCGCGAACGATGCTTTATCGGCATTCAAAATATTCGTTCAAGGCATCGGTTCGCGGCGAGGGCTTCGCCCTCGATCGCGCTCAGGCAATAAAAAACCCGGGACCATGCCCGGGTTTTTCATCGCAAGCGCCAGCTCAGATATCCGTCACCTTCTGCCACACCTTCGGCCGGAAGAACAGCGTTTCCCCCCGCGCCAGCCCGGCCAGGCTGTCGTGATCCTTGACCACCTCGGCCTCGATCAGCTCGCTCTGCCCTTCCACCTTCAGCGTCACCCGCGTGGTTGCACCCAGCGGCCGGATATCGCGCACCTCGGCGGCATGGTGCCCCTCGGTCTCATGCCGAGACAGCGACACTTCGTGCGGCCGGAACAGCACATGATGGCCCTCGCTCAAAGCCAGACGGTTGGAGTCGCCAAGGAAGTGGTAGACGAAGTCGTTGGCCGGCTTCTCGTACACCTCACCCGGAGAGCCGATCTGCTCGATCACGCCCTTGTTCATCACCACGATACGGTCGGCGACTTCCATGGCCTCTTCCTGGTCGTGGGTGACGAACACCGAGGTCAGGTTGATGTCCTCGTGCAGGCGCGCCAGCCAGCGGCGCAGCTCCTTGCGCACCTTGGCATCCAGCGCCCCGAACGGCTCGTCGAGCAGCAATACCTTGGGCTCCACCGCCAGGGCACGGGCCAGGGCGATACGCTGGCGCTGGCCACCGGACAGCTGCTCGGGGTAGCGATCGGACAACCAGTCGAGCTGGACCATGTTCAGCAACTCATGGACCTTCTCGGCAATCTTGCTCTCACTCGGGCGCTCGCCCTTGGGCTTCATGCGCAGGCCGAAGGCGACGTTGTCGAACACGCTCATGTGGCGGAACAGTGCGTAGTGCTGGAACACGAAACCGACGTTGCGATCACGCACGTCATGGCCGGACACGTCCTCGCCATGGAACACGATGCTGCCGTCATCCGGGGTCTCGAGGCCGGCGATGATGCGCAGCAGGGTGGTCTTGCCGCAGCCGGACGGGCCGAGCAGGGCCACCAGCTCGCCGCTGTGGATATCCAGGTTGATGTTGTCCAGGGCCTGGAAGCTGTTGAAGCGCTTGCTGACGTTACGAACTTCGATCGACATGAATCATTCCTCCGCGGCGCTGTGGCGCAGGCGGTTAATACGGTTCTCGCTCCACTGCTTGAGCAGCAGGATGAAGAGCGCCAGGATCAGCAGCAGGCTGGCCACGCTGAAGGCCGCGACATGGTTGTACTCGTTGTAGAGGATCTCCACGTGCAGCGGCAAGGTGTTGGTGACGCCACGGATATGGCCCGACACGACAGACACCGCGCCGAACTCGCCCATGGCCCGGGCGGTGCACAGCACCACGCCGTAGATCAGGCCCCATTTGATGTTCGGCAGCGTGACGTGCCAGAACATCTGCCAGCCGTTGGCGCCCAGCAGGCGCGCGGCCTCCTCTTCCTGGGTGCCCTGCTCCTGCATCAGCGGAATCAGTTCACGGGCGACGAACGGCACGGTGACGAAGATGGTCGCCAGGACGATGCCCGGCAGGGCGAAGACGATCTGGATATCGTGGTCCTGCAGCCACGGCCCGAACAGGCCCTGCGCACCGAACATCAGCACATAGACCAGGCCGGCGATCACCGGCGATACCGAGAACGGCAGGTCGATCAGGGTGACCAGCAGGCTCTTGCCGCGGAACGTGTACTTGCTCACGCACCAGGCAGCAGACACACCGAACACCAGGTTCAGCGGCACCGAGATGGCCACCGCCAGCAGGGTCAGCTTGAGCGCGGACAGCGCGTCGGGCTCGAAGATCGCGTCGAAGAACGTGCCGAAGCCGTTCTTCAGTGCCTGCGACACCACGATCACCAACGGCAGCGCCAGGAACAGCGCGAAGACGATCCAGGCCAGGGCGATCAGCACCCGGCGCGAGGTGGCGCTGCTGCGTCGTGCGGCGTTGGCGGCGGTTGCACTCATGGGTTGACTAGACATTGCCGGCCTCCTTCAAGGGGTTTCGATGCGCCGCTGCAGCAGGTTGATCAGCAGCAGCAGGATGAAGGAAACCACCAGCATCAGCACGCCGATGGCAGTGGCGCCGGTGTAGTCGTACTGGTCGAGCTTGACCATGATCAGCAGCGGCAGGATCTCGGTCTTCATCGGCATGTTGCCGGCGATGAAGATCACCGAACCGTACTCGCCCACGCCCCGGGCGAAAGCCAGGGCGAAGCCGGTCAGCCAGGCCGGCAGCAGAGCCGGCGCCAGCACATGGCGGAACACCTGCAAGGGCCTGGCGCCCAGGCAGGCAGCGGCCTCCTCGACCTCACGCGGGATGTCGGCCAGCACAGGCTGCACCGTGCGCACCACGAACGGCAGGGTGACGAAGGTCAGCGCCAGGGTGATGCCAAGCGGCGTGTAGGCGATCTTGAAACCGAGGTCGGTGGCGAACTGGCCGACCCAGCCCGCCGGGGCGTACAGCGCGGTCAGGGCGATACCGGCAACGGCGGTGGGCAGGGCGAACGGCAGGTCGATCATCGCGTCGATGACCTTGCGCCCGGGGAAGGTGTAGCGAACCAGCACCCAGGCCAGCAGGGTGCCGATCACGCCGTTGATGATGGCGGCGAACAGGGCGGTGCCGAAACTCAGCTTCAGCGCGGCCAGCACCCGTGGTGCGCTGATGATGTTCCAGAACTGCTCCCAGGTGAGCTGCGCGGCATGCACGAACATGGCGGCCAGCGGTATCAGCACGATCAGGCTGAGGTACACCAAGGTGTAGCCCAGCGTCAGCCCGAAGCCGGGTATGACGGGGGAAATGCGACGTGACATAAAGGTCCCTGGTTGAACGCACGAAGCCCGGGAGCGCTCCCGGGCCCATGCAGGCTACTGAAGGGTGAAACGGTGGTAAGCGTGGGAGCGGCGGTGCGCCGGTGCGACTTGCCCCGCGATTACGATGGTGGGCTTACCGACGCCATCGCGGGGCAAGCCCGCTCCCACAACATACCCAGACACTGGCGGAACTACCGATCACTGTGCCTGATAGATCTGGTCGAACACACCGCCATCATTGAAGAACTTCGGCTGTGCAGTCTTCCAGCCACCGAAGTCCTTGTCGATGGTCACCAGGTCCAGTTTCGGGAACTGCTGGCCGAATTCGGCGGCGACCTTCGCGTCACGCGGACGGTAGAAGTTCTGCGCGGCGATCTTCTGGCCAGCGGGGCTGTACAGGTGCTTGAGGTACTCCTCTGCGATCTTCTCGTTGCCCTTCTTTTCGGCGTTCTTGTCGACCACCGCCACCGGTGGCTCGGCCAGGATCGACAGCGAAGGCACGACGATCTCGAACTTGTCGGCGCCGCCGTCTTCCTTCAGCGCCAGGAAGGCCTCGTTTTCCCAGGCCAGCAGCACATCGCCCTGGCCGTTGTTGACGAAGGTGATGGTCGAGCCACGGGCGCCGGTATCGAGCACCGGCACGTGCTTGAACAGCTCCTGCACGTAAGCCTTGGCCTTGTCTTCGCTACCGCCGGTCTTCAGCCCATAGGCCCAGGCGGCGAGGAAGTTCCAGCGGGCGCCGCCGGAGGTTTTCGGGTTGGGGGTGATGACCGAGACATCCTTCTTGATCAGGTCGCCCCAGTCCTTGATGCCTTTCGGGTTGCCCTTGCGCACCAGGAACACGATGGTCGAGGTGTACGGCGTGCTGGCGTCCGGCAGGCGCTTCTGCCAGTCCTCCGGCAGGGTCTTGCCGAGCTTGGCGATCTCGTCGATGTCACCGGCCAGGGCCAGGGTCACCACGTCGGCGCGCAGGCCGTCGATCACCGCGCGCCCCTGCTTGCCCGAACCACCGTGGGACTGCTGGATCTTCACCTTGTCGCCCGGGTGGGCGGCTTGCCAGTGCTTGATGAACTCGGCGTTGTACTGCTGGTACAGCTCGCGGGTCGGGTCATAGGACACGTTCAGCAGTTCGTAGTCCTTGGCGATCGCGGAACCGGCAAAAACCGCACTGGCCAGGGCGGCAAGCGCATAACGGCGGATGGACATGGTGAAGCTCCCGATTGGCATTTTTCTAGTTTTTGAAGTGATGCGGTGTCAGCCGGACTTGTTGCCGGGCTGCTGCAGGCGGAACTTCTCCTTGCGTTCGATCTGCACCACCTGGGCGTTGTGCACGGTGATCTCCACCGCGCCGAAGCGCAGGTCGCGCAGCGCGCTCTGGATTTCACGCAGAATGGTGGCTTCGTCCTGACCGTCGATGCTGCGCAGGGATGCACTCATGCTCGTTCTCCTGTGAGTAAGGGTGCCGGGCAGAGGTGTGAAGGGGATTTGCGCCTGGCTTGAAGGCAATACTAGTGAGGCGCGGATATTCTTAAAAATACTGTTTAAGAATGTTTATATAACCAACTTTAAAAGGATGACCTGTAGGAGCGGCCTTGTGTCGCGCTGGGCTGCGCAGCAGCCCCGACAATTCTGCAAGATGCCCAGATCCTGGGGCCGCCATGCGGCCCATCGCGACACAAGGCCGCTCCTACAGGGGTCAATGCGGTCGCGGGGTTTTGTCCTCGGGCTCGCGAATCTTGTACCAGGCCACATACAGCGCCGGCAGGAACAGCAGCGTCAGCAGCGTTGCACTGATGATGCCGCCGATCATGGCGTAGGCCATCGGCCCCCAGAACACTTCCCGGGCGATCGGGATCATGCCCAGGCTCGCCGCCGCCGCCGTCAGCAGGATCGGCCGGCGGCGGTGGTTGGTCGCCTCCACCACCGCATCCCACGGCGTATAGCCCTGCTCTTCGAATTCGTCGATCTGGGTCACCAGGATCACCGAGTTGCGAATGATGATCCCTGCCAGCGCGAGGATCCCGAGGATCGCCACGAAGCCCATCGGCGTACCCGTGGGCACCAGCGCCAGCACCACGCCGATCAGCCCCAGGGGCGCGACGCTGACCACCAGGAACAGCTTCTGCACGCTGTGCAGCTGGATCATCAGGAAGGTCGCCATCAGGAACAGCATCAACGGGATGACGTCGGCGATCGGTCCCTGGGCCTTGCTGCTCTCCTCCACCGTACCGCCGGTGGCCACCTCATAACCTACCGGCAGCTGGCTGGCAAAGCCTTCGATACTGGGCTTGAGTTCGGCCACCAGGTCGGTGGGCTGGATATCACCGACCACCGAGGCCTTGATGGTGATGGTCGGCTTGCGGTCGCGACGCCATACCAGCGGTTGCTCCTGCTCATAGCGCACCGTGGCGAAGGCCAACAGAGGAATCGAGGCGCCGCTGGGCGTGACGATCTGCAGGTTCTGCAAGGTATCCGGCGAGCCGCGTTCGCTGTCTTCGGCGCGGGCCACCACGTTGACCAGGTAGATGTTGTCGTTGATCTGGGTGACCGGCACGCCGCTGACGATGCTGTTCATCACATTGGCCACGTCCTCGGACGACAGGCCCAGCTGGCGCGCCTTGTCCTGGGCGATCTCGATGCGCAGCACCTTACCGGGCTCATTCCAGTCGTAGATCATCTCGCCGATGTGTTCGTTGCTGTCGAGCAGGGTCGCCAGTTCGATGGCGTGCTTGCGCACCTGGTCGATATCCTTGCCGCTGACCCGGTACTGGATCGGCCGGCCCACCGGGGGGCCCATCTCCAGCGACTGAACGTTGGTACCGATGCCGACGAACTCCTCACGCAGCAGCTTCTGCAGGCGCTGCATCATGCCCTCGCGCTCCTCGAAACCCTTGCTGACGATCACCAGCTGGGCGTAATACGGATTCTGCAACTGCTGGTCGAGGGGCAGGTAGAAACGGATCGCGCCCTGGCCGATGTAGGTGCTCCAGTGCACCAGGTCCGGGTCGTCCTTGATCCGCGCCTCCAGGCGGTCGACGACTTTGCGCGTTTCCTCGATCGAGGCATTCTGCGGCAGGTTCAGGTCGACCAGGATCTCCGGCCGGTCCGACGACGGGAAGAACTGGTTCTGCACGAAACGCATGCTGAAGATCGACAGGGCGAACAGCAGCACCGTGCCGATGATGGTCAGCCAGCGGTGGCGCATGCACCACAGCAGCCCGCCTTCGAACGCCCGGCCGACACGCCCGGGCTCGGCTTCATGGGGCTTGAGCTTGCTGCTGCTGAGAATGTGCACGCCCAGTACCGGCGCGAAGAATACCGCCACCACCCAGGACACCAGCAAGGCCACGGCAATCACCGCGAACAGGGTGTAGGTGTACTCGCCCGCGGAACTGGCGTTGAGGCCGATCGGCACGAAACCGGCCACCGTCACCAGGGTGCCGGTGAGCATGGGGAACGCCGTGGAGGTGTAGGCGAAGGTGGCCGCCTGCTCCTTGGTCTCGCCCATCTCCAGGCGCGTGACCATCACCTCGACGGTGATCATCGCGTCGTCCACCAACAGCCCCAGGGCGATGATCAGCGCACCGAGCGAGATCCGCTGCATGGTGATGTCGCTGTACTCCATGAACACGAAGACCATGGCCAGCACCAGCGGGATCGAACAGGCCACCACCAGCCCCGCACGAATGCCCAGGCTGACGAAACTCACCGCCAGCACGATCACCACGGCTTCGAACAGCGCGCTGGTGAACCCGCCCACCGCCTGCTTGACCACCACCGCCTGATCGGACACGTTGTGCACGCCAACCCCCACCGGCAGGTCGCGGACGATGCTGTCCATCCGCGCTTTCAGGGCGGCGCCGAACACCTCGATGTTGGCGCCGGCCTTCATGCCGATCGCCAGGCCAATGGCAGTCTGGCCATTGAAACGGAACATCGGCGACGGCGGGTCGACATAGCCGCGCTCGATATCGGCGATGTCGGCCAGGCGGAAGAAGCGATCGTTGATACGCAGGTTCACCGTCTGCAGGTCCTTCTCCGAGGCGAACTGCCCGGTGGTGCGCACCGAGATGCGCTCGGGCCCGGCCTCGATCACCCCGGCCGGGGTCACCGCGTTCTGCTGCTGCAGGGCCTGCATGGCCTGGCGCTGGTCGATGCCAAGCGCGGCCAGCTTGCGGGTGGAGAAGTTCAGGTAGAGCACTTCGTCCTGGGTCCCGATCAGCTCGACCTTGCCGATGTTGGGCACCTCGCGCACTTCGGCCCGCGCCACTTCCACATAATCGCGCAGTTGCCGCAGCGTGAGGCCGTCGGCGGTAAACGCGTAGATCGAGCCGAACACGTCGCCGAACTCGTCATTGAAGCCCGGGCCCTGGATGCCTGCGGGGAACTGCCCGCGGATGTCCTGGATCTTCTTGCGCACCTGGTACCAGATCTGGGGAATGTCCTTGGCCTTGGTGGTGTCACGCAGGTAGACGTAGACGGTGGATTCCCCTGGGCGGGTGTAGCTTTTCACGTAGTCGAGTGAGTCCAGTTCCTCGAGCTTCTTCTCGATGCGGTCGGTGACCTGGTAGAGGGTCTCGTCCTGGGTGGCGCCGGGCCAGCGGGTCTGGATGACCATGGTCTTGATGGTGAAGGATGGATCTTCCTCACGGCCGAGATTGAAGTAGGAGAAGATCCCCATCAGCAGGCCAACGAACATCAGGTACCAGACGAAGGACTGGTGCTTCAGCGCCCATTCCGAGAGGTTGAAGCTTCCTTTCATTGCGCGTCCTCGTCGAAGGTGACCTTCTGGCCGGGCTTGAGGCTGTTCACGCCAGCGGTCACCACGCGCTCGCCGGGCTGCACCCCGGAGGCAAGGACGATGCTGTCGGCGGTACGTTCGATCAACGCGACATCGCGGGTAGCCACGGTTTTCTGCTGCGGATCGACCACCCACACCTGGGTCTTGCCGTCCCGCTCGAGCAGCGCGGTCAACGGCAGCTCGCTGCGCGGGCTCACCGCCGAGGTCAGGGTGACGCTGACCGCGGTGCCCAGGTGGAAGGCATCGGGCGTGCTGGTCAGGGTCAATCGGGCGCGGCGGGTACGGGTGGTGGCGTCAGCCTGTGGCTCGAGCTCGCGCAGCGTGGCGGTGGTATTGATACTCGGGTCGAGCTGCGAAGCGACGGTAAAGGTGAGGTCCTTGTTCAACTGTTCGGCGAGCGGGATCGGCAGGTCGATCACCGCCTCCTTGACGTCCGGACGGGCCAGGGTGACAACGGCCTGACCCGCGCTGACGGTCTGCCCCGCCTCGGCCTGCCAGGCGGTGACCACCGCCGCATGATCACTGCGCAGGGTGCTGTAGCCGAGCTGGTCGCGGGCCTGGCTGACCGCCGAGCGTGCCTGCTCCAGCGCGGCGCCGGTGGTTTTCAGGTCGGTCTGGGCGATATCCAGCTGGGCCTGGGCGCCGACGCCACGGTCGTACAGCTGCTGCTGGCGGCGGGCATTGGCCTGGGCGTTGATCCATTGCGCCTGGACCTTGGCCAGGTCGCCTTCGGCGGCGCGCAGCTGGTTTTGCTGGTCGGTCGGATCGAGGGTCGCCAGGGTGTCGCCTGGGCTTACCCGGGCGCCGACATCCAGCCAGCGCCGGGCGATGCGTCCGGACACCCGAAAACCCAAAGTGCTTTCATAGCGGGCCTGGATGGCGCCGGCAAAGCGGCCCAGCTGCGACTGTACCTGCGGCTCGACCAGTGTCGAGAGCACCGGACGGATCGCCTCAGGCGGCGCCTCATCGCCACCGCAGGCGCCCAGCATCAGGCTGGCCGACAGTATCAGCAACTGACGTTTCATGGCGCGGCCCCTCCGTCCTTGACGCTGACCTTCTCGACCTGCATGTCCGGATGCAGCAGCTGCCCACCGCCCACCACCACGGTCTCGCCGCCCTTGATACCGTCAGCGATCACCACCTTGCCGGTGAGGTAGCGCGCGACCTGGACCTTGCGCAATTCAACCTTGTCGCCCTCGCCCACCACCCACACCGCCGGCTCCTTCAGCGCCTTGGTCAGGGCCGACCACGGCAGCTCGATGCTGGGCCGCCCCTGGGTGTTGCCAGTGGCCGTGACCGGCGAACCCAGTTGCATGCCCGCCGGCACGTTGCGCAGCGCGACCTTGACCTGCACCGTGCCGCTCTCTGCGGACACCGTCGGGGTGATCTCGCGGACCCGGCCCTCGGCCTTGATCGCCGGGTTGTCCAAGAGGCTGACGACAACGCCCTCGTCGCTGGGGGACTTCACCAGCAACGATTCGTAGACATTGAACACAGCGTCACGGTCGCCATCGACCGCCAGGCTGAAGATCGGCATGGTCGCCTGCACCACCTGGCCGACTTCGGCCTGGCGCGCGGTGATCACCCCGTCGGCTTCGGACACCAGCGCCGTGTAGCTCAACTGTTCGTTGGCGTTGGCCAACTGCGCCTGGGCGGCCTTGAGCGCGCTCTGGCTGCTGCGCAGCGCGGCTTCGGCGGAATCGTACTCGCTCTGGCTGGTGTAGCCCTTGGGCAGGAGCTTCTGCTGACGCACGAACGCGGCGCTGGCCTGGGTAACCCGCGCCTGCTCGGCGAACACCTCGGCCTTGGCCGAGTCGACGTTGTTCTGCAGGTCCTTCGGATCCAGGCGCGCCAGCACCTGGTTGGCCTTGACGTGGTCGCCGACATCGACGCCGCGGGCGATGATCTTGCCGCCCACGCGGAACGACAGGTCGGTCTGCACCCGCGCCTGCACGTCTCCGGTCAAGGTGACCCGGGCGGCGAAGTCGGTGGGCTGCACCTGTTGCACCGCGACCCGGGGCAACACCGGCGCGGCCTTCTCTTTACCACAGCCCGTCAGCATGAACAGCAGCCCCAGGCAAACGACCATCAGCGGACGCGTTACCGTCATGCAGGCTCCTTGCTTCGACAAAGGGAGTGAGGGATGCGTTTGAAAGCGTAGATCAGGGATGGACAAACGACACCGATGTCGGTTCAACAAAGCACAGCGCTATCGGCGATACTGTGGGCCAGACGCTCAAGGACAATGCTGATGCTGACCACCCTGGCCATTGCCAACTACCGCTCGATAAACCAGCTGGTGATGCCGCTCGGGCAGCTCAACGTGATCACCGGTGCCAACGGCAGCGGCAAGTCCAACCTGTACAAAGCCTTGCGCCTGCTGGCCGAGACCGCCCGCGGCGGCGTGGTCAACGCGCTGGCAGCCGAGGGCGGGCTGGAGTCGACCTTCTGGGCCGGCCCCGAGAAACTCTCCCGGCGCATGCTCAACGGCGAGGTGCCGGTGCAAGGCGGGCCACGCCAGCAGGCCAGGCGCCTGAAGATGGGCTTCGCTGGCGAAGACTTCGGCTACGCGATCAGCCTCGGCCTGCCCGAACCCAGCCGCTCGAAGTTCGCCCTGGACCCGCAGATCAAGCAGGAGACGATCTGGGCAGGCCCCCTGTGCCGCCCCGCCAGCCTGCTGGTGCAGCGCAATGCAGGGATGGTCAGGGCCCGCGATGGGCGCCAATGGCAGGTGCTGCACCAGCACATGACCGAGTTCGACAGCCTGTTCGACCAGGTCGGCAGCCTCCAGGGCTCCCCCGAGGTGCCGCATCTGCGCGAGCAGATCCGCAGCTGGCGCTTCTATGACCATTTCCGTACCGATGCCGATGCCCCTGCCCGGCAATCACGGCTGGGCACGCGCACGCCGGTGCTGCATCACGACGGCCGTGACCTCGCCGCCGCCCTGCAGACCATCGACGAGATCGGCGACCTGCAAGCCCTGCAGGACGCCGTGGGCGACGCCTTTCCCGGCGCCCGGCTCGCGGTCGATGCCCAGCCCGGCGGTCTGTTCGGCCTGCGCTTGCACCAGGCCGGACTGCTGCGGCCGCTGAGCGCCGCGGAGCTGTCCGACGGGACCCTGCGCTACCTGTTGCTGGTGGCTGCCCTGCTCACGCCGCGCCCGCCGAGCATGATGGTGCTCAACGAGCCGGAGACCAGCCTGCACCCGGACCTGCTGCCGGCACTGGCACGCCTGATCCGCCGCGCGGCCCAGCAATGTCAGGTATGGGTGGTATCGCACGCGCCCCGGCTGGTGGCGGCGCTGGAGGAGGATGCCGACTGCAATTCGATCCACCTGGAAAAAAACTTGGGGCAGACCGGTATCGTCGGACAAGGCATGCTGGATGAACCGGCCTGGAACTGGCCGGACCAGGGCTGAAACGATCGCGGGGCAAGTCGCATCGGTGCGCCGATGCGACTTGCCCCGCGATGCGTTGGCTCAGGCCTGCGCGGTGGCCTGGGCCGGACGACGCACCTGCGGCTGCGAGACGTTCGCCGCGGCGCCCTCTTCGATGGCCTGCTGGATCGCCCGGCGGCGACGCTCTTCGGCCTGGCGGCTGAAGTACCAGACCAGGAAGGTCACCAGCGACACCGACAGCAGGATCAGGCTGGCCACGGCGTTGATCTCCGGCTTCACGCCCAGGCGCACGGCCGAGAATACTTCCATCGGCAGGGTGGTCGAGCCCGGGCCGGAGACGAAGCTGGCCAGCACCAGGTCATCCAGCGACAGGGCGAACGACATCATGCCGCCCGCCGCCAGCGACGGCGCGATCATCGGGATGGTGATCAGGAAGAACACCTTCCACGGCTTGGCGCCCAGGTCCATGGCCGCCTCTTCGATGGACAGGTCCAGCTCGCGCAGGCGCGCCGACACCACCACCGCCACATAGGCGGCGCAGAACGTGGTGTGGGCGATCCAGATGGTGACGATGCCCCGCTCCTGGGGCCAGCCGATCATCTGCGCCATGGCCACGAACAGCAGCAGCAGCGACAGACCGGTGATCACCTCGGGCATCACCAGCGGCGCGGTGACCAGGCCACCGAACAGGGTGCGGCCCTTGAAGCGGGTGACCCGGGTCAGCACGAAGGCCGCCAGGGTGCCCAGCGCCACGGCGGCGACCGCCGTGTAGCAGGCGATCTCCAGCGAGCGCATCACCGAACCCATCAGCTGGGTGTTGTCGAGCAGGCCGACGTACCACTTCACCGACCAGCCGCCCCACACCGTCACCAGTTTCGAGGCGTTGAACGAGTAGATCACCAGGATCAGCATCGGCAGGTAGATGAACAGCAAGCCGAGCACCAGCATCAGCTTGGAGAAACTGAAGCGTTTCATGCGCGGCCCTCCATCTCTTTGGCCTGGCTACGGTTGAACAGCAGGATCGGCACGATCAGGATCGCCAGCATCACCACCGCCAGGGCGGATGCCACCGGCCAGTCGCGGTTGTTGAAGAACTCCTGCCACAGCACTTTACCGATCATCAGGGTTTCCGGACCGCCCAGCAGTTCCGGGATGACGAACTCACCGACCACAGGGATGAACACCAGCATGCAGCCGGCGATGATGCCGTTCTTCGACAGCGGCACGGTGATTTTCCAGAAGCTGTTGAAGGTGCTCGAACCCAGGTCCGATGCGGCTTCGAGCAGGCTCTGGTCATGCTTTACCAGGTTGGCGTACAACGGCAGGATCATGAACGGCAGGTACGAATAGACCACGCCGATATACACCGCCAGGTTGGTGTTGAGAATCTGCAGCGGCTGGTCGATCACGCCAAGCCACAACAGGAAGCTGTTGAGCAACCCGTTGTTGCTGAGGATGCCCATCCAGGCATAGACGCGGATCAGGATCGCGGTCCAGGTCGGCATCATGATCAGCAGCAGCAGGACCGTCTGCGATTCCTTGTTCGCCTTGGAGATGGCATAGGCCATCGGGTAGCCGATCAGCAGGCACAGCAAGGTGCTGAAGAAGGCCACTTTCAACGAGCCGAGGTAGGCCGCGATGTACAGTTCATCCTCGGTCAGCAGGCCGTAGTTGGCCAGGTTCAGCACCAGCTGGACCTTGCCTTCCAGATAGGTATAGATCTCGGTGTACGGCGGAATCGCCACGTCGGCTTCGGCAAAGCTGATCTTCAATACGATGAAGAACGGCAGCATGAAGAACAGGAACAGCCAGATGAACGGCACGCCGATCACCATGTGCCGTCCTTCGGGGATCAAGCGCTGGAGGGCTCGTTTGAGCTTTCGTGGTTTCATGAGCGCAGTACCACGCCGCTGTCGTCTTCCCACCACACGTAGACTTCGTCATCCCAGGTCGGGCGGGTGCCCTGGCGCTCGGCGTTGGCGACGAACGACTGGACGATCTTGCCGCCGGGCAGCTCGACGTAGAACACCGAGTGGCCGCCGAGGTAGGCGATGTCGTGGACCTTGCCGCGCGACCAGTTATGCTCGCAGGTCGGCTGCTCGGTGGTGACCAACAGCTTCTCCGGACGCAGGGCGTAGGTGATGTGCTTGTCCTCGACCGAGGTGGTGACACCGTGGCCGACGTAGATCTTGCGCTCCAGTTCCGGGCTGGCAATGATCGCGTGGCCTTCGGCGTCGTCGACCACCTCGCCCTCGAACAGATTGACGTTGCCGATGAACTCGCAAACCAGGCGGCTGGTCGGGGTTTCATAGACGTCGATCGGGCTGCCGATCTGGGCGATCCAGCCCAGGTGCATGATGGCGATGCGCTGGGCCATGGTCATGGCCTCTTCCTGGTCGTGGGTCACCATCACGCAGGTCACGCCCACGCGCTCGATGATCTCCACCAGTTCCAGCTGCATCTGCGAACGCAGTTTCTTGTCCAGCGCGCCCATCGGTTCGTCAAGCAGCAACAGTTTCGGTCGCTTGGCCAGCGAGCGGGCCAGGGCCACGCGCTGACGCTGGCCACCGGACAGCTGGTGCGGCTTGCGCTTGGCGTACTGGGTCATGTGCACCAGCTTGAGCATCTCGGCCACGCGGGCTTCGATCTCGGCCTTGGGCATCTTGTCCTGCTGCAGGCCGAAGGCGATGTTCTGCGCCACGGTCATGTGCGGGAACAGCGCGTAGGACTGGAACATCATGTTGATCGGCCGCTCGTAGGGCGGCATGTCGGTGATGTCGACGCCATCGAGGAAGATCCGCCCTTCGGTCGGACGCTCGAAGCCGGCCAGCATGCGCAGCAAGGTCGATTTGCCGGACCCGGAGCCGCCCAGCAGGGCGAAGATCTCGCCCTTGCGGATTTCCAGGGACACATCGTCCACGGCTACCGTTTCGTCGAATTTTTTTGTGACCCGGTCGATCTTGACCAGCACCTGCTTGGGTTGCTGGCCACCCTCGAGGGCTTTCTTATAGGCACCGGAGGCAACTGCCATGAGTGAAACTCCCAACAAGATTTATGTGCCCGCCGCTGCGCTGGCGGGCCTGGATTGTTACTTGCCCGACTTGACCTTGGTCCAGCTGCGGGTCATCAAACGTTGCACCTTGGGTGGCAACTCGGCGTTGACGAACATCTTGTCCAGCACTTCCTGCGGTGGGTAAACCGCGGCGTCAGTCCTCACGGCCTGGTCCATCAGGTCGCCAGCCTTGGGGTTCGGGTTGGCGTAACCGACGTAATCACTGACCTGGGCGATCACCTCAGGTTTCAGCAAATAGTTGATGAAGGCGTGGGCCTCCTTGACGTTGCTGGCGTCCTTGGGAATCGCCAGCACATCGAACCAGAGGTTGCCGCCTTCCTTGGGAATGGCGTAGGCCAGCTTCACGCCCTTTTTCGCCTCGATGGCGCGGGCCTTGGCCTGGAAAATATCGCCGGAGAAGCCGGCGGCCACGCAGATGTCGCCGTTGGCGAGATCGGTGATGTACTTCGAGGAGTGGAAATAGGTGACGTACGGGCGCACGGCCAGCAGTTTCTCTTCCGCCTTCTGGTAGTCCTTGGGGTTGCTGCTGTTCGGGTCCAGGCCCATGTAGTTGAGCACCGCAGGGAGCATTTCGTCGGCCGAGTCGAGGAAAGCCACGCCGCATTTGCTGAGCTTCTTCATGTTCTCGGGCTCGAACAGCACCGCCCAGGAGTCGATCTTGTCGGTACCCAGCGCCGCCTTGACCTTCTCGACGTTGTAGCCGATGCCATTGGTGCCCCACAGGTAGGGGACGGCGTACTGGTTGCCCGGATCGTTCTTTTCCAGGCGCTTCATCAGCGCCGGGTCGAGATTCGCGTAGTTGGGCAGCAAGTCACGGTCGAGCTTCTGGAACGCGCCCGCCTTGATCTGCTTGCCGAGGAAATGGTTGGACGGCACGACCACGTCATAGCCGGTGCGCCCGGCCAGCAGTTTGCCTTCCAGCGTCTCGTTGCTGTCGAAGACGTCGTATTTCGGGGTGATGCCGGTTTCCTTCTGGAAATCGGCGAGGGTATTGGGGCCAACGTAGTCGGACCAGTTGTAGATGTGCACCGTGGGCGCCGCTTGGACGCTGCAAGCCAGCGTCAGACCCGCTCCGGCCATCAAGGCCTTGCGAAAAACAGAAATAGACAAGTGGGTGGTCCTCACAATCAGTGCCTTTGCGGGCAGTAAACCTCGGCCGCACACGCAAAACCGGCGCGCAACTTACCTTCACGGCGTGGATGCCGCAAACTTATTTGCCTTAACCTGCCTCCAGGCCGGGAAACCCCGGCCCAGAGGGCCTTGCATCGGGCTTACTTGCCCGACTTGATCTTGGTCCAGCTGCGGGTGATCTCGCGCTGGGCGGTCTTCTCCGGCGCCTTGATGGCGTACAGCTTGGCCTTCACGTCATCGGACGGGTAGATCGCCGGATCGCTGGTGATCTCTTTGTCCACCAGCGGGGTGGCGGCCTTGTTGCCGTTCGGGAAGCGCACGGCATTGGTGATGCCGGCCATCACTTCCGGTTGCAGCAGGAAGTCCATGAACTTGTAGGCGGCCTCGACGTTCTCGGCGTCCTTCGGAATGGCGACCATGTCATAGAAGGTGCCGGCACCTTCCTTCGGAATGGTGTAGCTCAGCTTGACCTTGTCGCCGGCCTCGTGGGCACGGGCCTTGGACTGCTCCAGGTCACCCGAGTAACCCACGGCCACGCAGATGTTGCCGTTGGCCAGGTCCGAGATGTACTTGGAGGAGTGGAAGTAGGTGATCGAAGGACGGATCTTCAGGAACAGGTCTTCCGCGGCCTTCAGGTCTTCCTTCTTGGTGCTGTCGCTGGGCAGGCCCAGGTAGTGCAGCGCGGCCGGGATCATCTCGGTCGGGGCATCGAGGAAGCTCACGCCGCAGCTCTTGAGCTTGGCGATGTTCTCGGGCTTGAACACGGCGTCCCACGAGTCGATCTTGTCCACGCCCAGCGCGGCCTTGACCTTCTCCGGGTTGTAGCCGATGCCGATGGAGCCCCACATGTACGGGAAGGCGAACTTGTTGCCTGGGTCGCTGGCATCGCCCACGGCCTTGAGCAGTGCCGGGTCGAGGTTCTTCCAGTTGGGCAACTTGGAGCGGTCCAGCTCTTGATAGACGCCGGCCTTGATTTGCTTGGCCAGGAAGTTGTTCGATGGCACGACGATGTCGTAGCCCGACTTGCCCGCCAGCAGCTTGGCTTCGAGGGTCTCGTTACTGTCGAAGACGTCGTAGACCACCTTGATGCCGGTCTGCTTCTCGAAGTTGGCCACGGTGTCCGGGGCGATGTAGTCCGACCAGTTGTAGACGTGCAGCACCTTGTCGTCAGCCTGAACAGCGGTCGCCATGGCACCCATCAGGGCGGCGGCCAGCAGCGTCTTGCCCAATTTCTTCATGCGTAATGCTCCAGAATTTATTATCAAGCCATCTGTTCAGCAGCCAGGTACCACGGGACGCGCGCTGGGCGACTAAACAGCCGTTAGTCTGGCAAGTTACAAGGCGCTGTTTCAACAGAAGCAGGGCCTTGTAACGACTTAATGTCACCTCGCCAGCCTAGCAGACTGTCATTTGACCGCTTCGTAGGTCAGGTCCAGGCACTTGCGCGCCTTTTCCACCAGTTCGTCGATCTCTTCGCGACTGATCACCAGCGGCGGCGCGATGATCATGGTGTCGCCCACCGCGCGCATCACCAGGCCGTTCTCGAAGCAGTGGGTGCGGCAGATCATGCCAACGCCCTTGCCCTCGTAACGGCTGCGGGTGGCCTTGTCCTTGACCAGCTCGATCGCGCCGAGCAGGCCCAGGCCGCGTACCTCGCCCACCAGCGGATGGTCCTGCAGCTCACGCAGTCGTTTTTGCAAATACGGTGCCGTTTCGTTGCGGGCACGCTCGACAATCTTCTCGTCACGCAGGATGCGCAGGTTTTCCAGGCCCACCGCCGCCGCCACCGGGTGGCCGGAGTAGGTGAAGCCGTGGTTGAAATCGCCACCTTCGCTGATCACCTTGGCCACCTTGTCACGCACGATCACACCGCCCATGGGGATGTAACCGGAGGTCAGGCCCTTGGCGATGGTCATCAGGTCAGGCGCAAGGTCGTAGTAGTCGGAGCCGAACCACTCGCCGGTGCGACCGAAACCGCAGATCACTTCGTCGGCAACGAACAGGATGTCGTACTTGGCGAGGATCTCCTTGATCTTCGGCCAGTAGGTCTCAGGCGGAATGATCACCCCGCCGGCGCCCTGGATCGGCTCGGCGATGAAGGCGGCGACGTTGTCCTCGCCGACTTCGAGGATCTTCTTCTCCAGCTGTTCGGCCGCCCACACGCCGAACTCATCCGGCGTCATGTCGCCGCCCTCGCCGAACCAGTACGGCTGCGGGATATGCACGATGCCCGGAATCGGCAGGCCACCCTGCTCGTGCATGCCGCTCATGCCGCCCAGGCACGCACCCGCAAAGGTGGAACCGTGGTAGCCGTTGATGCGGCCGATGATGGTCTGCTTGTGCGGCTTGCCCTTCAGCGCCCAGTAGTGACGGACCATGCGCAGCACGGTGTCGTTGCCCTCGGAGCCGGAGCCGGTGAAGAACACATGGGTCATGCCCTTGGGCGCCACGTCGGTGATCGCCTTGGCCAGCTCCAGCGCCGGCGGGTGAGCGGTCTGGAAGAACAGGTTGTAGTACGGCAGCTCGCGCATCTGCTTTTCTGCCGCCTGCACCAGCTCTTCACGACCATAGCCGACCGCCACGCACCACAGGCCGGCCATGCCGTCGAGGATCTTGTGCCCCTCGCTGTCCCACAAATGCACGCCCTGCGCCTTGGTGATGATGCGCGGCCCCTTCTCCTTCAGCTGCTTGTAGTCACTGAAAGGTGCAAGGTGGTGCTCGCCGCTCAGGGTTTGCCATTCACGGGTTTGCGGGTTGTTGACGCTCATGTGCCTCTCCATTTTCCGGTGGCCGCCCGCAGGCGGCCTCAGGGTTGATCACACAGCAAACAGCAGGAACTCACGCTCCCAGGAGCTGATGACGCGCTTGAAGTTCTCATGCTCGGCGCGCTTGGTGGCGACGTAGCCGGTGATGAATTTCTTGCCCAGGTACTGCACCAGCGCGCGGCTGTTCTCCATGCGTTCCAGGGCGTCCTCGATGGTCAGCGGCAGGCGCAGGTTGCGCCGCTCGTAGCCCCGGCCCTGCACCGGTGCGCTGGCCTCGATGCCCTCGACCATGCCGATGTAGCCACACAGCAGGCTCGCGGCGATGGCCAGGTAGGGGTTGGCGTCGGCGCCCGGCAGGCGGTTCTCGACCCGGCGGTTCTGCGGGCCGGCGTCCGGCACGCGCAGGCCGACGGTACGGTTCTCTTCGCCCCACTCGACGTTCACCGGCGCCGAGGTGTCGGGCAGGAAGCGGCGGAACGAGTTGACGTTGGGGGCGAACAGCGGCAGCGCCTCGGGGATGAACTTCTGCAAGCCGCCGATATGGTGCAGGAACAGCTCGCTCATGCTGCCGTCGGCGTTGGAGAAGATGCTCTTGCCGGTGGCCACGTCGACCACGCTCTGGTGCAGGTGCATCGCGCTGCCCGGCTCGCCGGTCATGGGCTTGGCCATGAAGGTGGCGGCCACGTTGTGCTTGAGCGCGGCCTCGCGCATGGTGCGCTTGAACACCAGGATCTGGTCGGCCAGGTGCAGGGCATCGCCGTGACGGAAGTTGATTTCCATCTGCGCGGTGCCGTCCTCGTGGATCAGCGTGTCGAGGTCCAGCTGCTGCAGTTCGCACCAGTCATAGACGTCCTCGAACAGTGGGTCGAATTCGTTGGCCGCCTCGATGGAGAACGACTGCCGCCCGGTTTCCGGACGGCCGGAACGACCCACCGGCGGCTGCAGCGGAAAGTCCGGGTCTTCGCTACGCTTGGTGAGGTAGAACTCCATCTCGGGCGCGACGATCGGCTGCCAGCCCTTGTCGGCGTAGAGTTTCAGGACCTTCTTCAATACGTTGCGCGGCGACAGTTCGACCGGGTTGCCCTTCTTGTCGTAGGTGTCGTGGATCACCTGGGCGGTCGGCTCGATGGCCCACGGTACGAGAAACACCGCGTTCTCGTCGGGGCGGCAGATCATGTCGATGTCGGCCGGGTCAAGCAGTTCGTAATAGATGTCGTCGTCGACGTAGTCGCCGGTCACGGTCTGCAGCAGTACGCTTTCAGGCAGGCGCATGCCTTTCTCGGCGATGAACTTGTTGGTGGGCGAGATCTTGCCGCGGGTGATGCCGGTCAGGTCGCTGATCAGGCATTCCACTTCGGTGATCTTGTGCTCTTTCAACCAATCGGTGAGCTGGTCGAGGTTGTGACTCATAAATACCTCAGGAGGTAATGTGGCGCGATTGAAGGCAACCGGCGGCCACTGACGCCAGGCGTCGGGCAAAGTCGGCGCGCAGGGCGCCGAGGGGCCTGGAAAGGCCCGCGCCTTGATTCTGGATGCTGTGCATGGCTAAAGCAAAAACCCTCACGCAGGACGACAGTGGAGGCACGCCATGACGGCGCGTCCGGACAGAAAGCGAAGGGCAGAAGGAAAGGAGGTGTTGCGGTAAAGCGTTACGAGGTATGGCTTTTTTACGCGAACCGTCAATTATTGCGGCCAGCGCGGCGCCCCTTCGATGCAGGCGTGCGATGACCGGACGGCAACCGGGAGATGTACCTGAACGCACCGTGCATGCGGCGCTGACAGGTCTCGGCAAGCGGACCATGTGACCCTCGTATTATTGTGTTCTGGGTTGTGACCGAGCTTATCCTCGTTCATTTTTTTACACAACCTCTCCGTAAAAAATAAAACACGCCCTGCTCGGGATAACCCTTCAGGGCAAAAATAGCGGATAATGGCACGCCCCGATATGCAGCAAATCTGCCGTAGATGTGCCATTTAAGGGCATCATGGGGTTGGCTTGACTTCACCTGGTCTTTCCGATTGACTGAGGTTGCAAGCCCCCCTTGATTGATATTTTTAACAACAAAGGTGTTGCATCATGTCGGTACCCCCGCGTGCCGTTCAGCTTAACGAAGCGAACGCGTTCCTTAAGGAACATCCTGAGGTTCTCTACGTTGACCTTCTGATTGCAGATATGAATGGTGTGGTGCGTGGCAAGCGCATCGAGCGCACCAGCCTCCACAAGGTTTACGAGAAAGGCATCAACCTGCCTGCCTCCCTCTTCGCCCTGGATATCAACGGTTCAACCGTCGAAAGCACAGGCCTTGGCCTGGACATCGGCGACGCCGACCGTATCTGCTACCCCATCCCCGGCACCCTCTCCAACGAACCCTGGCAGAAGCGCCCGACCGCGCAGCTGCTGATGACCATGCACGAACTCGAAGGCGAACCCTTCTTCGCCGACCCGCGCGAAGTACTGCGCCAGGTGGTGAGCAAGTTCACCGAGATGGGCCTGACCATCTGCGCCGCGTTCGAGCTGGAGTTCTACCTGATCGACCAGGAGAACGTGAACGGCCGTCCGCAGCCGCCGCGCTCGCCGATCTCGGGCAAGCGCCCGCAGTCGACCCAGGTCTACCTGATCGACGACCTCGACGAATACGCCGACTGCCTGCAGGACATCCTCGAAGGCGCGAAGGAGCAAGGCATCCCGGCCGACGCCATCGTCAAGGAAAGCGCCCCGGCGCAGTTCGAAGTCAACCTGCACCACGTCCCCGACCCGCTCAAGGCCTGTGACTACGCGGTGCTGCTCAAGCGCCTGATCAAGAACATCGCCTACGACCATGAAATGGACACCACGTTCATGGCCAAGCCCTACCCGGGCCAGGCAGGCAACGGCCTGCATGTACACATCTCCGTGCTGGACAAGGATGGCAACAACATCTTCACCAGCGAGGATCCCGAGCAGAACGCCGCGCTACGTCACGCTGTCGGCGGTGTGCTCGAGACCCTGCCCGCCTCGATGGCGTTCCTCTGCCCGAACGTCAACTCGTACCGCCGTTTCGGCGCGCAGTTCTACGTGCCGAACGCACCGAGCTGGGGCCTGGACAACCGCACCGTAGCCCTGCGCGTGCCGACCGGCTCGCCGGACGCCGTACGCATCGAGCACCGGGTGGCCGGCGCCGACGCCAACCCGTACCTGATGATGGCGGCCGTGTTGGCCGGCGTGCACCACGGTCTGACCAACAAGATCGAACCGGGCGAGCCGATCGAAGGCAATTCGTACGAGCAACTGGAACAGAGCCTGCCGAACAACCTGCGCGATGCCTTGCGTGAGCTGGACGACAGCGAAATCCTCAACAAGTACATCGATCCGAAGTACATCGACATCTTCGTCGCGTGCAAGGAGAGCGAGCTGGAGGAGTTCGAGCATTCGATCTCCGACCTCGAATACAACTGGTACCTGCATACCGTGTAAACGAAAACGCCGCCCACAAGGGCGGCGTTTTTGTTTGGGCCAAGGGCCGACTCGCTCCCACAGGTACTGCGCAAGCCGGCGAATATCTTTACAACGGCTTCTCGAAGATCTTCGAATTGCGCTGGTAGTTGTACAGCGACGCCCGCGCCGCCGGCAGCCGTTCCACGCCACTGGGCGCAAAGCCTCGCTCCTGGAACCAATGCGCGGTACGGGTCGTCAGCACGAACAGGGTGTTCAGCCCCAGCGCCCGCGCCCGCTCCTCGATACGCTCGAGCAGCTCGTCACCACGCCCGCCATGGCGATACTCCGGGTTCACCGCCAGGCACGCCAGCTCCCCGGCCTCGGAATCGGCAATCGGATACAACGCCGCGCAGGCGATGATCATGCCCTCGCGCTCGACCACGCTGAACTGCTCGATCTCCCGCTCCAGCACCTCGCGCGAGCGACGCACCAGGATGCCCTGCTCTTCCAGCGGGCTGATCAGCTCCAGCAGGCCGCCGACATCCTCGATGGTCGCCTCGCGCACCACTTCGAACTGCTCCTGGGAGACCAGCGTACCGCCACCGCCACGGGTGAACAGCTCGGTCAGCAACGCACCGTCCTCGGCATAGCTGACGATATGGCTGCGCGCCACGCCGCCCTTGCAGGCCTCGGCGGCGGCATCCAGCAGCTCGGCCTGGTAGTCGCTGCCCAGGCGCTGCAGGTGCGGCGCGATCTGCTGCGGCCGCAGCTCGCGCACCAGCTGGCCATGCGCGTCCAGCAGGCCAGGTTCGGCGCCGAACAGCAGCAGTTTGTCGGCGCCCAGCTCGATGGCGGCGCGGGTGGCCACGTCCTCGCAGGCGAGGTTGAAGATCTCGCCGGTCGGCGAATAGCCCAGCGGCGACAGCAGCACGATGGAGCGCTCGTCGAGCAGGCGGTTGATGCCCTTGCGGTCGACCCGGCGCACCTCGCCGGTATGGTGGTAGTCGACCCCTTCGAGCACGCCGATCGGCCGCGCCGTGACCAGGTTGCCGGAGGCCACCCGCAGGCGCGAGCCCTGCATCGGCGAGGCCGCCATGTCCATCGACAGGCGCGCCTCGATGGCCAGGCGCAGGGCGCCGACCGCATCGATCACACAGTCGAGCGTTGCCGCATCGGTGATGCGCATGCCGTGATGATAGTGCGGGGTCAGGCCGCGGGCGGCCAGGCGGCTTTCGATTTGCGGGCGCGAGCCGTGGACCAGCACCAGCCGCACACCAAGGCTGTGCAGCAGCACCAGGTCGTGGACAATGTTGCCGAAGTTCGGATGTTCGACGCCATCACCGGGAAGCATGACCACGAAGGTGCAGTCGCGGTGGGCGTTGATGTAGGGAGACGCATGACGCAGCCAGTTGACGTAATCGGGCATGACAGGGCCTGTGGATAAGTGAACGGAGAACGAAAAGGCGCACAACGTTCGAAAGTCATCGTCGGAACAGGCTTGCGGTCACGCGCGGTCTCCTCTGGTCAGGGAAAGATCAATGGCTCAGGCAATAGTGCCGGATCAGGTCACGGAGTAGACGCACAGTAGGCTCGATTCGTGACATTTCCAGGTATTCGCCGGGCTGGTGGGCGCAGGCGATGTCACCCGGGCCGAGCACGATGGTCTGGCAACCGAGCTGCTGAAGATAAGGCGCTTCGGTGCCAAAGGCCACCGCTTCGGCGCGGTGACCGGTCAGGCGTTCGGCCAGGCGCACCAGTTCACAGTCCGCGTCCTGCTCGAATGGCGGTACTTCGGGGAACAGCGGCGCATAGTCGATACGCACGTCGTGACGTTCGGCCAAAGGCGCGATCTTGCCGCGAATCGCCGCGCGCAGCTGCTCGACATCCATGCCCGGCAGCGGGCGCAGGTCGAACTCCAGGGCGCACTGGCCACAGATGCGGTTGGGGTTGTCGCCACCATGGATGCAGCCGAAGTTCAGGGTCGGCGTCGGCACCGTGAACTGCGGGTTGCGGTATTGCTCCTGCCAGGTACGACGCAGGCCCATCAGCTCGCCCATCACCGCGTGCATGGCTTCCATGGCGCTGCGGCCCAAGCTCGGATCCGACGAATGGCCACTGCGCCCGAGGATGTCGATACGGTCCATGAGGATGCCCTTGTGCATCCTGATCGGCTTGAGCCCGGTGGGCTCGCCGATCACCGCCGCCCGTCCGAGCGGCTGGCCGGCCTCGGCCAGGGCGCGGGCGCCGGACATCGAGCTTTCCTCGTCGCAGGTGGCGAGGATCAGCAGCGGTTGCTTGAAATCGTGCTCGAGCAGCGGGATGACGGCGTCGATGACCAGGGCGAAGAAGCCTTTCATGTCGCAGCTGCCCAGCCCGACCCAACGACCATCGACCTCGGTCAGCTTGAGCGGATCGCTGCCCCACAGCTGCGGGTCGTAGGGCACGGTATCGCTGTGCCCGGCCAGCACCAGGCCGCCCGGGCCGGTGCCGCGGCTGGCCAGGAGGTTGAACTTGCCGGGGCTGACCTGCTGGATCTCGCAGGTGAACCCCAGGTCGCCCAGCCAGCCGGCCAGCAGGTCGATGACCGCGCGGTTGGACTGGTCCAGCGCAGGCTGGGTGCAACTGACCGAGGGCGCGGCGATCAGGGCGGCGAACTGGTCTTTCAGCGACGGCAACGGCATGCGCGACTCCTCGACGGCGTGAAAGGCATCATAACAATGGCGACCCGTCACCTGGCAATCCACAGCATCCTCGTGGAGCAAGTACTGTAGACTGCCCAGCAACGATGCCCCTCCTTCCGAGCCCGCGATGCACAAAGAAACCGAACTCAAACTCCGCGCCAGCCGCGAGACCCTTGCCGCCCTGCGCGAGCACCCCCTGCTGAAGAAGCGCAACAAGTCCGGCTGGCAGACCCGCGAATTGCTCAACCAGTATTTCGACACCCCCGAGCGCGACCTGTCCGCCGCCCGCGTCGCCCTGCGCCTTCGCCGTGATGGCGATGTCATCATCCAGACCCTCAAGTGCCGTGGCCAGAGCGTCGCCGGCCTGTCCGAGCGCAACGAGCACGAGTGGCACCTGGACAAGGTCAAGCTCGACCTCAAGAAGCTCGACGCCACCTGCTGGCCCGAGCAACTGGCCGAGCTGGACAAGAAGACCATCAAGCCGCTGTTCACCACCGACTTCACCCGCGAGTACGCCGAAATCGCCTGGGGCCGTGGCAAGGCGAAGGTGGTGATCGAGGCCGCGCTGGACCAAGGTTTCGTGATCGCCGGCAAGCGCAAGGAAGAAATCTGCGAGCTGGAGCTGGAACTGCGTGAAGGTACCCCTGAGGCGCTGTTGGAGCTGGCCGCCGAGCTGGCCGCCAGCCTGCCGCTGATGCCCTGCGACATCAGCAAGGCCGAGCGCGGCTACCGCCTGCTCGATCCGGACAGCTACGAGCTGGGCCTGCCGGTGACCGAGCTGCAGGCCGAGATGCCGCTGGACGACGCCTACGCCGCCCTCGCCTGGCAACTGCTGGGCAGCAGCCAGCGCCTGGCCGAGCAGTATCGCCACAATGGTCACTGGCGCCTGCTGCAGGACTGGGTTCGCTGCCTGGCCGAACTGCGCGCCCTCACCGCAAGCCTCGGCCAGGCCGCGCCGCGCCCGACCACCCGTGCCCTGCGCGCCAGCCTCGACGCGCTGCTGGAAGACTGGCGCCCGCTGGTGCTGGCCGGCAACGATGACGAGGACATTCGCCGCGCCGCCCCCGAGCAGTTCGCCGAAGAACTGGAAGACCCGCGCTGGGGCCAGTTCTCCCTGGAGACCGCACGTTGGCTTACCGCCCGCGCCTGGACCGCCGAGCGCAAGGGCCGTGGCGAGCGCCAGGGCAAGGCGCAGCTGGCCAGCTGGCTGCAGCACCTGCTGGGTGAGGAGTCTCGCGCCCTGAAGCTGCCGCTGTACGTGCAGCGCCCGGAAGACCTGGCCGAACAGCTGCCACGCATCGAATGCGTGCAGAGCTGGCTGCACCACGCCCGCCAGGTGCTGGACCTGCCGCAACAGGACCGCCTCTACGGCGAGCTGAACAAGCTGCACGAACTGGCCGAGCAACCCCTGGTGGAAGAAGGCAAGGAAGAACTGCTCGAAGCCCGTATCGAGCAGGCCCGCGCCATCGAGCAGAACCGCGCCTGGAAGCACCTGCTCAAGGCCTGAGTCCGCGCTGCCCGCTCCTGCACTTCGTGGGAGCGGCGGTGCGCCGTTGCGACTTGCCCCGCGATCGACTCGTCAGGGTCTCAATGGCAAGCTCGTGGTCGACTTGATCTCCGACAACGCCACGATCGAGTTCACTTCCTGGATACCCGGCACGTTCGACAGCTTCTCGAAGAAGAACCGCTCATAAGCCTCGATATCCGAGGTAACGATGCGCAGCAGGAAGTCCACCGCCCCCATCAGCACGTAGCATTCCAGCACTTCGGGAAACCCGCGGATCGCCTCGGTGAACTCGGCGAAGTTCGAGCGCCCATGCGCATTGAGTTTCACCTCGGCAAAGATCTGCGTGTTCAGCCCCACCTTCTTGCGATCCAGCAGGGTCACCTGCCCGCGGATCACGCCCTCCTCCCTCAAGCGCTGGATGCGCCGCCAGCATGGCGACTGCGACAGGCCCACGCGCTCGGCGATCTGCGCGCTGGACAGCGACGCGTCCTCCTGCAGCAGCTCGAGGATGCGCCGATCATAGGCATCCAATCCACCATGCATTATCAATTCTCCAGAATTCAACTTTGCGAATTAAACTATTCTCAATAGATAGAAAACGCTCAAATCATAGCGAAAAAATACCATCGCCAACGTGCAAGAATTTCTTCACATTCGTGGAGAAACGCCATGCACTCAGCCGAACACCCCAGGATCGACGCCTGGGCCGCCAACACCGCCCACAGCACCGTCCACTATCGCCTGCAGGCCGAGGCGGAACCGGACAGCCTGTGCCGGGTGCTCAACCTGTTCGCCCTGCAGTTCCTCACGCCGCACAGCGTCCAGGTCAACCAGTGCGATGACCTGCTGGACATGGAAATCGGCATCGGCGGCCTGAGCTGGCACCGCGCCGAAGTCATCGCGCAGAAGCTGCGCAACCTGGTCTGCGTGGCCGATGTCAGCCTGGAGTGCCAGCCACGCCTGGCGCAGGCCGCCTCGGCCTGATCGCGCTCCGGCAAGATTCCGAAATCCTTTTTTCACCCGAGCGCCGCGCCCTCTGGCTAGCCTTGCCAGCGTCATGGATCACCTGGCAGGGATCTCGCCATGTTTGCCAACGCTAGCCAAGACCTGGACCTGAACCGGCTGCTCGACGCCTTGCTCGCCGAACAGCGGATCGCCGCCTGCGACGCGCTCCAGGCGCTAGAGCTGGCCAGGCAGAACCCTGACGAGCATCCCCTGGAGCTGATCGCGACGCTGGCCCTGGCAGATCCGTTGCACCCTGGCCAGCACCTGGACCTCGATGCGCTCTGCCACTGGCTGGCCGATCAGGTGGGCCAGCCATTCCTGCACATCGACCCGCTGCAGGTCGACCTGGCACAGGTCGCCAGCCTGATGTCAGCGGCCTTCGCCGAACGTCACGGCATCCTTGCCGTGGCGCTGGACGACAGCTGCGTGACCGTGGCCAGCGCCCAACCCTATCGACGTGACTGGGAGGCCGACCTGTGCCACGGCCTGGGCAAGCGCGTGCAACGTGTGCTGGCCAGCCCCCGGCAGATCCGCCAACTGACGCCCACCTTCTTCGGCCTGGCACGTTCACTGCGCGATGCCCAGCAGCCCCCGGCGCCCGGGCTCGGCGAACTGGAGCAGTTGCTGGAGCTGGGTGCCAGCCAGGCCCAAGCGGGCGCCGAGGATCAGCATGTGGTGCGCATTGTCGACTGGGTGCTGCAGTACGCCATCGAGCAGCGTGCCAGTGATATCCACCTGGAACCGCGCCGCGAACTGGGCCACCTGCGCCTGCGCATCGATGGCCTGCTGTACCCTGTCTACGCCTTCCCGGCGGGCGTCGCACTGGCCATGGTCAGCCGCCTGAAGCACCTGGGTCGGATGAACGTGGCGGAGAAGCGTCGGCCCCAGGACGGTCGCCTGAAAAGCCGCCTGCCGGATGGTGCGCAGATCGAGCTGCGCCTGTCCACGCTGCCCACGCCATTCGGCGAGAAGCTGGTGCTGCGTCTGTTCGATCCGCAGCTACGCCATGAAACCCTCGAGCACCTCGGCCTGGAGGCGCCCTTGCTGGCCCAGTGGAAAACCCTGCTGCAACGGCGCCAGGGCATCCTGCTGGTAACCGGCCCCACTGGCTCGGGCAAGACCAGCACCCTCTACGCCAGCCTGCGCCACCTGGCCACGCCCCAGGTCAACCTGTGCAGCATCGAGGACCCCATCGAGCGCCTTGAGCCGGCGATCAACCAGCTGCAGGTGCAACCCGGCCTGGGCCTGGGCTTCGCCGATGGCGTGCGCGCTCTGCTGCGGCAGGACCCGGACATCATCATGATCGGCGAGATACGCGACCAGGAAACCGCCCAAGTGGCGGTACAGGCGGCGCTGACCGGCCACCTGGTACTGTCCACCTTGCACACCGACGATGCCTGCGCGGCAATCACCCGCCTGCAGGAACTGAAGGTGGCCGACTACCTGATCAGGGCCACGTTGCTGGGGGTCATGGCCCAACGGCTGGTGCGCACCTTGTGTCCTGCCTGCCAAGGCATGGAATACACCGATCGCCCCGCCTGCCAGACCTGTCGGGGCAGCGGCTTTCATGGCCGCACCGGGCTGTTCGAGCTGCTACGGGTCGACAGCGCGCTACGCCAGCGCATCACCCCAGACGCCGACCTGGAAGTGCTGCGCCAGCAGGCGATCGCTGATGGCCTGCACGACCTGCGCCGCAGCGGAAGCCGCCTGGCCGAGCAACGGCTGACCTCCATCGAGGAGGTGCTACGAGTCTGTGGATAAGTAAGAAATCCCCTGTATGGTCGGGAACTTGGCAGCGGTAAAACGGATCAAACCGGCATTCCGACAGCCCTCATCGACCGAGGTGATTCATCATGCGTTTCAAAACAGCCATCGCAGCCACCGTCCTCTGTTCGCTGCCCCTCGGCTCGGCCATGGCCGACACGTTCTGGCGCAACATCATCTCCTCCGGTGCCACCACCGCCTCGACCTACCTGACCTTCAAGGACCACAAACTGATCGTCGCCGCCCAGGACGACGCCGGCAGCTTCGTCGCCAGTGAAGGCGCCATCCGCGGTCCGTTCCTGGAAGCCGCGATTCGCCAGGTACGCGCGGACAACCCGGGCGTCCAGGCCAGCGACATGGAACTGGCCAACGCGATCCTGGCCAAGAACGCCGTGGCCGAGTAAGTCCCGGGCCGCTGTGCAGCCCATCGCAGGCAAGCCGGCGATGGGCTGCACAGCGGCCCCAATGCAAGACGGTTTCCCCTCCCACGCCAGACGCTAGCGATACGCCTCCACCGGCACGCACGCACAGAACAGGTTCCTGTCTCCATACACGTTGTCGACCCGGTTCACCGCCGGCCAGTACTTGTGCTGGCGCGCGTGAGCGCTGGGGGCGATGCCCTGCTCGATGCTGTACGGCCGGTCCCAGGGCGCGAGCACGTCGGCCAGGGTGTGCGGCGCATGCTTGAGCGGATTGTCCTCGGCCGGCCAGTTGCCCTCCTGCACTTGGGCAATCTCGGCCCTGATCGCCAGCATCGCCTCGACGAAACGGTCCAGTTCGGCTTTCGACTCGCTCTCGGTGGGCTCGACCATCAGCGTGCCCGGCACTGGGAACGACATGGTCGGCGCATGGAAGCCATAGTCCATCAGGCGCTTGGCCACATCTTCCTCGGTGATGCCGGTCAGCGCCTTGAGTGGCCGCAGGTCGAAGATGCACTCATGGGCCACCCGCTGGTTGCGCCCACGGTAGAGCACCGGGAAGGCATCGCGCAGTTGGCTGGCCAGGTAGTTGGCGGACAGGATCGCCACCTCGCTGGCATCGGCCAGTTGCGGCCCCATCATGGCGATGTACATCCAGCTGATCGGCAGGATGCTGGCACTGCCCCAGGGCGCCGCGCTCACCGCGCTGTTGGTCGGCTCCAACCCCGGCACCGGCACCACCGGGTGGCTGGCGACGAACGGCTTGAGGTGGGCGCGGATGCCGATCGGGCCCATGCCCGGGCCGCCACCGCCATGGGGGATGCAGAAGGTCTTGTGCAGGTTCATGTGCGAGACGTCGGCGCCGATGTCCGCCGGTCGCGCCAGCCCGACCTGGGCATTGAGGTTGGCGCCGTCCATGTACACCTGCCCGCCATGCTGGTGCACCACCTCGCAGATCTCGCGGATCCCCTCCTCGTACACGCCGTGGGTGGAGGGGTAGGTCACCATCAGGCATGACAGCCGCTCGCCGGCGGCCCGGGCCTTGGCCTTGAGGTCGTCGAGATCGACGTTGCCGTCTTCGTCGCACTCTACGATCACCACCTCCATGCCGGCCATCTGCGCCGATGCCGGGTTGGTGCCATGGGCCGAGGACGGAATCAGGCACAAGGTGCGCCCGGGCTGGTGGCGGCTGCGGTGGTAACGGGTGATGGCCATGAGCCCGGCATATTCGCCCTGGGCACCGGAGTTGGGTTGCATGCAGATGGCGTCGAAGCCGGTGATCGCGCACAACCAGCTTTCCAGCTCGTCGATCATCGCCTTGTACCCTTGCACCTGGGCGGCCGGGGCGAAGGGATGCGGCAGGGCGAACCCCGGCCAGGTGATGGGAATCATCTCGCTGCTGGCATTGAGCTTCATGGTGCACGAGCCCAGCGGGATCATCGACTGGTTCAGCGCCAGGTCCTTGTTCTCCAGCTGTTTGAGGTAGCGCAGCATCTCGGTTTCGCTATGGTGCAGGTTGAACACCGGGTGCCCGAGGATCGGCGTACGGCGCATCAGCGCCCCAGGGATGCCTTCGGGCAGCGCCTGCTGGTCGAGCGTGGCGATGTCCAGGCCATGGTCGACGCCGAGGAAGATATCCAGCAGCTTGAGCACCGTGGCTTCGTTGCAGGTTTCGTCCAGGCTCACGCCCAGGTGCCCGCGTCCGAGGATGCGCAGGTTGATGCGGGCGGCCTCGGCGCTCTCGATGATCGCCGCCTGGGTACCGCCGACATCCAGGGTCAGGGTGTCGAAAAAGTGCTGGTTGAGGCGCTTGATGCCCTTGGCCTCGAGGCCGGCGGCAAGGATGAAGGTCAGCCGGTGCACCCGCTGGGCGATGCGCTGCAGGCCCTCGGGGCCGTGGTAGACGGCGTAGAAGCCGGCGATGTTGGCCAGCAGCACCTGGGCTGTGCAGATATTGGAATTGGCCTTCTCCCGGCGAATGTGCTGCTCGCGAGTCTGCAGGGCCATGCGCAGCGCGGTATTGCCGCGGGCATCGCGGGACACCCCGATGATGCGCCCGGGCATGGCCCGCTTGTAGTCGTCGCGGCAGGCAAAATAGGCCGCGTGCGGCCCGCCGTAGCCCATCGGCACGCCAAAGCGCTGGGTCGAGCCGAGCACCACGTCGGCCCCCAGTTCGCCCGGCGGCGTGAGCACCACCAGGCTGAGGATATCGGCGGCGACGCAGGCCAGGGCCTGCTGGGCGTGCAGCTGGTCGATCAGCGGGCGCAGGTCGCGCACCTCGCCATGGGTGTCCGGGTACTGCAGCAACGCCCCGAACACCTTGTGCTTGGCCAGGTTATCCACAGAATCGATGATCAGATCGAAACCGAAGCCCTCGGCCCGGGTCTTGAGCACCGACAGGGTCTGCGGGTGGCAGTGCTCGTCGGCGAAGAAGGCGTTGCTCTTGCTGCGCGCCACGCGCTTGGCCATGGCCATGGCCTCGGCGGCGGCGGTGGCCTCGTCGAGCAACGAGGCATTGGCCAGGGCCAGGCCGGTGAGGTCGATGACCATCTGCTGGTAGTTCAGCAGCGCCTCCAGGCGCCCCTGGGCGATCTCCGGCTGATAGGGCGTGTAGGCGGTGTACCAGCCGGGATTCTCCAGCACGTTGCGCAGGATGACGGTGGGGGTGATGGTCGCGTGGTAGCCCATGCCGATCAGGCTTGTCCACAGCTGGTTCTGCGCGGCATGGTCCGCCAGCCTGGCCAGCGCGGCCTGCTCATCGAGAGCCGGCGGCAGGTCCAGCGGGCGGTTGAAGCGGATGCCCGGCGGCACCGTCTGCTCGATCAGCTCGCTGCGGCTGGCGACGCCGAGGGCATCGAGCATGGCCTGCTGCTCCTGGGCATCGGGCCCCAGGTGGCGGCGCAGGAAGGGGTTGGGCTCTTGCAGTTGATGCAGGGATGGCGACTGGGACATGGCGACGATCTCTTCCTGGACCAGTTCTCATGGGAGACTTACAAGTCTAGGAAGGATTGCCGGATGTGCGGGGATTATTGCATTGGCCGTGCAGGCCTCATCGCGGGGCAAGCCCTTCCCCACGATGAGGCCAGTCCTGTCACTCGCCGATCAGGGCTGCGTAACCAGCGGCATCCAGCAGCTTGTCCAGCTCAGCCGGGTTGCTTGGCTTGAGCTTGAAGATCCACGACTCGTAGGGTTCTTCGTTGAGCAGCTCCGGGCTATCGGCCAGTTCTTCGTTGACCGCGATCACCTCGCCGCTTACCGGTGCGTAGATGTCCGACGCAGCCTTGACCGACTCGACCACGCCAGCGGCGTCGCCAGCAGCGAACACCTTGCCGACTTCGGCCAGCTCGACGAACACCACGTCACCCAGGGCTTCCTGGGCGTGGTCGCTGATACCCACGGTCACTGTGCCATCGGCTTCCAGGCGGGCCCATTCATGGCTTTCGGCAAAACGCAGGTCGGCGGGGATATTGCTCATGTCTTGTCTTCCTCGATTGGGTCAGCGGTCGGCCCGCCATTTGAGTGTTCAGATCAGGATCTTGCCATGGCGCACGAAGGTCGGCTTGACCACCCGCACCGGGTACCACTTTCCGCGGATCTCCACTTCGGCGCGGTCGCCGGTGGCCATGGGCACGCGGGCCAAGGCAATGGATTTGCTCAGCGTAGGCGAGAAACTACCACTGGTGATCTCTCCTTCGCCAATCCCGGATACACGGACCACCTGGTGGGCACGCAGTACTCCGCGCTCCTCGAGCACCAGGCCGACCAGTTTTTCCTTCACGCCCTGCTCGATTTCCGCCAGCAGGCCGGCACGGCCGATGAACTCGCGGCCCGCCGGCTCCCAGGCGACGCTCCAGCCCAGGTTGGAGGTCAGCGGGGTGTGGGCTTCGTCGATGTCCTGGCCATACAGGTTCATGCCGGCTTCCAGGCGCAGGGTGTCACGCGCGCCCAGGCCGCTCGGGGCGATACCGGCGCCGACCAGGTCGTTGAAGAACGCCGGGGCCTGCTCGCCGGGAAGAATGATCTCCAGGCCGTCCTCGCCGGTGTAACCGGTGCGGGCGATGAACCAGTCACCGTCGGCGAGGCCTTCGAAGGGGCGCAGTTCGCGAATCAGCGCGGCACGCGAGGCGCTGAGCAGGGCGGCGACCTTTTCCCGGGCATGGGGGCCCTGGATGGCGAGGATGGCCAGTTCGGGGCGGACTTTGAAGCCAACCTTGAATCCTTCGCTCTGCGCTTGCAGCCAGGCCAGTACCTTGTCGCGGGTGGCGGCGTTGGCCACCAGGCGATAGCCGTCCTCGGTGCGGTAGGCGATCAGGTCGTCGATCACCCCGCCATCGGCGTTGAGCAAAGGGCTGTAGAGGGCCTTGCCGGGGCTTTCCAGACGCGTCACGTCATTGGCCAGCAGGTGTTGCAGCCAGGGCGTGGCGGCGCAACCTTCGATATCGATGACGGTCATATGGGAGACATCGAAGACCCCGCAGTCGCTGCGCACCTGGTGGTGCTCCTCGACTTGCGAGCCGTAATGCAGGGGCATGTCCCATCCGCCGAAATCGACCGTCTTGGCGCCGAGCGCCAGGTGCAGGTCATACAGAGGCGTACGCTGTCCCATGGGTTTCTCCTTCCGGGCGTGGCGAGGCGGCGGCGGTCGGCGATGTTCAAGCATCACCTGTTCTTGTAGGACCCGTCGCTGCGAATGCCGCGCATTGTAGCCGCAAGGAAGCTGCGTGACACCCTCAGCGCGGGTGTCCCGGACGATGGGCCGAGCGACGGATCAGGCCGATCACCGGCAGCAGACCGACCAGCACCAGGGTCAGGGCCGGCAGCGAGGCCCGTGCCCATTCGCCCTCGCTGGTCATCTCGAACACCCGCACGGCCAGGGTGTCCCAGCCGAACGGGCGCATCAGCAGGGTCGCCGGCATCTCCTTCAACACGTCGACGAACACCAGCAGGGCGGCGCTGAGCGCACCGGGCACCAGCAGCGGCAGATACACCTTGAAAAACAATCCCGGCCCGGCGACCCCGAGGCTGCGTGACGCCTCCGGCAACGACGGGCGGATCCGCTCCAGGCTGCTTTCCAGCGGGCCATAGGCCACGGCGATGAACCGCACCAGGTAGGCCAGCAGCAGGGCCGACAGGCTGCCCAGCAACAATGGCTTGCCCGCCCCGCCCAACCATTGCGACAGCGGCACCACCAGCTGGTTGTCCAGGTAGCTGAACGCCAGCATGATCGATACGGCCAGCACCGAACCCGGCAAGGCATAGCCGAGATTGGCCAGGCCGACCCCGGCACGGATGGCCGTGGTCGGTGCCTGGCGCCGGGCGAAGGCCATCAGCATGGCCACGCTGACCGTGATCAGCGCCGCCATGGCGCCGAGATACAGGGTGTGCATGACCAGGCCGAGGTAGCGCTCGTCCAGGTCATGCCGGCCCCGCTGCCAGAACCACGCCAGCAACTGCAGCATCGGGATGACGAAGGCGCAGGCGAACACCAGCAGGCACCAGCCGCTGGCGGCCAGGGCCTTCACGCCCCGCAAGTGATACAGCGCCTGGCCCCGTGGTCGCTCGTTACCACTGCGGCTGGCGCCCCGGGCACGACGCTCGCCATACAGCACCAGCATCACCGCCAGCAGCAGCAGGCTGGCCAGCTGCGCCGCGCTGGACAGGCTGAAGAAGCCGTACCAGGTCTTGTAGATGGCGGTGGTGAAGGTGTCGAAGTTGAACACCGCCACCGCGCCGAAGTCGGCCAGGGTCTCCATCAGTGCCAGGGCGATGCCGGCGCCGATGGCCGGGCGTGCCATGGGCAGGGCCACCCGCCAGAACGCCTGCAACGGCGACAGCCCGAGCACCCGCGCGGCCTCCATCAGGCCCTTGCCTTGGGCCAGGAATGCGGTGCGCGCCAGCAGGTAAACGTAGGGATAGAACACCAGCACCAATACTGTGATCACCCCGCCGGTGGAACGTACCCGTGGCAGGCGCATGGGCCCGAACACCTCGCGCAGCGCCGTCTGCACGGGGCCTGCGAAGTCCAGCAGGCCGACGAAGACGAACGCCAGGACATAGGCGGGAATCGCGAACGGCAGCATCAACGCCCAGTCCAGCCAGCGCCGACCGGGGAATTCACAGAGGCTGATCAGCCAGGCCAGGCTCACCCCCAGCACGGTCACGCCGACGCCAACGCCGACCACCAGCGTGAGGGTGTTACCCAGCAGGCGGCCCATCTGGGTGTCGAGCAGGTGCGACCAGATCTGCATATCGACCGATTGCCAGGACAGCAGCAGGACACTCAGCGGGAGCAGGACCAGGGCGGCGGTCAGGGAGACCGGCAGGTACCAGCGGCGTTGGGGGGTGTGAGGCAAATCGAAGGTCTCGATGGCTGGGCGATAGCATCGCGGGGCAAGCCCGCCCCCACGTCTGCATGGTTCGTGGGAGCGGGCTTGCCCCGCGATTGGTTCTCAAGGATAAGGCGACAGGCTCAGTTCCAGCCAGCCCGGTCCATCAGGCGAATGGCTTCGGCCTGGCGCTTGCCGGCGACTTCCACCGGAATGCTGTCGGCCTTGAAGCTGCCCCAGGCCGCGACTTCCGCAGAAGGCTTGACCTTCGGATTGGCCGGGAACTCCTGGTTGATGTCGGCGAACAGCTTCTGCGCCTCTTCGCCGGTCATCCACTCCACCAGTTTCTTCGCCGCTTCCGGATGCGGTGCGTGCTTGGTCAGGCCGATGCCCGACAGGTTGACGTGCACGCCGCGATCAGCCTGGTTGGGCCAGAACAGCTTCACCGGCAGGTCGGGTTTCTCCTTGTGCAGGCGCCCGTAGTAGTAGGTGTTGACGATGCCCACGTCGCACTGGCCGGCGGCAATGGCCTGGAGCACCGCGGTGTCGTCGGAGAACACATCGGTGGACAGGTTGTTGACCCAGCCCTTGATCAGCTTCTCGGTCTCGGCCTCGCCGTGGTTCTCGATCAGCGTGGCGGTCAGCGACTGGTTGTAGACCTTCTTCGCCGTGCGCAGGCACAGGCGGCCCTCCCAGTGCTTGTCGGCCAGAGCCTCGTAAGTGGTCAGCTCCGCCGGTTTGACCCGGTCGGTGGAGTAGGCGATGGTCCGCGCGCGCAAGCTCAGGCCGGTCCAGTCATGGGACGAGGCACGGTACTGCGGCGGGATATTCTGGTCGATGACCGCCGACTTGATCGGCTGCAGGATGCCCATCTGCTCGGCCTGCCAGAGGTTGCCGGCATCGACGGTGAGCAGCAGGTCGGCCACGCCGTTCTCGCCCTCGGCCTTGATGCGCTGCATCAACGGAGCTTCCTTGTCGGTGATGAACTTGATCTTGACGCCGGTCTTGGCGGTATAGGCGTCGAACACCGGTTTGATCAGCTCGTCGATGCGCGAGGAGTACACCACCACCTCATCGGCCGCCTGGGCGGTGCCGCCGAAGAGAGTGAGGGCCAGGGCGGCCATTAGGGGCTTGCGGGGCAACATCGGGGGACTCCTCGCTGGGTTGAGAGGTGTAAATGGTAGTGAATCCCATTTTCCTGCTCATCTGCTTAGCCGTTACCGGATGTTGCAAGGAGCCGCTGCGCAGTCCTTTCACCGGCAAGCCGGCTCCCACAATGTCAGCGGCCCATCGATATCAGGCCCTGGCCAGCGCCGGCAAATCCCCGGACAACCCCAGCGCCTGGCGCACGAACAGCGCCTTGGCCTCGGGCATCTGCTCAACCAGCTTCAAGCCGCTGTTGCGCAGCCAGCGCAAGGGCAGCGGATTGGCCTGGAACAACCGCTCGAAGCCTTCCATCGCCGCCATCAACGCCAGGTTGTGCGGCATGCGTCGCCGCTCGAAACGGCTCAGCACCTTCACATCGGCCAGGCGCTCGCCACGCTCGCAGGCGCGGACCAGTTCCTCGGCCAGCACCGCGGCATCGAGAAAGCCCAGGTTGACCCCCTGCCCGGCCAACGGGTGAATGGTGTGGGCGGCATCGCCGATCAGCGCCAGCCCCTCCTCCACGTAGCGCTTGGCATGGCGCTGGCGCAGCGGCACGCAGACCCGCGAATCCGCCTCCAGCACATCGCCCAGACGCCCCTCGAACGCCCGTTCCAGTGCCTGGCGGAAGCTCGCGTCGTCCATCGCCATGGCCTGCTCGGCCTGCTCTGGGGTGGTCGACCAGACGATCGAGCACCAGTCCTGGCGACCATCGCGGCTGAGCGGCAGGAATGCCAGCGGGCCTTCGTCGGTGAAACGCTGCCAGGCCGTGGCCCGGTGCGCCTCGCTGCAGCGCACGCTGGTGACGATGGCGTGGTGCAGGTAATCCCATTCACGGGTCGCGCAGCCGGCCAGGCGGCGTACCGCCGAGTTGGCGCCATCGGCTGCGATCACCAGCGGCGCGCGCAGCTTGCGGCCATCGGCCAGGGTCAGCAGCCACTCATCGCCGGAGCGGCGCAGCTGCTCCAGGCGGGCGTTGGCCAGCAGCCCGACATCGCTGTCGTGCAGGCGCTCCAGCAGGCCGTCCTGGACCACGCGGTTCTCGACGATGTGACCCAGCACCTCGGCATGCACGCTGGCCGCGGAGAAATGGATCTCGCCAGTGCCGCTGCCGTCCCAGACGTGCATGTCCGAATACGGCGAGACACGGCGACGGGCGATACCGTCCCAGGCCCCGAGGCGCTCGAGAATGCGCTGGCTGGCCGCCGACAGGGCGCTGACCCGCGGCTCGAAAGGTGCCTCGCCGTCAAACGGCTTGACCGTCATCGGCCCGCCGTCGAGCAGGAGCACCTCCAGGCCACTGTGGCGCAAGGCCAAGGCCAGGGCGCTGCCGACCATACCGGCACCGACAATCAACAGATCTGCGCGCATTTCCATGCCTTACGCCTGCCTCGCTTGCGGCTTTAGCCGCACGTATAGGGTTTTGTCGACCCGCGCCACCAGCTCGCCGGCGCCATCGCGGATCTCCACCTGCAACCGTGGCAGGTATTTCTTGCCGCTGGCGGTCTGCTGGCGGATCTCGTCCAGCAGCGCGTCGTCGACGTGGAACTCGGCATATACCGGGCCCTTGCCCGGGGTGATGAAATCGATGCTGGCGGCCTTGTCCCAGACGATGTAGTCACGCCCCAGCTGCTCGATCAGCAGCAGCATGTAGAACGGGTCGACCATCGCGTACAGGCTGCCACCGAACTGGGTGCCGACGTAGTTGCGATTCCACCGCGTCAGCTTCATGCGCACCTTGACGCTGCGCATGTCCGGGCTGATTTCCTGGATATGGATGCCGGCGCCCAGGTAGGGCGGGTAGAAGTTCAGCAGCCAGCGCAGCATCCGCGCCCGCCGTGCGAGCCTGCGCGCCGCGCTCATGGGCGACCTCGCGGGTCGGGGCGGGTGCCCAGGCCCATGGCCTGGCGGGCGAACCAGCTTTTCGCCGGTGGCAGCAGGTCCAGGCCGAGCAGGCCGAGGTTGCGCCCGGCCGCCAGCAGCGGCTGACTGCTGCCGAACAGGCGGGTGACCTGGTCGGAGAAGCCGATGGTCAGGGCCTGGTCGAGGCGCTGGCGCTGGTGGTATGCCTGCAGCGTGGCCAGGTCGCCCGGCAACGCCGGGCCGGCCAGCAGGGCGTCCGCCAGCGACTGCACGTCGCGCAGCGACAGGTTGAAGCCCTGGCCGGCGATCGGGTGCAGGCTGTGGGCGGCGTTGCCCAGCACCACCAGGTGCGGGCGTACCTGCTCCTCGGCCTCGACCAGCGACAGCGGATAGAGATGGCGGGCACCGACCTGGCGCAAGGCGCCGAGGCGGTAACCGAAGGCCTCCTGCAATTCACGCAGGAAGCTGCGCTCGTCGAGCTCGGCCAGGCGCCTGGCGTCCATCCCCTGGCGGGTCCAGACCAGCGCGCAGCGGTTGTCCGCCAGCGGCAGCAAGGCCATCGGCCCTTGTTCGGTGAAGCGTTCGAACGCCTGGCCGGCGTGGGCTTCGCCCGGGGTGATGTTGGCGATCAGCGCGCTCTGGTCATAGGGCGTGTTGCGCACATGGATGCCCAGTTGCTCGCGCAGGCCCGAACGACCACCATCGGCCAGCACCGCCAGGTCGCATTCCAGCGAGGTATCGTCGTCCAGCTGCAAGCGATAGCCGCCGGCAATAGCCTGCATCGCCTGCACCTGCGCCGGGCAGCGCCAGCTGATCACTTCGTCGTCGATGGCCTGCCACAGGCACTGGCCAAGCCAGGCGTTCTCGACCACGTAGCCGAGAGCCGGCACGCCTTCTTCCAGGGCGTCGAGGCGGGTGGCGCCGAAGCGGCCGCGGTCGGACACCTGGATCTGCCGGATCGGCTCGGCGCGGCGGCTGATGGCCTGCCACAACCCAAGGCGCTCGTAGATCTGCCGGGTGCCGTAGGACAGCGCCGAGGAACGTGCGTCATAGCTGGGCTGGAAGCTGTCGCCGGGCGCGAACGGCTCGATCAGCAGGATCTTCCAGCCACGGGCCTTGGCCGCGCCCTGCAGCGTCAGGGCCAGGCTCGCGCCGACCAGGCCGCCACCGATGATCGCCAGGTTGACCCGGTTCATGCGGCGTCCTTGCGGGCGTCTCGCATCAGCGCCTCGATCTCGGCGACCGTGCGTGGCACGCCTGAAGTCAGGATTTCACAGCCTTGTCTGGTCACCACCACGTCGTCCTCGATCCTTACCCCGATGCCGCGCCATTTCTTCGCCACCGCCTGGTTGTCGGCAGCGATGTAAATGCCAGGCTCGACGGTCAGCGCCATGCCCGGCTCGAGCACGCGCCACTGGCCACCGACCTTGTATTCCCCCACATCGTGCACATCCATGCCCAGCCAGTGTCCGGCGCGGTGCATGTAGAAGGCGCGGTAGGCCTCGCTGTCGATCAATGCCTGCACCTCGCCCTTGAGCAGCCCCAGCGCCACCAACCCTTCGGTGATCACCCGCACGGTCGCCTCGTGGGCGTGGTTCCAGTGCTTGCCCGGGGCGATCTCGGCGAACGCCGCGGCCTGGGCCGCGAGCACCAGCTCATAGATGGCTTTCTGTTCCGGCGAGAACCGCCCGCTGACCGGGAAGGTGCGGGTGATGTCGCTGGCGTAGCAATCGATCTCGCAACCGGCGTCGATCAGGACCAGGTCGCCGTCCTTGAGCGGCGCGTCGTTCTGCTGGTAGTGCAGGATGCAGCCATTGCGCCCGGCGGCGACGATCGAGCCGTAGGCCGGCATCTTCGCCCCGCCCTTGCGGAACTCGTAGTCCAGTTCGGCTTCCAGGCTGTACTCGTGCAGTCCGGGGCGGCAGGCCTGCATGGCGCGTACGTGGGCCCGGGCGGAAATCGCCGCGGCCTCGCGCATGACCTTCACTTCCGCCGCCGATTTATACAGGCGCATGTCGTGCAGCAGATGATCCAGGGCAACGAACTCGTTCGGCGGCTGGGCGCCGAGGCGGGCCTTGGAACGGATCACGTTGATCCACTCCATCAGCCGGCGGTCGAACTCCGGGTTGCTGCCCATGTTGCTGTAGACCCGCTCGCGCCCTTCGATCAGGCCCGGCAGGATCTCGTCGATATCGCTGATGGGGAAGGCGTCGTCGGCGCCGAAATCGCGCACCGCGCCTTCCTGGCCGGCGCGCAGGCCGTCCCACTGCTCGCGTTCGGGATTGCGCTCGCGGCAGAACAATACGTACTCGCCATGCTCGCGCCCCGGAATCAGGGCGATCACCGCCTCGGGTTCAGGAAAGCCGCTCAGGTACTGGAAATCGCTGTCCTGGCGGTAGACATGCTCGACGTCGCGGTTGCGGATGGCAACCGCGGCCGCCGGCAGGATGGCGATACTGTTGGGGACCATCTGCGCCATCAGCGCCTTGCGCCGACGCGCGTACTCCGCCTTGGGTATGTGGCTCATGGGCAAACGACCCCGTTCAGATCAGTGCAGCGATGGCTTTGGCGCGGGCGCTTGCGGCTTGGCCAGCTCCGTGTACAGCAGCAGCGGGGCGACGCGCAGGTACTCCATGACTTCCATGTAGTCGCTCTCGCCGTCCTCGGACTCTTCCAGCGCTTCCTGGACCTGGGAAATGGCCACCAGGTCCTGGAGCACTTCCTTGGCATCGGTGGACAGGTCCTTGCCGCCGGCGTTCAGGCCGAAACCGGTGATGAAGCCCTGGCACCACTGACCCAGTGCAGTGGCACGGTCGGCCAGCGCGGCGTCGTCGGAAGGCAGCAGCAGGACGATGGCGACGTCCTCGCCGGTCAGCTCGGCCTTGACCATCTCTTGCAGGCCGACCAGGGCGTTGCGCACCGAGTCACCGGGCTCGGTCTCGAGCAGCTGGGCGGCGTCGGCCAGCCAGGCATCGGCATCGAAGCCGGCGCCGGCGCAGCTGCGGCCGATCAGCAGGCCATGCAGCTCGGCGGGAGTGACAGGGTGGCCATTGCTCGAAAGCAACATGGCGAAGGCGATGTAGGGCGATTGGGTATTGGGCATGGGCAGCTAGGCGCCAGACGGCGCAATGACTAGAATGGAGACCTTGTATCCTAGCACCGGCAGGCGCGCCAAGACCATCGGCACTGGCCGTCGCGCCCTTGGGGCAGGCATGATCGTCAGGCGAGTCAAGGAATCGAGTGCAACCCATGCAAGAGAACGACCTGCAAGCGCTGATGGGCCGGTTCGAGTTGCTGATCGAACGGGTCGAGCAACTAAAGCGGCAAAATGCACTCTTAGTAGCTCAGGAACGAACCTGGCGCGAGGAGCGCGCCCACCTGATCGAAAAGAACGAGATCGCCAAACGCAAGATCGAATCGATGATCCTGCGCCTCAAGGCCCTGGAGCAAGACTCATGAGTTCAAGCAATAGCGTCACCGTCCAGATCCTCGACAAGGAATACTCGATCATCTGCCCGCCCGAGGAGCGCAACAACCTGGTCGGCGCCGCCCGTTACCTGGACGGCAAGATGCGCGAGATCCGCAGCAGCGGCAAGGTGATCGGTGCCGACCGCATCGCCGTGATGGCCGCGCTGAATATCACCCACGAGCTGCTGCACCGCCAGGAACGCCCCGAAGTGACCAGCGGTGGCACCACCCGCGAGCAGGTGCGCGACCTGCTGGAGCGGGTCGACCAGGCCCTGTCCGACGATCCGGTTAGCAAAAACGACTGAGATTGGTATACTGGCGCCACTCCCTGGGGGATGCGCCAGTCGGTTATGTCCCTGAGCCGATACGCACAACCACGGGGGTTGCACGCTGGGGCAGGTGTGCATGTCCGCCCGACGGAAAGCCTTAACGCCCCCTGCAATCTCCACCTTGAACTTTCGGGTTCAAGGGCTACACCGATAGCGGTCTTGTCGGGGAGCCTGCATTCAGAACTGCCCGCCTCCAACGGCGGGCTTTTCGTTTCTTCTGGGATCGCCCGTGCCATGACCGACACCGCGCCGCTTACCCGCCCCCAGCTTCGCCGTCTCCTGCGCAACGCTCGCCGCGCCCTCACACCCGCCCAGCAACGCCAGGCCGCCGAAGGCCTGTATCGCCAACTGGCGCAGGATCCGCTGTTCCGCCGCGCCCGGCATATCGCCCTGTACCTGCCCAACGACGGCGAGATCGACCCGCGCCTGCTGCTGCGCGAGGCGCACAAGCGCGGCAAGCGCGTCTACCTGCCGGTGCTCCACGCCTGGCCGCGCACGCGCATGGTGTTCCAGCGCTTCGAGGCCGGCGAGGCACTGCGCCCGAACCGGTTTCGCATCCTGGAGCCGGTGATCGAACGCAAGCGGCAACGGCCGATCTGGGCGCTGGACCTGATCCTGCTGCCGCTGGTCGGTTTCGACGAGGTGGGGGGACGCCTGGGCATGGGCGGAGGCTTCTATGACCGCAGCCTGGCCTACCAGGGCCGGCGCAAGGCGTGGAAAAAACCGCTGCTGCTGGGGCTGGCGCACGAATGCCAGAAAGTGGAGCGACTCAACCAGGCGAGCTGGGATGTACCGTTGCAAGGCACGGTCTCGGACCGTGGCTGGTACCTGGCGCCCAAGTGAGGCGCGCGAAGGGGAATCAGCGGTGCTGTTGCTGCGCCGGATCGACAGGCGCCTGCTGATAGGCGGCATCCAGCTTGCGTTCCCACAAACCTTGCGCGTAACCGGTGGTGACCACGCCCAGCCCGAAGATGAACGCCAGGATCCAGAGCAGGTCCGGTTTACGTTGTTTCATTGATTGCCCCCCAAGAACAACTGTCCAGGCTCGGCGGCTTTCTTGATGGCTGCCGGAGCGTATAGCTTAAAATCGGCGCATTTTCCGACAACATGAGCCGCCAGGCAAACGTTGACGCCAACCGACTGTCGGTTTCATGCAACGAGTTATTTCAAACTTTTTCAGGAGCAGCTTCCATGGCCTACTGGCTGATGAAATCCGAGCCCGACGAGCTTTCCATCGAAGCCCTGGCACGCCTGGGCAGCGCCCGCTGGGACGGGGTGCGCAACTACCAGGCGCGCAACTTCCTACGGGCCATGAGCGTAGGCGACGAGTTCTTCTTCTACCACTCCAGTTGCCCGCAACCGGGTATCGCCGGCATCGCCCGAATCAGCACCGCCGCCTACCCGGACCCGACCGCCCTGGATCCGCACAGCCACTACCACGACGCCAAGGCCAGCACCGAGAAAAACCCATGGAGCGCAGTGGATGTCGAGCATGTGCGGACGTTCCGCCAGGTACTCGGCCTGGGCCTGCTCAAGCAGCAGGCGGCGCTCGAGGAACTGCCCCTGGTGCACAAAGGCAGCCGCCTGTCGGTGATGCCGGTGACCGCCGGGCAATGGGCCGCGATTCTCGCGCTGAGCTGATTGTGCGGCTATTGTCAGGGGTTTGACCAATATCAACGCGCAAGGAAGCGCGTCGCGCCAGGATAAGGCGTGCCAGCCGCAGGATGCAGACCGATGAATCGAAAAGCCCCCAGAATCTTCGCCTCCGCCTTGGTATTGCTGTTGCTGGCGGCAGGCGGGCTGGGCTACTGGAAGTCCCTTCACGACCGCCTGCCCGAAGGCCTGAGCATGGGCAACGGGCGCCTCGAGTCCACCGAGGTGCAGATCGCCAGCAAGATCCCCGGGCGCCTGGCCGAGGTGCTGGTCGACGAAGGCGACAAGGTCACCCGCGGCCAGTTGCTGGCACGCATCGACACCCGCACGATGGAAGCCCAGCGCAGCCAGGCCGAGGCCGAAGTGCTGCGCGCCCGGGAGAACTACGCCGCTGCACAGGCCAGCGTGCAGTTGCGCCAGAGCGAGCTGTTGCTGGCCAGCCAGGAGCTCAAGCGGGTACGCGAGATCTACCAGCGCAAGTTCGCCAGCCAGCAGCTGCTCGACCAGCAGCAGGCCCGCTACGACACCGCCACCGCGGCCGTGGTCGCGGCCCGGGCCCAGCTGGCGGCGATCAAGGCCGCCATCGGCGCCGCCGAGGCCCAGGTCGCCCAGCTCGCCAGCGAAATCGACGACAGCAGCCTGCGCGCGCCCATCGACGGCATCATCCAACTGCGCCTGGCCGAGCCCGGCGAAGTACTCGGCGCAGGCGGCCGGGTGCTGATGCTGATCGACCCCAGCGACCAGTACATGAACCTCTACCTGCCCGCCGCCACCACCGGCCGGTTGACCGTCGGCGACCAGGCGCGGATCGTGCTCGACGCCCTGCCGGACAAGGCCCTGCCGGCCAAGGTGGCGTTCGTCGCGGCCAAGGCGCAGTTCACCCCGAAACAGGTCGAGACCCGCGATGAGCGGCAAAAGCTGGTGTTCCGGGTCAAGCTGCGCCTGACCGAACCGAGCGCCGTGCCCCAGGCCAAGCCGGGCATGCCCGGCGCCGGGTACGTGCGCACCGCCGACGTGGGCTGGCCGGCCAACCTGCAATGAACGCGGCGATCGCCCTGCGGGCCGAAGGGGTCAGCCACCGCTATGGCGACCTGCAGGCCCTGCACAGCCTCGCGTTCAGCCTGCCGGCCGGGACCCGCTGCGGCCTGATCGGCCCGGATGGCGCCGGCAAGTCGACCCTGCTCGGGCTGATCGCCGGGGTCAAGCGCCTGCAACAGGGCGAGTTGCAGGTACTCGGCGGCTCGATCCGCCAACGCCGCCACCGCACCGCGCTGTATCCCAAGGTCGCCTTCATGCCCCAGGGCCTGGGCAACAACCTGTACCCGGAGTTGTCGATCCGCGAAAACATCCGTTTCTTCGCCACCCTGTTCGGCCTGGGCCGCGCCGAATGCGAGCAGCGCATGACCAGCCTGCTGCGCGCCACCGACCTGGAGCGCTTCGCCGAACGCCCGGCCGGCAAGCTCTCGGGCGGCATGAAGCAGAAACTGGGGTTGTGCTGCGCGCTGATCCACGAACCGGACCTGCTTATCCTCGACGAGCCGACCACCGGCGTCGATCCACTGTCACGGCGGCGCTTCTGGGAGCTGGTCGAGCAGGTGCGCGCCCAGCGCCCGCAACTGACCCTGCTGGTGGCCACCGCCTACATGGAGGAGGCCGAGCAGTTCGAGCATTGCCTGATGCTCGACGCTGGCCGCCTGCTGGCTGCCGGCCTCAGCCGCGAACTGGCGGCGATTACGCCCAGCGGCAAGCTGGACGACGCCTTCACCCACTTCCAGGGCGCCGGACGACCACAGCCCGAGCCCCTGCGCATTCCGTCACGCCAGGCCGACGGCGGGCCGATTGCCATCGAGGCCCACGACCTTACCCTGCGCTTCGGCGACTTCACCGCGGTGAACAAGGTCAGCTTCGCCATCGGCCGCGGCGAGATCTTCGGTTTCCTCGGCTCCAACGGCTGCGGCAAGACCACCACCATGAAAGTGCTCACCGGACTGATGCCGGCCAGCGAGGGCAGCGCCAGTCTGCTTGGCCGCCCGGTGGATGCCGGCGACCTGGCCACGCGCAAGCGGGTCGGCTTCATGTCCCAGAGCTATTCGCTGTATGGCGAACTGAGCGCCCGACAGAACCTCGAACTGCACGCCCGCCTGTTCGACCTGGCCAAGGCCGACAGCGCGCCGCGCATCGCCGAGCTCATCGAACGCTTCGACTTAGGCGACATCGCCGACCAGCCGTCCGGCGCCCTGCCCCTGGGCCTGCGCCAGCGCCTGTCGCTGGCCGTGGCGGTATTGCACCGCCCGGAAGTGCTGATCCTCGACGAGCCGACCTCGGGTGTCGACCCGGCGGCCCGCGACGACTTCTGGCGCCTGCTGGTGGAGTTGTCCCGCGAGCAGGGCGTGACCATCTTCCTGTCCACCCACTTCATGAACGAGGCCCTGCGCTGCGACCGCATCTCGCTGATGCACGCCGGCCGGGTGCTGGCCTGCGACACCCCGCGGGCCCTGCAAGTCCAGTTCGGTGGCGACACCCTGGAAGACGCGTTCGTGCGTTGTCTCGAACAGGCCCAGGACGCGCCCCCCCAGACACAAGCCGACACCACGCTGGATCAGGCCGCTGCCCCAGCGCCCGCCCTGCGCCAGGCCTTCAGTCTGCGTCGCCTGCTGGCCGTAGCCAGCCGCGAAGGCAAAGAGCTGCTGCGCGACAAGGTGCGTCTGGCCTTCGCCCTGGCAGGGGCGTTGTTCATGATGGTGATCTTCGGCCATGGCATTTCGCTGGATGTGGAGAACCTCGCCTTCGCCGTGTACGACCAGGACCAGAGCCCCCAGAGCCGCGCCTACCTCGAGGCCTTCCGGGGCTCGCGCTATTTCGCCGAACAGGCGCCGATCCGCGATGCCCGCCAGTTGCACCAGCGTCTGCAACGCTCAGAGATCAAGCTGGCCCTGGAGATCCCGCCGGGCTTTGGTCGCGACCTGCATGCCGGGCGCCAGCCGGTGGTGGCTGCGTGGCTCGATGGCGGCATGCCGTTCCGCGCCGAGACCAGCCGCAACTACGTCGAGGCCGTGCACCAGGCCAACCTGGAGCAGCTGGCCGCCCTCGGCCCGCACCCGGTGGCGCGCCAGCAGCCGGTACGCCTGGAGACACGCTTTCGCTACAACCAGGACGTGGTCAGCGTGAACGCCATCGGCCCCGGCGTCATGGCGCTGATCCTGGCCTTCATCCCGGCCATGCTCACCGCGCTGGGCATCGTGCGGGAAAAGGAACTGGGCTCGATCACCAACTTCTACGCCACCCCGCTGACCCGCCTGGAGTTCCTGCTCGGCAAGCAGGCGCCCTACCTCGCGGTGAGCCTGGTCAACCTGGCGCTGCTGGTGGCGATGAACCGCTGGCTGTTCGGCGTGCCGCTCAAGGGCAGCCCGCTGGCCCTGGCCTGCGGCGGCCTGGCCTACCTGCTGGCGACCACCAGCCTGGGCCTGCTGATCTCGGCATTCACCCGCACGCAGATCGCGGCGATCCTCGGCACCATGATCATCACCAGCCTGCCTACCATCCAGTTCTCCGGCCTGATCGTGCCACGCTCGTCGCTGGACGGCGCAGCGGCGCTGATGGGCCAGCTGTTCCCGGCCGGCTACTTCCTCGACATCGCCGTCGGCACCTTCACCAAGGCCTTGGGCCTGCGCGAGCTGTGGCCGCAGTGCCTGGCACTGCTGGGCTTCTTCGCCGCCTTCACCGGGCTGAGCCTGGCCATGCTGAAAAAACAGGAGGCCTGAGATGAGCCGCCTCTCCCACACCCTGCGCCTGGGCCTGAAGGAACTCACCAGCCTGCGCCACGACAGCGTGTTGCTGCTGTTCCTGCTGTACGCCTTCAGCGTGGCGATCTACATGCCCGCCGCCGGCTCCGTGATCGGCGTGCACAACGCCAGTGTCGCGGTGGTCGATGAAGATCACAGCGCCGTCTCGCGCAAGCTCGCCGAGTCGCTGCAGCCGCCCGAATTCCAGCCCGCCGTAGCACTACCGGCAAATCGGCTGGACCAGGCCATGGACAGCGGGCAATACACCTTCGTGATCAATGTGCCGGTGAACTTCCAGGCCGACCTGCTGGCCGGGCGCTCACCAGAGCTGCAGGTCAACGTCGATGCCACGGCCATGAGCCAGGCCTTCATGGGGGCCGGCTACATCGGCCGGATCTTCGAACGCGAGCTGCTTGAATACGCAGGCCGCAGCACCAGCAGCCCGGCCCTGCTCAACCCGAAGGCGCTGTTCAACCCCAACCTCGAAGGCGGCTGGTTCCTGGCGGTGATCCAGATCGTCAACAACATCACCATCCTGGCCATCATCCTCACCGGCACCGCGTTGCTGCGTGAACGCGAGCACGGCACCCTCGACCACCTGCTGGTGCTGCCGCTGACAGCGCTGGAAATCATGCTGGCGAAGATCGCCAGCAACGCCCTGGTGGTGGTGGCCTGTACCTGGATATCGCTGGAAGTGGTGGTCAAGGGCGCCCTGGGCGTGCCGCTGGCAGGCTCGATGGGTCTGTTCCTGGGGGTGACGGCGCTGTACCTGTTCGCCAGCACGGCACTGGGCATCTTCCTCGCCACCCTGGCGCGCTCGACGCCGCAGTTCGGCCTGCTGGCGATCCCGGTGATCATCCCGATGCTGCTGCTGTCGGGGGGCAGCACGCCGCTGGACAGCATGCCGCAGTGGCTGCAGTGGGTCATGCAGGGCTCGCCCTCGACCCACTTCGTCAGCCTCGGCGCGGCGATCCTGTTCCGCGACGCCGGGCTGAGCGTGGTGTGGCCGGATGTGGCGGCCCTGGCAGCGATCGGCCTGGTATTCTTCGGCGTGGCTTTGGCGCGCTTTCGCCGCAGCCTCGCCGCCTGATCACTGCACGATCAGGTTGTTGAACAGCAGGTCCTCGACGATCGGCTTGCCCTCTTCGGACTCCATCACCTGCTGCACCTGCTTCAGGGCTTCCTGGCGCAGTTTTTCCTTGGCCTCGACGTTGCTCATGTTGTCCACGCCCTGCTGGGTGAACAGCGCCACCAGCTGGTTGCGGATCAGTGGCTCGTGGTGCTTGACCGCAGCGGCGGCGGCATCGCCGGTCACGCGCAGGGCGACGTCGGCCTTGTACACGCGCAGCTTGGGGCCGCCGTCGAGGGCGTAGTTGCCGACGAAGGGCGGGCTGAGGCTGATGTAGGCAACCTTGGGCTCGCCTTCCTTTTCCTCGGCCATCGCCGCCACCGGCAGCATCAGGGCCAGCACCATCAAGATCCACGCTTTCACGAATACGCTCCTCAATACAGTTGGCGCCAGCTTACCCAGCGCGCCGGCCAAACCCAAGCCCGGGCTTATGCCGGCTCATCAGGGCCGGCCATGCTCGTTGACCCTCGGGACGGCCCTCCTACACTTATCGGCCACCACACGCAAAGGAATAGCCCTGATGAAAGCCTTGTTGTGCAAAGCCCTGGGCCCGGCGCGGGACCTGGTCCTGGAAGAGGTCGCCAGCCCCACGCCCAAGAAGAACGAGATCCTCCTCGACGTGCACGCCGCAGGGGTCAACTTCCCCGACACCCTGATCATCGAGGGCAAGTACCAGTTCCAGCCGCCGCTGCCGTTCGCCCCGGGTGGCGAGGCGGCCGGCGTGGTGGCCGCGGTCGGCGAGAAGGCCGGCGCGTTCAAGGTCGGCGACCGGGTCATGGCCCTGACCGGCTGGGGCGCCTTCGCCGAGCAGGTGGCGGTGCCGTTCTACAACGTGCTGCCGATCCCGGCGGGCATGGACTTCAACACCGCCGCCGCGTTCGGCATGACCTACGGCACCTCGATGCACGCGCTGACCCAACGCGGCCAGCTCAAGGCCGGCGAAACCCTGCTGGTGCTCGGCGCCTCGGGCGGCGTGGGGCTGGCAGCGGTGGAGATCGGCAAGGCCCTGGGCGCGCGGGTGATCGCCGCAGCCAGCAGCGCCGAGAAACTGGCGATCGCCCAGGCCGCCGGGGCCGACGAACTGATCGACTACAGCCAGGCCAGCCTCAAGGATGAGATCAAGCGCCTGACCGGCGGCCAGGGCGTGGACGTGATCTACGACCCTGTCGGCGGCGCGCTGTTCGACCAGGCCGTACGCGGGCTGGCGTGGAACGGGCGGTTGCTGGTGGTGGGCTTTGCCAGCGGCACGATCCCGCAACTGCCGGTGAACCTGGCCCTGCTCAAGGGCGCGGCGGTGCTCGGGGTGTTCTGGGGCGCCTTCGCCCAGCGCCAGCCGGAAGACAACGCTGCCAATTTCCGCCAGCTGTTCGCCTGGCATGCCGAAGGCAAGTTGAAGCCGCTGGTGTCGCAGACCTTTGCACTGGCCGAGGGTGGCGCGGCGATCGAACGCCTGGCGCAGCGCCAGGCGGTGGGCAAGCTGGTGGTGATGATCCCGCGCTGACCGCTCAGGTCTCATCGCCTGCAAGCCGGCTCCCACAGTTTTACGCCGCGGTCATGGGAGCCGGCTTGCCGGCGACAGGGCCGACCCTGCAGTTCTTCTATTCATATTCCTAAACGGTAGTTCATAAACTTTTTCTAAACGAATAGGGTATATCGACCGGACCACCGGACCAGCAAACGTCTGTCGCCATCAGTTGATGGCGACGCTTTCAACTTTGTGAGGTTAGGAATGGTCAGGATCACAATCACCCCAGTGCATAACGCCAGGGCATTGAGTGCAGCCAAGGAGCGGTACTGATGTCCAGCCAACCGACTACCCGTTTCCACAGCGATCTCGACAGCTCGCCGCTGCTGCTGCCGGCCACGGTGTTGCGCAACGACGAAGAGGCCCTGCAGGCCGCCCGCGAACTGGCCGAGGTGGCCCGCCAGCAGGCCGCCAAGCGTGACCAGCAACGCAAGCTGCCCTGGGCCGAGATCGAACAGTTCACCCGCAGCGGCCTGGGCAGCATCAGCGTGCCCAAGGCCTTCGGCGGCCCCGAGGTGTCCTTCGCCACCATCGCCGAAGTGTTCCGCCTGATCAGTGCCGCCGACCCGGCGCTGGGGCAGATTCCGCAGAACCAGTTCGGCATCCTGCAACTGGTCCGCCTGACCGCCACCCAGGCCCAGCAGGCAGTGATCTTCCGCTCGGTGCTCGACGGCTGGCGCATCGGCAATGCCGGCCCCGAGCGCGGGACCAAGGACACCCTGACGCTCAAGGCGCGCCTCACCCGTGACGGCGACGGCTATCGCATCAGCGGCGAGAAGTTCTATTCCACCGGTGCCTTGTACGCCCATTGGGTGGCGGTCAAGGCGCTGGACGACGATGGCCGCCAGCGCCTGGCGTTCGTCCGTCGCGGCAGTCCGGGGCTGCGTATCGTCGACGACTGGTCCGGCTTCGGCCAGCGCACCACCGCCAGCGGTACCGTGCTGCTCGACCAGGTACCGGTGGACGCCGACCTGGTGGTGGACAACTGGCGCCTGCGTGAGGAGCCCAGCATCCAGGGCGCCGCCTCGCAGCTGATCCAGGCGGCCATCGACGCCGGCATCGCCGAAGCGGCCATCGAGGACACGATCCAGTTCGTTCGGGAGAAGTCCCGGCCGTGGATCGAAGCCAAGGTCGAACGCAACAGCGACGACCCCTATGTGATCGCCGACATCGGTCGCCTGAAGCTCGAGCTGCACGCCGCCGAGGCCCTGCTGCGCAAGGCCGCCAAGGTGCTCGACGAAGTGAACGCCGGCGTGATCGATACCACCGCCGCGGCCCGTGCCTCGATTGCCGTTGCCGAAGCAAAGGTGCTCACCACCGAGATCTCGCTGCAGGCCAGCGAGAAGCTGTTCGAGCTGGCCGGCAGCCGCGCCAGCCTGGCCGAGTTCAACCTCGACCGGCACTGGCGCAACGCCCGGGTCCACACCCTGCACGACCCGGTGCGCTGGAAGTACCACGCCGTCGGCGCCTACCACCTCAACGGCACCCTGCCTGCCCGCCATTCCTGGATCTGATTCAAGGCCCAGGGGCTGCGGTGCAGCCCTTTCGCCGGCAAGCCGCTCCCACAAGGACGTCAGTGAACGCTCACTGTGGGGGTCGGCTTGCCGGCGAAAGAGCCGCACAGCGGCTCCAAGTGCCCGGAGAGCAAAATGACTGCATCCATCATCACCACCGACGCCCAGGCCCTGGCCGTCGCCGAGGAACTCGCCCAACACCTGCGCCAGGACAGCGCCCTGCGCGACCGCGAGCGCCGCCTGCCCCATGCCGAGCTCGAACGCTTCGTGCAGTCCGGCCTTTGGGGCATCAGCGTGCCCAAGGCCTTCGGCGGCGCCGGGGTGTCCAACGTCACCCTGGCCAAGGTCATCGCCCGCATCGCCCAGGCCGACGCCTCGCTCGGGCAGATCCCGCAGAACCACTTCTACGCCCTGGAAGTGCTGCGGGTGAACGGCAGCCCCGAACAACAGCGACGTCTCTACGCCGAAGTGCTCGCCGGCCGCCGTTTCGGCAACGCCCTGGCCGAGCTCGGTACCAAGAACGCCCACGAACGCACCACCCGCCTGAGCCGCGATGGCGACCATTTCCGTATCGACGGCCGCAAGTTCTACTGCACCGGCGCGATCTACGCCCAGCGCATCCCGACCCTGGTGATCGATGAGCAGGATGTGTCGCACCTGGCCTTCGTGCCCGCCGACAGCCAGGGCATCGAGGTGATCGACGACTGGAGCGGCTTCGGCCAGCGCACCACCGGCAGCGGTTCGGTGGTGTTCAACCACGTGGCGGTCCGCGCCGAGGACGTGGTGCCGTTCCAGAGCGCCTTCGAACGCCCGACCACGGTCGGCCCGCTGGCGCAGATCCTCCATGCCGCCATCGACACCGGCATCGCCCGCGCCGCCTACGAGGATGCCCTGCACTTCGTGCGCACCCGCAGCCGACCATGGATCGACTCCGGCCTCGACAAGGCCAGCGACGACCCGCTGACCCTGAAGAGCTTCGGCCACCTGGCAATACGCCTGCACGCCACCGAGGCGCTGCTCGAACGCGCCGGCGAAATCCTCGACATCGCCCAGGCCGACAGCAACGCCGAGACCCTGGCCGCCGCCTCCATCGCCGTGGCCGAGGCCCGGGCGATCAGCACCGAGATCTCCCTGGCCGCCGGCACCACGCTGTTCGAGCTGGCCGGCAGCCAGGCCACCCTGGCCGAGCACAACCTCGACCGCCACTGGCGCAACGCCCGGGTGCACACCCTGCATGACCCGGTGCGCTGGAAGTACCACGCCATCGGCAACTACTACCTCAACGACGAGAAGCCGCCGCGCCGGGGGACCATCTGATGGCGAAGCAGATCCTGCTCAATGCCTTCAACATGAACTGCATCGGGCACATCAACCACGGTTTGTGGACCCACCCACGGGACACTTCGACCCGGTACAAGACCCTCGACTACTGGACCGACCTGGCTCGCCTGCTGGAGCGGGGACTGTTCGACGGGCTGTTCATTGCCGATATCGTCGGCACCTACGATGTCTATGGCCAGTCGCTGGACGTGACGCTCAAGGAGTCGATCCAGCTGCCGGTCAACGACCCGCTGCTGCTGGTCTCGGCCATGGCGGCGGTGACCAGGCACCTGGGCTTCGGCCTCACCGCCAACCTCACCTACGAGGCGCCGTACCTGTTCGCCCGACGCCTTTCCACCCTCGACCACCTGAGCAACGGCCGGGTCGGCTGGAACATCGTCACCGGCTACCTCGACAGCGCCGCCCGGGCCATGGGCCTGGAGCAACAACCTGAACACGACCGCCGCTACGATCAGGCCGACGAGTACCTGCAGGTGCTGTACAAGCTGCTCGAAGGCAGCTGGGCCGACGATGCCGTGGTCGCCGACCGCGAGCAGCGGGTCTATGCCCGCCCCGACAGGGTGCGCAAGGTCGAGCACCACGGCGAGTTCTACAAGGTCGAGGGCTACCACCTGTGCGAGCCTTCGCCACAGCGCACGCCGGTGCTGTTCCAGGCCGGCAGCTCGCCGCGCGGGCTGGCCTTCGCCGGCAACCATGCCGAGTGCGTGTTCATCAGCGGCCAGGACAAGGCCGCCACCCGCGTCCAGGTCGACAAGGTGCGCGCCGCGGCCAAGGTGGCCGGGCGCGACCCGCAGGCGGTCAAGGTGTTCATGGGCATCACCGTGATCGTCGCGCCGACCGAGGCGCAGGCGCAGGCCAAGCACGCCGAGTACCTGCGCTACGCCAGCGCCGAGGCCGGGGTCGCGCACTTTGCCAGTTCCACCGGTATCGACTTCTCGCGCTACGAACTGGACGAGCCCATCGGCTTCGCCAAGGGCAACGCCATCCAGTCCGCCACCCGCCAGTTGCAGGAAAGCGCCTGGACCCGCCGCCGCCTGCTCGAGCAGCACGCCCTGGGCGGTCGCTACGTGACCCTGGTCGGCGACGCCGAGCAGGTGGCCGAGCAACTGATCGCCTGGATCGACGAGACCGGCCTGGACGGTTTCAACCTGACCCGCACCGTCACCCCGGAAAGCTACGAGGACTTCATCGAACTGGTGGTCCCCGCCCTGCAACACCGCGGTCGCTACAAGACCGCCTACGCCGAGGGCACCCTGCGCGAGAAGCTGTTCGCCAGCAGCGAGCCGCATCTGCCCGCCGGACACCCCGGCGCCCGCTACCGCAACACCCCCGACCCTGCCCCGACTGGAGCCCTGCACCATGCTTGAGAAACTGTTCCGGCCCGTCGCGGCCATTGCCCTGGGCCTCGGCCTGTCCGCCGCCGCCTCGGCCGCCGAACCGCTGAAGATCGGCACCACCGCCGCCTTCGCCATCCCCCTGGAGGCAGCGGTGGAGGAGTCCCAGAAACAGGGCCTGGAAGTGAAGCTGATCGAGTTCAGCGACTGGATCGCGCCCAATGTCAGCCTCAACAGCGGCGATATCGACGTGAACTACTTCCAGCACATCCCGTTCCTGGAAAACGCCAAGGCCGCCGCCGGCTTCGACCTGGTCCCGTACGCGCCGGGGATCATCAACAACGTTGGCCTGTACTCGAAAAAGTACAAGAGCTTCCACGATCTGCCCGAAGGCGCCAGCGTGGCCATCGCCAACGACCCGATAAACAGTGGCCGTGGCCTGCAATTGCTGGCCAAGGCCGGGCTGATCACCCTCAAGCCGGGCGTGGGCTACAAGGCCACCGAGGACGACATCGTCGCCAACCCGAAGAAGATCCGGATTCTCCAGGTCGAAGCCGTGCAACTGGTACGCGCCTATGACGACGCCGACCTGGTCCAGGGCTACCCGGCCTATATCCGCCTGGCCAACAGCTTCGACGCCACCTCGGCGCTGCTGTTCGACGGCCTGGAGAACAAGGAGTACGTGATCCAGTTCGTCATCCGCCCGCAGGAGAAGAACGACCCGCGCCTGGCCAAGTTCGTCGATATCTACCAACACTCGCCGGTCGTGCGCGCCGCCCTGGACAAGGCCCATGGCAAGCTCTACCAGGCCGGCTGGGAAGGCTGACATGGCCCAGGCCAGCGCCCTCAGGGCGCCCGTCCCGCCCGCCGAACCGTTCAAGGCCGAGGAAACCGCCCTGCGCCCGGAGGTGAACCAGGCGCACATCCGCTTCATCGGCCTGGGCAAGACCTATCCGGGCCAGGGCCAGCCGGCGCTGCAAGGCATCGACCTGAACATTCGCCGGGGCGAGATCTTCGGCATCATCGGCCGCAGTGGCGCCGGCAAGTCCTCGCTGCTGCGCACCATCAATCGCCTTGAACAGCCCAGCCAGGGCCGGGTGCTGATCGACCAGGTGGATATCGCGCCGTTCGACGAGGACCGTCTGGTGGCCCTGCGCCGGCGCATCGGCATGATCTTCCAGCACTTCAACCTGATGTCGGCCAAGACCGTATGGCAGAACGTCGAGCTGCCGCTGAAGGTGGCCGGGGTGGCCAAGGCCGAGCGCCAGCGCAAGGTGCGCGAGCTGCTGGCACTGGTCGGCCTGGAGGAAAAGCATCATGTCTATCCGGCGCAATTGTCCGGCGGGCAGAAGCAGCGCGTCGGCATCGCCCGGGCGCTGGTGCATGACCCCGAGATCCTGCTGTGCGACGAGGCCACCTCGGCGCTGGACCCGGAAACCACCGCCTCGATCCTCGAACTGCTGCGCGACATCAACCGGCGCCTGGGCCTGACCGTGGTGCTGATCACCCACGAGATGGCGGTGATCCGCGACATCTGCCAGCACGTGGTGGTGCTCGAACGTGGGGAGATCGTCGAGCAGGGCGAGGTCTGGCAGGTGTTCGGCGCGCCACGCCACGACGTCACCCGCACGCTGCTCGCACCGCTGCAGACCAAGCTGCCGGCAGCCTTGCAGGCCAGCCTGCGCGCCCAGCCGGTCAGCCGCGACGCGGCCGTGGTGCTCAAGCTCGACCTGCTCGGCGAGCCGGAACTGAGCGCCCTGTTCAACGACCTGGGCGGACGCGTGCGGCTGCTCCAGGGCGGCGTCGAGACCATCGGCGAGCAGGCCCTGGGGCAGTTGATCCTGTCCGTGCGCGGCTCGCCGCTGGACACCCATCAATTGCTCGAACGCGCCCGCCGCTGGGCCGCGGATGTGGAGGTACTCGGCCATGTGGATTGATCGCCTGCTGCAAGGCCTGTTCGACACCCTGCTGATGGTCGGCGTGTCCTCGCTGGTCGCGCTGCTGGTCGGGGTGCCGATGGCGGTGCTGCTGGTCACCAGCGACAAGGGCGGGATCTTCGAGGCCCCGGCGCTGAACCGGGTGCTGGGCGCCATCGTCAACCTGTTCCGCTCGATTCCGTTCCTGATCCTGATGGTCGCGCTGATCCCCTTCACCCGCCTGGTGGTCGGCACCACCTATGGCGTGTGGGCGGCCGTGGTGCCGCTGACCATCGCCGCCACGCCGTTCTTCGCGCGGATCGCCGAGGTCAGCCTGCGCGAGGTCGACCACGGCCTGATCGAAGCCGCCCAGGCCATGGGCTGCCGGCGCTGGCACATCGTCTGGCACGTGCTGTTGCCCGAGGCCCTGCCGGGCATCGTCGGCGGCTTCACCATCACCCTGGTGACGCTGATCAACTCGTCGGCCATGGCCGGAGCGATCGGCGCCGGTGGCCTGGGGGATATCGCCTACAGGTATGGATACCAACGCTTCGACAGCCAGATCATGCTGACCGTGATCGTGATGCTTGTGGCATTGGTGGCGCTGATCCAGCTGGGCGGGGACCGTCTGGCCAAAGGGTTGAACAAACGTTGAAGTATTATTGGTGTAGGAGCGGCCCTTTCGCGACACAAGGCCGCTCCTACAACGGTATGCACAAGGCTCAGCCCCAGTGCAGCTCCGCCGCCGGCACCGGCCGCCCGAACCAGTACCCCTGCCCCAGCTGGCATTGCTGCTCCAGCAGGAACCGCGCCTGCTCCGCCTGCTCGACTCCTTCGGCGTGCACCTGCATGCCCATGCTCCGCGCCAGGGCGATGATCACCCGCACGATGGCGATGTCGTCCTCGTCATGGGGCAGGCCCGCGACGAAGCCCTGGTCGATCTTGAGCTTCTGCACGGGCATTCGCTTGAGCCGCAGCAATGACGAGTACCCCGTGCCGAAGTCGTCGATGGCCAGTGTCACGCCCAGCTCGCGCAGGCGATAAAGCTGCTCCAGGGCAACCTCGGGGTCTTCCATCACCGCGCTCTCGGTCACTTCGAGCTCGAGCAGCGCTGGGTCCAGCCCGGTGTCGTGCAATGCATCGGCTACCTGCCGGTACAGGTCGCGTTGGCTGAACAGGCGGCTGGAAATGTTCACCGCAACGAATGCCAGCTGCCGTCCCTCGGTCTGCCACCGCACCATCTGCCGGCAGGCCTGGTGCAACACCCAGGCGTCGATCTCGGCGATCAGCCCGGTGCGCTCGGCGATGGGGATGAACTCACCGGGCGGGACCAGACCACGCTGCGGATGCTGCCAGCGCACCAATGCCTCGACGCCGATCATCCGCGCGGTGAACAGGTCGTGCACCGGTTGGAAGAACACCCGCAGCTCCTGCTGCTCCAGCGCCCGGCGCAACTCGCCGGCGGTTTCGACCCGCTGCTGGGCATGGGCGGTGAGCTCCTCGGTGTACAGCGCATAGCAGGCTCGGCCGTTGCTCTTGGCCTTGAACAGCGCCGAGTCGGCGTTGCGCAACAACTGCTCGGCACTCAGCGCATCGCTGGGGAACAGGCTGATGCCGATGCTCACACTGATGAACAGGCGGTTGCCTTCGAAGCAGAACGGTTCCTTCAATCGCTCGATGATCGATTGCGCCAGCTTGCCGGCCTGGCCGACCTGCTGGCAGTTCTCGGCCAGCACGCCGAACTCGTCGCCGCCCAGCCGGGCCAGGGTCACGCCGCTGCCCAGCACCTCGCGCAGGCGCTCGCCGACCAGCTTGAGCAGCTGGTCGCCGATAGTGTGGCCAAGGCCGTCGTTGATGCTCTGGAAATGGTCGAGGTCGAGCAGCAGCAGGGCACAGCCGCGCTTGTTGGCCTGGGCCGCGGCCATGGCCTGCATGGCGCGGTCGTTGAACAGCAGACGGTTGGGCAGGCCGGTCAGCGGGTCGTGATGGACGAGATAGGCCAGTTCTTCCTCGGTGTGCTTGATCGCGCTGATGTCGCTGAAGACCGCGACGTAATGGCTGAGCGCGCCACTGTCATCGCGAATGGCGCAGATCGTCTGCCATTGCGGGTAGATCTCCCCGCTTTTACGGCGGTTCCAGATCTCCCCGCTCCACTCGCCCTGCTCCGCCAGGGCGGCGTAGATCTGCTGGTAGAACGGCGCGCCATGCCGACCGGACTTGAACTTGCTCGGGCGCTGGCCGATGACTTCGTCCTGCTGGTAGCCGGTGATACGCATGAAGGCCCGGTTGACGTGCACGATCAGGCCATTGCGGTCGGTCACCAGCACACCCTCCAGGGTGCTGTCGAACACCGCCGCGGCCATGCGCAGGCGCTCGCGGTCTTCACTGCGCAGGCGGGCGCCGATGCCGATGAAGTTCAGCAGGCGGGCACGGGAGACAAAGATCAGCAAGGCACTGAGCAGCACCCAGACCACCACGTTGATCTGCCGGCCCACGGTCAGCGCCAGCGGGTCGTCGGTCATGCCCTGCAGGACCAGCTCGGACAGCACCAGCCAGAGGATCGAAAGCACCACGTAGAGCCCGGCCATGCGCAAGGCGTCGCGAACGGAAACAGACATGTCGGGTGGATGAGCCCATGAAAAAGGAAGGGGCATTATAAGGGCTGAAACACCCTGTGACCTCCTATCTAAAAGGGTGACTGGTTTTATTTCCCCGCCCAGGGATAATGCGAGCGCTGTTCCCCTGAGTTTTCGAGGGTCTTTCCCGTTATGTGGTACTACGGTCTACTCGACTTGTCGGCCTGGCAACTGGTTGCCGTCACCCTGCTGATGACCCACCTGACCATCGTCAGCGTCACCATCTACCTGCACCGCTACTCGGCGCACCGCGCCCTGGAGCTGAACGCGGGGCTCAAGCATTTCTTCCGTTTCTGGCTGTGGCTCACCACCGCGCAGAACACCCGCGAATGGACCGCCATCCACCGCAAGCACCACGCCAAGTGCGAAACCCCGGACGACCCGCACAGCCCCGTGCACAAGGGCCTGGGCACCGTGCTGCGCAAGGGTGCCGAGCTGTACCGTGAAGAGGCGCGTAACGAAGAAACGCTGCGCATCTACGGCAAGAACTGCCCGGACGACTGGATCGAGCGCAACCTCTACACCCGCTTCAAGCTCGGCGGCATCGCCCTGATGGCGGTCATCGACCTGCTGCTGTTCGGCACCATCGGCATCACCATCTGGGCGATCCAGATGATGTGGATCCCGTTCTGGGCCGCCGGCGTGGTCAACGGCCTGGGCCATGCCGTGGGCTACCGCAACTTCGAGTGCCGCGACGCCGCCACCAACCTGGTGCCGTGGGGCATCATCATTGGTGGGGAGGAGCTGCACAACAACCACCACACCTACCCCAACTCGGCGAAGCTGTCGGTGCGGCGCTGGGAATTCGACATGGGCTGGATGTGGATCCGTCTGCTGAGCCTGCTGCGCCTGGCCAAGGTCCAGCGTGTCGCGCCCATCGCCCATCGCGTGGAGGGCAAGGCGTCGCTGGACATGGACACCGCCATGGCCATCCTCAACAACCGCTTCCAGATCATGGCCCAGTACCGCAAGCTGGTGATCGGCCCGCTGGTCAAGCAAGAGCTGGACAAGGTCGACGCCTCGCTGCGCCACCGTTTCCGCCGTGCCAAGCGCCTGCTCTCGCGGGAAACCAGCCTGCTGCAGGACCGCCACCACGTGCGCATCGAGTCGATGCTGGCCCACAGCCAGGCTCTCAAGACCATCTACGAAAAGCGCCTGGCGCTGCAGCAGATCTGGGCGCGCACCAGCGCCAACGGCCACGATATGCTCGCTGCGATGAAGGATTGGGTACACGAGGCCGAGGCCAGTGGCATCCACTCGCTGCGTGACTTCGCCGCCCAGCTCAAGACCTACTCGCTGCGCCCCAATGGCACCTGAGCACCGTTGATCGGCATGCCCCGCAACGGGGCGTGCCGACCGGAACTTCCCCCCCGCAAATCGACTCAAATCCGGCATATCGCCCGCGTGGCGGGCCGGACCGTGGCCGCACGCCTATCGTCGAGAAACGTTCCGTGCTCATGGCCAAAGACCTCCCACCCACACCTGCCGGCACTCCCCGCCCAGAAGCCGCCCAGACCCTGCTGGCCCTGCTCCATGCCCAAGGCGAAGTGGCTCGCCTAAGCGAACGCGAGCAGCTGTACAGCTCGCTGCTCGACAGCGTCAACGCCGTGCTCTGGGCCTTCGACTGGGAAACCCGTCAGGTGCTCTACGTCAGCCCCGCCTACGAGCGCATCTTTGGCCGCCCGGCCAGCCTGGTACTGGCCGACTACAACGAATGGCGCGACGCCATCTACCCGGACGACCTGGAGTACGCCGAACGCAGCCTGGCCCAGGTGCTGGTCAAGGGCACCGTCGAGGACCGCGAGTACCGCATCCTCAATGCCGCCGGCGAGGTGCGCTGGCTCAGCGACAAGTGCTACATCAACCAGCAGCGCGAGGGCGACCAGCGGGTGATCATCGTCGGTATCGCCGAGGACATCACCGAAAAAAAGCAGCTCGAAGGCGAGCTGCAACGCCTGGCCACCACCGATGTGCTGACCCAGAGCAGCAACCGCCGGCACTTCTTCGAGTGCGCCCAGCAGGCCTTCGACAGCGCACGCGAGGACGGCACGCCGATGGCCTTCCTGCTGCTGGACATCGACGATTTCAAGCATATCAACGACACCTACGGCCACCAGGAAGGCGACCAGGTGCTACAGCGCATCGCCGACAGCGGCAAGGCCGTGCTGCGCCGTGGCGATCAGTTCGGACGAATCGGTGGCGAGGAGTTTGCGGCCGTGTTCCCCGGCTGCACCGCACAAGTGGCCGAGCAGATTGCCGAGCGTCTGCAGCGGGAGATCCAGCGGTTGAGCTTCAGCCATGGCGAGCACACCTACGGGGTTACCGTAAGCCAAGGGCTGACCGGGTTGCAGGATGAGGATGAAACGCTCGACAGCCTGTTCGCCCGGGCGGACGCCGCCATGTACCGTGCCAAGCGCCAGGGCAAGAACCAGATCGTTAAAGGCTGAAGCGGATCACTTCGCGGCTGCGGCACTCCACTCGTAATCGATCAGCCCGCTACGTCTCAGGCCTGCTCCTCCCCCCCCGCCGGATCAGCATCAATAGTCAGGGCAGCGATGGGAGCAACCTGCAGCTTGCTCTCGGCCGCTTCCGCCGCCAGACGCTCGGCCTCCTCCCGAGCCAGCGCCTCCGGGTCCACCTTGCGCAGCCGCGACAGCTCCGGCAATCCAAGTTTTAGCAGGCGCGCCGTCTTGCTGCTGGCGACCTTCTCCAGCCCTTCGCTGGGCTTGAGCCGCGACAGCTGCCCGGCCAGGTTCATCGCCAGGATCTCCCGGGAGTAGACACCGCCGCCCAGCTGGTACACCGCGGCGATCAGCTCGCGCAGGTCCAACGGCAGACGCCAGCGGGTGCGCAGTGCCGAGCCGAACGGCGCGCCGAACTCGTTGAGCGACAGCTCCACCTGGTCCTCGTCCAGCTCGCCACCGGCCAGGCGCCACTCCTGCAAGGTGCGCAGCACCGCCAGGTCACCCAGGCAGTGCAGCAGCCCCGCGCAGTAACAACGCGCTTCGTCCACCTCGAGCATGCGCGCCAATGTGCGGCCGTACTCGGCGGTGTGCAGCGACAGGTTCCAGTAATGGGTGGCGTGCCGCGCCAGCAGGGGGTCGGTCAAACGGGCGCTGCGCTTGAGCGTCAGGCCGAGGATGAGGTTCATGCTCTGGGTGCTGCCGAGCTTGTTCAGCGCCTGCAGCAGGGTCTGTACCGGCGCTTCGCGGTGCAGGGCGGCACTGTTGGCGGCGGCGATGAGCACGCCGGTGATCTGCGGGTCGTTGCGCACCTCTTCCTCGAGCACCTTGAGGTTGAGGCCATGGGGGTTGAGGGCTCGCTTTACCGCCACCTGCACATCGGCGAACAGCGGGCCGCCGTCGGCGGTGGCCCGGCGCTGTTCCAGGTAGGCCGGCAGTCGCGCGCCGGGCTGCAACGGCGGTACCGGGCAGGCGATCTGCTCACCTACTGCCAGCAGCAGGTTCTCCAGGCGCTTGCGCAGGTTGTCCAGGTCAAGCGGCTTGCTCAGGTAGGCGGTCGGGTGCAACGGCAGCGCCTCGCGCACACTGGCGCTGTCGGTGCGGTCACTCATGAGGATGAACGGCAAACCGGGCTTGTCGCCCTTGGCGCGCACCTTGCGCAGCAGATCGAGGCCGTCGAACCCCGAGAGTTCACGGGCAGCGATGATCAGGTCGGGTTTGGCCGCCAGCGCACTCAGCGCCTCGGAACCATCGGCACAAACCTGCAGGCGGGCATCGCAGCGCACGCTAAGCAGCATTTCGCTGAGCATGTCGCGCACCCAGGGATCGCCTTCGGCAATCAGCACGCAGGGGGGGACGGGGTCGACAGCGCTCATGGGCTATTCTCCAGGCTATGACGCGCGATCCATCGCAGCTTCCACGGAATCCTCGTACAACCTTAGCGCCTGATACCGGCGAACGGCACAAAAAAAACCCGCCGAGGCGGGTTTTTTTCTGAAGCATGTCACATTCTTCAGGCCAGTTCGGCAAAGCACTCTTCGATGATGGCCAGGCCTTTGTCCAGCAGCGCGTCTTCGGCGGTCAGCGGAACCAGGATCCGCAGGACGTTGCCGTAAGTGCCGCAGGACAGCAGGATCAGGCCTTTGTCGCGCGCCTTGGCGACCACCTGGGCAACAGCGGCGGCGTTCGGGGTGTGGGTGCCTTTCTCAAAGACTTCCACCGCGATCATCGAGCCCAGACCACGGATATCGCCGATGATCGGGTGCTTCTTCTGGATCTCACGCAGGCCGGCGGTCAGGCGCTCGCCGACAGCCTTGCTGCGATCCAGCAGTTTCTCTTCCTCGAACACCTCGATCACGGCCAGGGCCGCGGCGCAGGCGATCGGCGAGCCGGCATAGGTGCCGCCCAGGCCGCCCGGGGCGATGGCATCCATGTACTCGGCCTTGCCGCACACACCGGCCAGCGGGAAGCCGCCGGCGATCGACTTGGCGAAGGTGGTCAGGTCAGGCGCGACGCCCATCTGCTCCATGGCGAAGAAGGTGCCGGTGCGGCCAGCGCCGGTCTGTACTTCGTCGGCGATCAGCAGGATGCCGTGCTGGTCGCACAGGGCGCGCAGGCGCTTCATCAGCTCTTTCGGCGCCGGCAGGAAGCCACCTTCGCCTTGTACCGGCTCGAGGATGATCGCGGCGATGTCGCGTGGCTCGGCGTCGTTCTTGAAGATGCGCTCGACCGAGGCAATGGCGTCATCGACGCTGATGCCGTGCAGTTCGCTCGGGAACAGGGCGCGGAAGATGCCGCCTGGCATCAGGCCCATGCCAGCGGAGTACGGCACGACCTTGCCGGTCAGGCCCAGGGTCATCATGGTGCGGCCGTGGTAGCCGCCGGTGAAGGCGATCACGCCGGCACGGCCGGTGGCGGCACGGGCGATCTTCACGGCGTTTTCAACGGCTTCGGAGCCGGTGGTGACCAGCAGGGTCTTCTTGTCGAAGTTGCCCGGGACCAGCTTGTTGATCTTCTCGCACAGCTCGACGTAGGGCTCGTAGGCCAGCACCTGGAAGCAGGTGTGGCTGACCTTGGTCAGCTGTTCTTGCACGGCGGCGACCACTTTCGGGTGCAGGTGGCCGGTGTTCAGTACCGCGATGCCGCCGGCGAAGTCGATCAGTTCGCGGCCTTCGACGTCGATCACCGTCGAGTTCTTCGCGGTATCGACGAAGATCGGGTGGATCTGGCCAACGCCACGTGGGACGGCGGCGACACGGCGTTGCATCAGGGATTCGTTGGTCTTGCTCATAGTGCCCTCAATTGCGCCGGTTCTGCGGCGCTTTTATTCGGGGGTGGCTGGATGCAGGCGTGCACAGTATTCGTTGATCGACTGCCACACATGCCCTGGCCACCAGGTACCGCTATGTCAAAAAGGCCAGCGAGACGTCGCTCTCGCGCCCCGCTGGCAGAGGTAAAAGCGTTTACCTGGCGATCAGACGCTGATGCACAGGTATTTGATCTCGAGGTAGTCCTCGATACCGTACTTGGAACCTTCACGGCCCAGGCCCGAAGCCTTGATGCCGCCGAACGGCGCCACTTCGTTGGAGATCAGGCCGGTGTTGATACCCACCATGCCGTATTCCAGGGCCTCGGCGACGCGGAACACGCGGCTCATGTCGCGGGCGTAGAAGTACGAGGCCAGGCCGAACTCGGTGTCGTTGGACATGGCGATGACTTCGGCCTCGTCCTTGAAGCGGAACAGCGGCGCCAGCGGGCCGAAGGTCTCTTCCTTGGCGACGGCAGCGGTCTTCGGTACGTCGACCAGGATGGTCGGCTCGAAGAAGTTGCCTTCGATGATCTTGCCGCCGGACAGTACCTTGGCGCCCTTGGCGACGGCGTCCTCGATGTGCTCCTGGACCTTGGCGACAGCCTTGCCGTCGATCAGCGGGCCAGTGGTGGTGCCTTCTTCCAGGCCGTTGCCGATCTTCAGCTTGGCCACGGCGGCCTTCAGCTTCTCGGCGAAGGCGTCGTAGACGCCGTCCTGCACGTAGATGCGGTTGGCGCAGACGCAGGTCTGGCCGTTGTTACGGTACTTGGAGATGATCGCGCCCTCGACCGCCTTGTCCAGGTCGGCGTCGTCGAACACGATGAAAGGCGCGTTGCCGCCCAGTTCCAGGGAAACCTTCTTGATGTCCTTGGCGCATTCTTCCATCAGCTGGCGGCCGATTTCGGTGGAGCCGGTGAAGGACAGCTTGCGCACCAGGGCGTTGCCGGTCAGCTCGGAACCGACTTCGCCGGCGCTGCCGGTGATCACGCTCAGCACGCCGGCCGGGATGCCGGCACGGGTAGCCAGCTCGACCAGGGCCAGGGCGGAGTACGGGGTCTGCGAAGCGGGCTTGAGCACCATGGTGCAACCGGCGGCCAGGGCCGGACCGGCTTTACGGGTGATCATCGCGGCCGGGAAGTTCCACGGGGTGATGGCGGCGGTGACACCGATCGGCTGCTTGATGACGATCAGGCGTTTGTCCGGTTGATGGCCAGGGATGACGTCGCCGTACACGCGCTTGGCTTCCTCGGCGAACCACTCGATGAACGAGGCGGCATAGGCGATCTCGCCCTTGGCCTCGGCCAGTGGCTTGCCCTGCTCGGTGGTCATCAGGCGGGCCAGGTCGTCCTGGTGCTCGATCATCAGCTCGAACCAGCGACGCAGCTTGCCGGCACGCTCTTTGGCAGTCAGTGCGCGCCAGGCCGGCAGGGCCTTGTCGGCGGCCTCGATGGCGCGGCGGGTCTCGGCGGCGCCCATCTTCGGCACGGTACCGATCACCTCACCGGTGGCCGGGTTGGTCACCTTGATGGTCTGACCGCTGTCCGCATCCAGCCATTCACCGTTGATGAAGGCTTGCTGGCGGAACAACTGAGCGTCTTTGAGCTGCATGTCGGCTTCCCTTTACTGCGAATTATTGATTGTTGAAAAGGCGCCCCCGAGAAGGGGGCGGCCGTCACAAATTCGTGCACCAGGGTGTTCGACGCCTGGGTGCCGAGCGTTTGAAATCTCAAACGGAATGCTAAGCGGGGGTTGGGGTGTTGGACAATAGGCTGTTCGAAAAAAAGAACGAATGGTTGAACACCCCCCTGGCAAACGGCCCAATCGCGGGGCAAGCCCGCTCCCACAAGGAGCGCAGGGTTCCTGTGGGAGCGGGCTTGCCCCGCGATTGGGCCGTAAGAGGTTAGACCATCGGTCAGAAGGAAGGGTCAGAACGCCTTGTCGAGATCGATCACCAGCGCCCGGTAGCCCACGCTGCCCGGCTGGCGACTGTGCACTTTCAGCTCCACCGCCACCTCCTGGGTGCCGCGACGCACTTCATTGAGCACGCTGGTCGTCAGCTTCTCCGGCGTCAGGAAATTCACCGAAGCCGAGTAGATGAACTGGGTATCGCTCTGTGCCCTGTACGCCACCACCGAGGTGATCGGGCTGTACCACTCGTCACCGCGCTCCTTGCCGTACTGCCACACCTGCTCGACCGTACCCTTGGCCTCGTCGATGAGGTACTCCACCGCCCGGCTGTAGTTGCCAGTCAGCCTAGTCGGGCCGAAGTCGCGGCCCCAGCCGTTGTCGAACACAGTCAGCGTGCCGCGCCCGGTCAGCCAGGCGGTGTGCTGGGTCCAGGACCACTCGAAGCCCTCGCCCACCGGCTTGAGCACTTTGTCCTGCAAACGTGCCGGCCAACCTTGCGGGGCGGCGAGGATCCACTTCACCTGCTTGTCGCGGCCGATCTTCACCACGCCCTGGTGCCGTGCTGAAACGATGATGCTGTCGTCATCGGCGTCGTAGTCGATGGCATTGACATGGGCCCAGTTGCGCCCGGTACCGACACCGGGAATGTCGCCGAACGGCAGGTCGCCTTCAGCCAATTCGTTGGCCAGCCGCTCATCCTGTTTCTGCACACCGTCCGGCAGCTGGATCGCGGCCTTGCCCAGGGTTTCCAGCAGCTCGCCGCGGTACGGGTCGAGGATCTGGTTCAGGTCCCAGAAATCCAGCACGTCGCCAGCCTCGTTGACCTCGATGATATGGTCGCGGATCGAGCGCACGCGCTTGCCGTCCGGGCGACGGTAGTCGCTGGTGCCGACCCGCAGCAGGTAGCTGCCGTTCACCGTCTCGCGGATCTCGTGGGAAAAGTCGGCGAACTTGTCCGGCAGGTTGCGCTGCCACACCTTGCGCCCCAGCAGGTCGTACTTGGAGTAAGTCTGGCCCTGGCCCCAGATCAGCTTGCCGTCGCGGGTCTGGTGGAAGCCCATGGTGCCGCCCAGGCCGTCGCGATGGTTGGAATCATGGATCTGCTCGATATCCAGGTACCAGCGCACGTCACCGTTGCTGTCGGCGATCCAGTTGTTGCCCACCGAGTCCCACTCGGCGGCGCCGCCCAGGCCGTTCCACTTGAAGGCGCGCCCACCCGGGATCTCGGCCAGCAGGTGATTGAACAGGTACAGGCGCTTTTCGAAACCGGGGGCGACCTTGACCGGCTCTACCTCGGGCAGCGCGGCAGTCTGCTTGGCCACCACCGGCAGGCGCACCGCCGGGGCGTAGATTTCGTAACGTTCGCGGATGCGTTCGCCATCAAGCTTGTAACTCACCTCGACCTGGTTGACGTGGTCGGGGTACAGGCCGAACACCGGGATGCCGCCGTAGGTCCACAGCGAGCGGTCGGACACGTCATAGACGATATCGACACCGCGCTCGCCGCGGCCCAGCACCCGCACATGGGCGGCACTCAGGGTACGCCCGCCGTCACGGATGATCGCGGTCAGCGGCGCCAGCCGGTACGGGTTGACCACCACGTCGCCGAGCAGGGCTTGGTCGCGGTCGGGCACCTTGGCGGTGAGGCAGGCGCCTTCGGGCAGGTCATGCGGTTGGGTCTTGGCATTCATGGCAAAGCTCCTTGTGCTCAGAAGTCGTAACGGGCGGTGGCGCCCACGGTGCGCGGGGTGCCCAGCACGCCGGCATAGCCGCCGTTGGCGGAGTTCCACAGGCTGGTGAAGTAGGTCTTGTCGCCGGCGTTCTTCACCCACAGCGACAGGTCGAGCACGCCGTCGCCCTGGTCCAGGCGCACGCCGGTGGACAGGTTGACGATGGCGTAGCTGGGGATCTGGCCGTAGTCGGAATCGTCGATGGTGCCGACGGCCTTGGAGCGGAACGCGTAGCTGGCGGTGACGTAGGGCTCGATGCGTTCGCTGAGCTGCCACTTGTACTGGCCGTTGAGGTTGGCGATGTACTTGGAGGCGCCGACCACCTGGTGGCCGGACAGGTCGCAGGTGGCGGCGGGGTTGGCCAGGCTTACCTCGGGCGGGCACGGCGCGTCCTTGTAGTCGGTGTAGCGCACGTCGTTCCATGAGCCGTTGAAGTTCAGCGTCAGGCCTCGGATCGGCAGGGCCGTGGCTTCGAACTCCAGGCCGCGAGAACGCACGCTGCCAGCGTTGGCCAGGTACTGCACACGGTTGGCTTCGTCGTAGACGTTCGCCTGGTAGCCGTGCACTTCAGTCCAGAACAAGTTGGTGTTCAGTTGCAGGCGGTTGTCGAACAGGGTGCTCTTGAGCCCGAGTTCGGCGTTGTTGGCCCGCTCGGTACCCACCAACAGCGAATCGGTGCCCAAGCGTGGGGCGGCACCGACAGTCAGGTTGACACCACCGGACTTCTCGCCGTGGGACAGGCTGGCATAACCCAACAGGTCATCGGTGAATCGGTAGCTCAGGCTGAGCAGCCCGGAGGGGGCGAAGCTGTATTGGTTAAGGTCACCTGAGTCGTACGCGCCCACCCGGCCCTGGCGGGCGGCCGCGGCCGCACCGGTGACGGCCGCGCCGCCGGACGGCGCATCGCGGGTCACCCAGGCGCTTTTCTCCTCGTAGGTGCCGCGTACCCCGGCGGTGAAGTCCAGGCGCTCGGTCAGGTGCCAGGTGCCCTGGGCGAACAGGGCGTAGCTGTCGGTGTCGATGTGGCCATTGCCGATGGTGTTCACGTTGGCCAGGGCGCCGGCCGGGGTCAGGTTCCAGATATCGGCCTGCGGCCCGTAGTAAGTGAACGATTTATTGTCCAGGTCCTGCTTGAAGTAGTACGCGCCCAGTACGTAGTCGAAGAAGCCACCGGTGGGTGACGCCAGCCGAAGCTCCTGCGAGTACTGCTTGTCCCGCACCGAAACCCCGGCACTGTAGAACACCGGCACGTTGAGGCCGTCGTCGTTGCGCGGGGTGAAGTCCCACCAGCGGTAGGCGCTGATCGAGGTGAGGGTGAAGTCGTTGGGCAGGGTCCAGTTGGCCTCTACCGAAGTGCCGCCCTGGAACACCTTGACCATCTGGTCGGCATCGAAGTTGACCTTGCGGTCCTTGCCCGACACCAGGGTGGCGCCGGCCTGGGCGGCCAGGCTTTCGTAGCGGTTCACGCCATTGATGGTCGGGCCGGTGCTGTAGAGGCTGAGGATGCCGTTGTCGGAGTCTTCTTCGTTGTACTCGCCGATCCAGCGCAGGTTGAAGGTTTCGCTGGGCTTGAACAGCAACTGGGTACGAAAGCCCTGGCGCTTGCCGCCATTGAGGTCGTGGCCGTTGTAGATGTTCTTCACATAGCCGTCGTCCTCGGTGTGGTAGGCGCTGATGCGCCCGGCGAGGGTGTCGGTCAGGGGGCCGGAGAAGCTGCCCTGGGTCTGCCAGTAGCCATCCTCGCCCAACGACGACTGCACGCTGCCTTCCTGGTGGAAGGTCGGCTTGCGGGTGGTGATGTTGAGCACCCCGGCAGTGGTGTTCTTGCCGAACAGCGTGCCCTGCGGCCCGCGCAGCACCTCCAGCTGCTCGACATCGAGCAGGTCGAACACCGCCATGCCCGGGCGCCCCAGGTAGACGTTGTCCAGGTACACGCCGACGCTGCCTTCCAGGCCATCACTGGCCGGGTTGTTGCCCAGCCCACGGATGGAGATGCTCGACTGCCGGGCGTGCACATAGGCGACGTTGGTGCTCGGCACCAGCTGCTGCAGATCCTGCACGCGATAGATGCGCTGGGTCTCCAGGGTTTCGCTGCCCAGCACGCTGATCGGCGTGGGCACGCTCTGGGCGGTCTCCTCGCGGCGTCGGGCATTGACAGTGACGGTGCCGAGCTTGGCCTCCTGCTCGACAGCTGGCGCAGCCGAGCGCGGCTCTTCGGCGAAGCTGTTGCCAGCGGCGGCCAACAGCACGCCAGCGGCCAAGGGTTGCAGGGCGAATACCGACGCGCGCGCCGGCCAACGGGAAAGTCGGGACATGCAGATGCTCCTTGGAGGCACAGGCCCTGGCGAGCATTTCCGTTGGCGGAACCGAATCGCGATCAGACGGGCGTTATTCTTTTAAGAGATATAAATATTTGTATTTCATATTTTGTGGAATAAGTAACTCCCTTTATAAGGTTCCCAACCCTTCCCAGCAATTGCATTCCACCGAAAGTTTCCATGTAGAAAATGCATATCGACCTGCGCCAGCTCCGCCACTTCATCGCCCTTGTCGAGCACCGCAGCTTTGTCGCCGCGGCGGCGGCGGTGAACCTCTCGCAATCGGCCTTCAGCCGCAGCATCCAGACGCTGGAACACAACGTCGGCTGCCGCCTGGTCGATCGCACCAGCAAGGAACTGGCGCCGACCCGCCAGGGCCTGCTGGTGCTGGAGCATTCACGGCGGCTGGTGCACGGGGCGCACAACCTGGTCAACGAGATCAACCAGTTCAACGGCGCCACCACCGGCGTGGTGCGCTTCGGCTCGGGGCCGGCCCCCGCCGGCGGGCTGGTGCCCAGGGCGGTGGCGCGGTTCGTCGCCGAGTACCCGGCGGCGCGCACCTGCTTCCAGGTGGACAACTGGCAGGCGCTGAACCGGCGGCTGATCGCCGAGGAGATCGAGTTCTTCGTCGCCGACACCCGCCAGTTCGAGGCCGACCCGGACTACCAGGTGCACAAGCTCAGGCCACAGCGCTGGCACTTCTGCTGCCGCCGGGGGCATCCATTGACCGAGCTGGCCGAAGTGCGGGCGCGGGACCTGTTCGATTACCCGCTGGCCACCACCTTTCGCCCGCCGAACATCCGCAAGATCCTCAGTGACTTGAGCGGGCGGCAGGACTTTCTGCCCAGCGTGGAATGCGAGCATGGTTATGCGCTGCTCAATGTCGTGCTGCATTCGGACACCATCGGCATCGCCTGCAGCGCGAACCTGCGGCCCTATGACGGCCTGGTGGCCCTCAAGCTGGTGGATCTGGCGCCGGAGCAGGAGGAGGCGTTCTATACCCGCTATGGGGTGGTGAGCCGGGTGGGGTATGGGTTGTCGGCGCTGGCGCAGGGGTTGGTGAGGCAGTTGATTGCCTGTGATAGCGAGTTATAGCCGTAAGGGGCTGCTGTGCAGCCCTTTGGGACTGCGCTGTCGCGCAGGGAACTGCCCTCCTGTGGGAGCGGCCTTGCGTCGCGAAAGGGCCGCAAAGCGGCCCCAACGATCTCAGCCCTTGCGCGTGGTCCGACTCAATTGCCCATCCACCCCCACCGGCACCTCGCCAGCCAGGGTAACCCGGCGCACGATGCGCGGTTGGGTGCCGTAGTCATCCACCGCATAGTGCTGCGTCGCGCGGTTGTCCCAGATCGCCACGTCCCCCGCCTGCCAGCGCCAGCGCACGGTGTTTTCCAGGCGTGTCACATGCCCCTGCAGCAGCGCGAACAGATGCTGCGAGTCCGCCAGCGAATAGCCCTTGATGCGCTTGACGAAGTGCCCTAGCTGCAACGCCCGCTCGCCACTGATCGGATGCACCCGCACCACCGGGTGCTCGGTCTCGTACACCGTCGAGGTGAACACCTTGCGATAGCGCTCAAGCTTCGCCGGATCGACATCCGGCTTCACGCTGGCATAGTCGTATTCGTTGCTGTGCACCGCCCACAGCTTGTCGGCCAGTTCGCGCAGCGGCTCGGGCAGCTCCTGGTAGGCTGCGGCGGTGTTGGCCCACACCGTGTCGCCACCGGCAGCCGGGGCCACCACGCTGCGCAGGATCGAGGCCTTGGGGTAGGCGTCTACGAAGGTCACGTCGGTGTGCCAGGAGTTGGCCCGCTGGCCTTCTGCGCCATCGAGCTGCAGCAGGTAGCTGGTGCCATCGACCACCGGCACCGTGGGATGGGCGATCGGCTCGCCGAGCAACTGGGCGAAGGCCTCCTGGCCCACGTCGTCCAGGTGCTCCTGGGCCCGGAAGAAGATCACCTTGTGGCGCACCAATGCCGCCTGGATGGCATCGATGGTGGCCGGATCGAGATCGGCGGACAGCTTGATGCCACGGATCTCGGCGCCGATGCGCCCGGCAACGGGGTGGATGTCGAGTTCCAGGGTTTGCGGCGCGGTGGCCAGTGCGGCGTTGCTCATGGTCGTGCTCCTCACGGTTGTTGACGGGTCAGCGGGCGGCCTGGACGGCCTGGTCCTGGCGCTGGGCGGCATCGATGAAACGGGGTTCGATCCAGTCGGCCACCTGGAAGCCACGGCGGATCAGGCGCTCCTTGACGGCCAGGTCCACGCCCTGTTGCAGCAGGCCGACGAAACCGGCATCCAGGCGTGGGTCGAAGTAGTCGGCGAGGTTCTCCTCGGCCAGGTCGTCGCGCAGGATCGCCTTTGGCCAGTTGGCGGTGTTCGCCACCAGGTCCACATAGGCCTCGCGGTTGCGTTCGTCGCGCAGCCACTTCACCGCCTGCTCCTGGGCGTTGACCACCCGCTGTACCAGGTCGGGGTGCTGGCGGATGAACTCGCCGGTACCCAGCAGCACCGCCTGGGTGCTGCCGGCGCCTTTCAGGTCCCGGGAGTTGACCGGCAGCTCGACCAGCCCACGCTCGCGCAGCGACAGCAGGCTGGACAGGCCCCAGGTGGCGTCGATCTGCTTGGCGGCCAGGGCGGCGTTGGCCGCGTTGAAATCGAGGTTGATGACTTTCAGCTCACGTTCGGACAGCCCCTGGCTGGCCAGGGCGCTGGCGAACGACAGCTGGTTGGCGGTGCCGCGGAACACCGCCACGCGCTTGCCCTTGAGGTCCTGCAGGCTGTGGATGCCCGAGCCCGGCACCACGCCGAGGTAGCTCTTCACCCCACGCACCCCGGCCGACAACACGCGGGTGTCGAGGCCGTTGGCCTTGCCGATGATCGCGGCCAGGTCGCCCAGGTAGGCGAAGTCCGCCTGGCCGTTGGCCAGGGCCTCGTTGACCACGGGGCCGGCGCCCTTGAAGAAGCGCCAGTCGATACGGATGCCGTCCTTGGCGAACTCTTTCTCCAGCAGTTGCTGGTCGCGCAGCACATCCACCACGCCGCCGGCGCTGGGCTTGCTGCCGGCGCTGAGGTCGGGCACGGCGATACGGATCACATCCGGCTGGGCGGCATGGGCTGCCACGGGCAGGGCGCTCAACAAGGCGGCGAGCAACGGGCTGAGCAGATGGCGGAAGGCGGTTTTCATGGCAAGGCTCCTTGGCAGGCTGCCACCGGCGATGGCCGGCGCTATGGGCCAGAAGCTAGGCAGGTCCGGTTAGAACCTACAAAGATCAAAACTTCATTTTTTAGTAACCAGAAGACATAAACCAGGCGCCATGCGGGACGCCGGGCGGCTTGCAGAGCACGCATGGAAAATATGAGGAAAACGCAATGCCTCGGGGGTTTCGCATGCAACAGGCGCATGCTCTTATCTCTTGAATATCGTTTGTGAGTATTTTTAATTCCATAAACGAATAAACAAGGAATGGTTTGTTTGAGAGGTGCCTTGATGAGCGAAGTCTTGAGCGTAGGCCAGCGCCGTCGATGGAGGCCGCTACGCGGCCCTTTCGCGGCACAAGGCCGCTCCTACATACCGTGGGCCGTGCCGCTGGTGGTGGCGGCATTGTGGATTACCGCCAGCCGTGAACACTGGATGAGCGAGCAGATCCTGCCTGCGCCGTCGCTGGTCTGGCAGAGCGCGCTGGAGTATGGCTCCGGTGAGCTCTGGGGCCACCTGTGGATAAGTCTGCAGCGCCTGGTCTGGGGGCTGCTGGCGGGAATCGCCAGCGGCCTGCTGCTGGGGACCTGGCTGGGCGGATCGCGGCGAGCGCAGACCCTGGTGATGCCCACCTTCGTCGCCCTGGCACAGATCCCGACCCTGGCCTGGATCCCGCTGTTCATGCTGTTCTTCGGCATCGGCGAGCTGCTCAAGCTGGTGGTGCTGGTCAAGGCCGTGGTGGTGCCGGTCACGCTACATACCCTGGTCGGCGTGCGCGACGCCCAGCCCAAGCTGCGCGAGGCTGCCGCCGTCCTGCGCCTGCCCCCTCACCTGCTGTTCCTGCGCCTGCTGCTGCCCGCCGCGCTGCCGGCGTTTCTCGCCGGTGTGCGGCTGGCCCTGGCCACTGGCTGGACCTCGCTGCTGGCCGTGGAGCTGCTGGCGTCCAGCGAAGGCATCGGCTACCTGATGGTCTGGGGGCGGCAACTGTTCATGCTCGACCTGGTGTTCCTCTGCATCCTGGTGATCGGCCTGGTCGGCGCGCTGATGGATCGCGGCTTCACGCGCCTGGAGCGCGGCCTGTTGCACTGGCCGCAACCGGCCACGGGCGAACAGCTGCGCGGCCAGGTGCCACGCGGCTGGCAAAGCCTGCTGCTGCCTGCGGGGCTGTTGCTGCTGTGGCAGGCCGCCAACAGCCTTGGTTGGGTCGACGCCAACATCCTCACCTCGCCACTGGAGGTGCTGCGCAGCCTGTATGCGGGCCTGCTCGACGGCTCGTTGCCCGAGGCCCTGCGCTTGAGCCTGCAACGCACCCTGGCCGGGCTGCTGCTCGGCGGTGGCGCGGGGTTCGTGCTGGGCCTGCTGCTGGGCCTGTCAGCCAGCGCCGAGCGCCTGCTCGGCCCGAGCCTGTCGGCGCTGCGCCAGGTGGCGCTGTTCGCCTGGGTGCCGCTGCTGACCGCCTGGTTCGGCCTGGGTGAAGGCGCCAAGCTGGTGTTCGTCGCCCTGGCGGCGTTCTTCCCGCTGCTGATCGCCACCCAGCGCGGTATCGCCAGCCTCCCGCCGCAGCTCGGCGAAGCGGCCCAGGCCCTGCGTCTGGACCTGCCGCACCGGCTGCGTCTGCTGGTGCTGCCCGGCGCCGCCCCGGCGATCTTCGCCGGGCTGCGCCTGGCGCTGATCTACGCCTGGCTCGGCACCATCGGTGCCGAGTACTTCATGCCCTCGGACGGCGGTATCGCCAGCCTGATGATCGGCGCCCAGCAATTGTTCCGCATGGACCAGGTGATGGCCGCCATGGTCCTGATCGGCCTGGTCGGCGCCCTGCTCGGCCACCTCGGCCAACGCCTCGAATCGCGCGCCACGCGCTGGAGATCCGCATGAACGCCTTCATCACCCCGGCCCTGCACGCGGCCAACCAACCCGACGCCACGCCGCCACTGGTCAGTTTCGAGGGGGTCGGCAAGACCTTCAGCGTCGATGGCCAGCCGTTCGAGGCGATCCGCAACTTCGACCTGTCGATCAACGAAGGCGAGTTCATCGCCATCGTCGGCTCCTCCGGCTGCGGCAAGTCCACCCTGCTGCGCCTGCTGGTAGGGCTGGACACCGACTACAGCGGCACGATCCGGGTCGACGGCCAGCCGGTCGACGGCATCGGCGGCGAGCGCGGCATCGTGTTCCAGGAGCATCGCCTGTTCCCATGGCTGACGGTGGCGCAGAACATCGGCCTGGGGCTGGTCAACGAGACACTCACCCAGGGCGAGCGCGCCCGGCGCGTACACGAGTACGTGCAACTGGTGGGCCTGGTCGGCTTCGAATCGGCCTATCCGCACCAGCTGTCCGGCGGCATGGCCCAGCGCGTGGCCATCGCCCGTGGCCTGGTGGCCAGCCCACGGATCCTGCTGCTGGACGAACCCTTCGGCGCCCTCGACGCCCTGACCCGTCAACAGCTGCAGGACGAACTGCTGGCGATTCGCGAACGCTCGGGGATCACCATCCTGCTGGTCACCCACGATGCCGAGGAAGCCACCTACCTGGCCGATCGGGTGGTGGTACTGGAGCCGAGGCCGGGGCGGATCAAGGCGGTGGTGGAAATCGACCTGCCGCACCCGCGCCAGCGCACCGGCGTGGCATTGCATGGCTTGCGCGAAAAGGTCTTGCACCAGATCACCGGGGATGGCGGGTATCTCAAGCCTGCGGGACAGCGGGTGGAGGGGCTGCGGCCGGAGCTGATCGCACTGTGACCTGCACCAGCTGTCCCCCCGGGAAAAAACTCCACAGATCAAGGCCATGGACGCCACCGACACAGATGGGTATCATGCGGCCCGTTGCACTCGTAGCTCAGCTGGATAGAGTACTGCCCTCCGAAGGCAGGGGTCGTGGGTTCGAATCCCGCCGAGTGCGCCATGACATCAGCCGTCACCCGTGTGTTTTCACCGGTGCCGGCAAGCAAAAGCCCCGCTCAGATCGCTCTGGCGGGGCTTTTGCGTTTCCGGGCCTCAGCCCTGCACGATGATCTGGCCCTGCAGGTCTCGGACCATGGTCTCGATGACCGGCTTCATCGCCTTGAACTCCTCAGGCGTGCACACTGCCTTCGGGTGCTTGAACTGCATGCGGCGCTCGACCACCACGGCGTTGCCGTCACGGGTGTAACGGGCGCTGTAGTCGAAACTGCCTTCCTTCACGGCAACGGCCTTGGGCGTCGCCAGGACGGTGACCCCGGCCGGGAACTCGAAGCGCGACTGCTCCAGCGTTTCGTTGGAGATGCAGACGAAGCCCTGGGTGCGCTCGTTCTCGGTGGCAAAGCCATAGACTGACTGGGCGATGCCGCCCACCAGGCTGCTCAGGGCTGGCACGCCCACCGGGCCGGGCAGGTTCACCAGGTTCTCGGTATGGCCCTGGACCTGGCTGCGAAAGTGCTCCGGCGCTGCCGACGGCTGGATCAGGATCTTGCCGCTGCCCCGTTGCCCATAGGCATTGAGCACCTGCTCGACGATGCGATCGAGGTCCGTCGGTTTCATCGTCTTGGCGCCATAGCGGTTGACCTCGCTGGCCCAGCCTTCGATGGTCGAGTCGCCGGTGAAGTCCGCGGCACCCGTGTCCTTGACCTTGAACAGCATTTCACCGACCTGCTTGCCGAACTGGGTGGCCGGGGTCTTGCCGAACACGCCGGTGGCGGTCAGCAGCGTGGTCTTGTCCAGGTCCATCAGCGGCAGGTAACCGGCGGCCACCGACGGGTCGGTCGAATCCAGGTACAGGTCGAGGCTCGGCACATAGGTCAGCACATGGTTGAGCACACCGAGTGTCGGCACCTTCGGCAGCTGGTAGGCATTGCCGAGGTTGATCAGCGCCGGCGAGCTCTCGATACCCGCCGCCTTGAGCAGCGCCTCGAGCAGGGCCACATGGTCCTTGCAGTCGCCATAGCGGTTGTCGAGCACGCTCTGCGCCGCGTGCGGAACCACGCCACCGGCACCGACATAGACCGCCACGTAGCGGATGTTCTCACGCACCCAGTCGCTGAGCTTGAGCGCCTTGGCCCGGGCGTCGGGCAGGTTCGCCGTCAATTGTCCGGCCAACGCGGCAATGGCCGGTGTCACTTGCACGTCGGCGCGCGCCTGGTAGCTGGCGGCAAGCCCTGCGTAGTCCTTGAAGGTCGAGACCGCGAGGTACTGGCCATAGTCCAGGTAGGACACGGCGCTCGCCTCGATCCTGGCCCTGTCGGTCGGCACGAAGTCCCAGCGGTAGACCTTGCGGCCCTTGCCGGCCTTGGGCGTGGACGCCTTGAAACCACGGGCGTCGGCATACAGCGGCAGGTCCGCCGGCAGATCGTAGATCAGCGAGAACTGCTCCACGGGGTGAAATTCCGCCGCGGTGAGGTCCTCGAAATGGCCGGGGAACAGCGCGGTGGTGCGATGGCGCTTGTAGCGCAGCACCAGGCGGTCGCCGACGGCCACTTCCGGGAAGATCACCACCTTGACCCGGGAGTCCTGGAACATCGGCGCGTAGGTGGACGCCTGCTCCTGCTGCTCCTTGATCTGCGAGGCGTCGACCATGACCTTGCGCCCGTCGGGCTTCTGGGTGAAGGCCTGGTCGACCTCCAGGGTCTCGTACCCACGGTTGTAGCTCAGTGCTTGCTGGGCCTTGGCCTGGATGGCGCGCTCTTCGTTGATGCGCGAGACCGATTCGACCGTCACCTGGAAACTGCCGTCGCGCTGCACGGTGAAGGTCTGCACGACCTTTTCAAGGGTGACGGAGTGGTCGGTGCCATCGTCCCGAGCCTGGGCAGGCGCGATGCAGGCCAGGGTGAATGCCAGCACCCCGGCCAGGGGTGCAAGGTAAGACATGAACATGAGGATCCTTCTCTTGTGACACGAGGGTTATTACAAAAAACGCTAATGATACGCATTTTTATCATAAACCTGCAGGCCGCGCCGTATATGAACGCTTGCACGTTTGTGCAGAAAAGCACATTGCCAGCTCTCCCGTGCCGGTGGTCATTGGTGATAGCGTGGGCATCTTCCGTTTGCGTAAACGGTCACCCTCCACCCCTTGCAAAGGAATGCGCACCCCCATGCCATTTACCAAGCTATCCGCCGCATCGCTCCTGCTGGCCAGCGTGGCCATGTTCTCGATCCCGGCCCAGGCCAACCTCTCCCAGCAGCAGTCCGCCGCCATCATCAAGGCCTACGACGGCAGCGACCCGGCCGACTTCAAGCAGTTCCTCGGCAAGCTGGCCGGCAGCGACCTGGCCAAGGCCGACAAGCTGGACGACACCCTCAAGCTGTACCTGGCCGGCAAGCCGTTGAGCGCCGAACAGCAGGACGAGATCAGCCGCCTGCTGGGCCTGTACACCCGCATCAAGTACGGCAAGGCCGCCAAGGAAACCCTGCGCGAGCTGGTGGAGATCCCGACCGTTCGCAAGGACGGTGTACCGCAGCACGAGAATCCTGAGTTCATCAAGATCGCCGACAAGATCAAGGCCCTGGCCGAGGGCTTCGGCCTGACGTTCCGCAACATCGACAACCGCGTCTACGAGATCACCCTCGGTGAAGGCAAGGAAGTGATCGGCATCCACGCCCACGCCGACGTGGTACCGGTCACTCCGGACAACTGGAAGCTCAAGGACGGCACCAAGCTCGACCCGTTCAAGGTCACCCTGGTGGGCGACCGCATGTACGGCCGCGGCACCGAGGACGACAAGAACGGCATCGTCGTCGCGCTGTACGCGCTGAAGGTGGCCAAGGACGAGAAGCTGCCACTGGCGCGCCAGTTCAAGCTGCTGGTGGACACCACCGAGGAAACCACCGGCGACGCCATCCCTTATTACTTCGAACGCAACGCCACCCCCGACTACAACCTGGCGCTGGACGGCGGCTACCCGGTGGTAATCGCCGAGAAGGGCTATGGCACCGTCATGGCCACCTTCGCCAAGCGTGCCGGTGACGGCAAAGGCGCCGAGGTGATCAACCTCACCGGCGGCCTGGCCACCAACCAGATCCCCGGCAGCTCGGTGGCGACATTGACCGGCGACAAGCCGGCCGACCTGGCCAAGGCGCTTAACAAGGCCGGCGCGGCCTACGTCAAACGCCATGGCGGCGACTTCAGCATCGACGCCAAGGTCGACGGCAAGCAGGTGCTGCTCACCGTGACCGGCGTGTCGGCGCACTCCTCCGAGCCCGAGTCCGGGGTCAACCCGGTGGCGCGCATGCTCGACTTCCTCAACGGCCTGGGCAAGGACGTGCCGCTCAAGCACAACCATATCACCGACGCCGCCCGCTACGCCGCCGACAATTGGGGCCTGGACTACCTGGGCAACAAGCTCGGTGTCGGTTTCAAGGACGACTTCATGGGCCCGCTGACCACCTCGCTGACCTTCGTCGGCCTGGATGACAAGGCGCTGAAGCTGGCGGTGAACCTGCGCATTCCCAAGGGCAAGTCGCTCGATACCCTGAAGGGCGAGATCGCCGGCAAGCTCGATGACTGGAAGGCCAAGAGCAAGACCCAGGTGGCCTTCGACTACACCCTCGACGCACCGATGTACCGCAACCCCGAAGGCGAATGGGTCAAGGCCCTGCTGGCCGTGGCCAGCGAGAACCTGGGCATGAAGCACGAGTACGGCACCTCCGCCGGCGCCACCTCGGTGCATGACCTGCCCAACGGTGTGCAGTTCGGCCTGGCCATGCCGGACGTGAAGTACACCGGGCACAACGACAACGAGTTCAAGACCGTGGAGCAGTTCATGCTCGACCTGCAGGTCGTCAGCGAGATGGTGGCGCGGATCGGGCAGATGCCGAAGCTCTGATGACCCACTCGGGGCCGCGTTGCGGCCCCTTGCCGCGATGACGTTTTTCAATCACCTCGATGCCGTTTCCTGCATTGCCGTGCAGAGCGCTGTGCCGGATGCTTTATTTACTCCGACACGTCGCGTTTCCACCCACAGAGGCCCGTATGAAGAACGTCGAACAAATCCTCAAAGCCAAGTCCCAGCACCACACCGTCTACACCATCAACCCTGACGACTCGGTGCTGGATGCCTTGAGGCTGCTGGCGGAGAAGAACGTCGGTGCACTGCCGGTGGTGGAGAACGACCAGGTGGTGGGAATCGTCAGCGAACGCGACTACGCTCGCAAGCTGGTGCTCAAGGGTCGCTCCTCGGCGGCCACGCCGGTACGCGACATCATGAGTTCTCCGGTGGTCACGGTTGAGCCCAAGCAGAACCTCGAGTACTGCATGAACCTGATGACCAACCGCCATCTGCGCCACCTGCCGGTGGTTCACGAAGGCAAGCTGCTCGGGCTGCTGTCGATCGGCGACCTGGTCAAGGAAACCATCGCCGAACAGGCCAACCTGATCCTGCAGCTGGAGCAGTACATCCGCGGTGAATGAACCTGCTCAGTGATAGGCGCGCTCCAGCTCGTCCAGCTGATGGTCGAAGCTGCGCAGGCGCGCCGACCAGGTGTACACCAGCACTTCCAGGTCCCTGTTGAGCACGGCGGTGTTGCCGCCGTCACGGGCCGGCGCGTCGCACAGGTCCAGCTGGTAGCGCTCGCGGGCCATGGCCGTGGCCACGCTGGAAAGGTCGCGGGCATTGGCCAGCCAGTGATGGTGGTGGTCGTGCACTTCCCGGTCGAGCTCCCGGCACTGGCGCTTGAGGGCGTCCAGGCTCTGCTCCAGCGGCGTGCCCTTGAGCTCGCCCATCACCTCCTCGAAGGTGCGTCCGGAGTGCCAGTAGCTGCCCCAGAAATAACGGTCGAACACCGTCTCGACCCGACGCAGGGCGACCTTGGTGTTCCAGATGGTCAGCAACGTTCGTCCCTGGGCGACTTCGCGCCTGTTCAGGTGCAGCTGCTGCCAGGCGATCCACGCCAGGCCGCACAACGCCACCGCCGCGGTCACGGCGGCGGCGGCATAGAGAAACTGCACGGCCTGGTTCATCGTGTGGGTGTGCCGGATACCGTAGAAGTAGCCGGCGGTCAGGGTGCCCAGGATCGTCACGGTGCACCAGAAACCTGGTGCGTAGGGATCTTTCATCGCGCCATCCCCTCTTGTTTTCCCTGAGCATAGCAACGGCCCGATCACCCATCAGGTGCCGCTCGGCGCTTTATTGGCGGGGACGGCGCAGCGCCTCGTTGAGTTGGTCGAACAGCTCCGCCCAATCGGCGTCTTCAAGGATGCTGTCCCTGAGGAACGAGCGCTGGGACTCGTTCCAGAACGGCGCATCCACCAGCTTCACATCCCCCTTGAGCGGCGAATGGCTGGTGATGAACTGGTCGATGCCCAGCGCATCGTCCGGCAGGCCCAGTTGCTTGAACAGTTCGGAAAACTTGTGGATCGGCGCTTCCATGATTCACTCCTATGGCCGGGCCGGTCGTCCACGACGCCAGCCCGGCGTGGGTTGCGAGCATCAGCTCAGTTCGCGCACTTCGGCGTGCGGCACCAGTTTCAAGTATTGCTCCATGCTCATGTGGATAAGGTGATCGTGGTCACCTGCCTCGAGGTAGACATCACCTTGGCGGGTAAGGGTCCGGTCGAGCAGCATGGGAATGTTGTAGGCATCGCCCAGGGCCGGGATGGCGCCGCGTTCGCAATCGCCGAACAGGCTCGGCAGGTTGCTTTCGCGGGTCAGCTGCCAGGCGCCGGTCATGCGCACTTCGGTCATGTCCAGATGCCGGTTGGCCGGCAGCACGGCCATGATGTAGTTGCCATGGCGGTCATCGAGCATCACCGACTTGGCGACCCGCTCGGCGGGTACGCCGGCCGTGCGGGCCGACTCCAGGCTGGTGGCCGAATGGGGATGGGGAATGATGTCGTAGTCGCAGTTGGCCTGGTCCAGGCGCTGCTGAAGGGTCTTGGCCATACGCATGATGCACCTCCGGTTTTGCCCCCACCCTCAAGTTTAGGCCGTGGCCCGGCAGCCACGGCTAAACTTCAAGGACAGGTCCGCATGAGGTGACGACAGGTGATCGCCCGACGCTGGCGCGTGCTGCTGTTGCTGCTGATCCTGGGCTTCGCCCCGGGCGGCCAGGCCGCGCCCGGTGCCAACGTGTGGCTGCTGAGCGTCGACGACGCCATCGGTCCGGCCAGCGCCGACTACCTGCTGCGCGGGCTGGACCAGGCGCAGGCCCAGGGTGCGCAACTGGTGGTCATACGCCTCGACACTCCCGGCGGGCTCGACAGCGCCATGCGCCAGATCATCAAGGCCATTCTCGCAAGCACGCTGCCGGTGGCCACCTACGTCGCCCCGGGTGGCGCCAGGGCGGCCAGCGCCGGCACGTACATCCTCTATGCCAGCCACGTGGCGGCCATGGCCCCGGGAACCAACCTGGGCGCGGCGACGCCGGTACAGATCGGCGCACCCGGCAAGGACGAAAAGCCCGCCGCGAACAGCGAGCAGGACACCCTCGCCCGTAAACAGGTCAACGACGCCGCGGCCTACATCCGTGGCCTGGCGCAACTGCGCGGGCGCAACGCCGAATGGGCGGAGAAGGCCGTGCGCGAGGCGGTCAGCCTGTCGGCCAGCGAAGCCCAGCGGCTGAAGGTGATCGACCTGGTCGCCGCTGACCTGCCCGACCTGCTGCGCCAGCTCGATGGCCGGACGCTGACCGTCGCCGGCCAGCCAGCATCACTGCAGACCGCCGGCGCCAATGTGGTGGAGCACCTGCCGGACTGGCGCACTCGCCTGCTGGCGGTGATCACCAACCCCAGCGTGGCGCTGATCCTGATCATGATCGGCGTGTACGGCCTGCTGTTCGAATTCATGAACCCAGGCTCCGGAGTCGGCGGCGTGGTCGGCGGCATCTGCCTGCTGCTGGCACTGTACGCCCTGCAACTGCTGCCGGTGAGCCACGCCGGGGTGGCGTTGATCCTGCTCGGTGTGGCGTTCATGGTCGCCGAGGCGTTCCTGCCCAGTTTCGGGGTGATCGGCTTCGGCGGCATCGTCGCCTTCGTGGTCGGCGCGGTGATCCTGATGGACACCGACGCCCCTGGCTTTGGCATTCCGCTGACGCTGATCGTCAGCCTGGCGGTGCTGTCGGCGTTGTTGCTCGGCGGCGTGCTGGGCATGGCGCTGAAGGCGCGCCGACGCGCCCTGGTCAGCGGCGATGCCGGGCTGGTGGGCAGCCTGGTGACGGTGACCCAGGTACGCGCGGACAACCCGTTCTGCGGCTCGGTACAGGCCCAGGGCGAACAGTGGCAGGCGCAGTGCGCGACACCGCTGCAGCCGGGCCAGCACGTGCGGGTGACCGCCCGTCATGGCGTGACGCTGGAAGTCAGCGCCACTGCGCCCACGGCGCAAGGAGAGTAGACGATGTTCATGCAATTCGGATTCAGCGCCGTGCTGGTGCTGCTAGGCATACTGCTGCTGTCGGCCCTGCGCATCCTGCGAGAGTACGAGCGCGGCGTGGTGTTCCAGCTCGGGCGCTTCTGGCAGGTCAAGGGCCCGGGGCTGATCATCCTGATTCCCGGCATCCAGCAGATGGTCCGGGTCGACCTGCGCACCGTGGTGCTCGACGTGCCCTCCCAGGACGTGATCACCCGCGACAACGTCTCGGTCAAGGTCAATGCCGTGCTGTACTTTCGCGTGCTCGACCCGCAGAAGGCGATTATCCAGGTCGAGAACTTCCTCACCGCCACCAGCCAGCTGGCCCAGACCACCCTGCGCGCCGTGCTCGGCAAGCACGAGCTGGACGAACTGCTGGCCGAGCGCGAGCAGTTGAATTCGGATATCCGCGAGGTGCTGGACGCGCAGACCGACGCCTGGGGCATCAAGGTGGCCAACGTCGAGATCAAGCATGTCGACCTCAACGAGTCGATGGTCCGCGCCATCGCCCGCCAGGCCGAGGCCGAGCGCGAACGACGGGCCAAGGTGATCCATGCCGAAGGCGAGCTGCAGGCCTCGGAGAAACTGATGCAGGCCGCGCAGATGCTGGGCAAGGAGCCGGGGGCGATGCAGCTGCGCTACATGCAGACGCTGGGGTCGATCGCCGGGGACAAGAGCTCGACCATCGTGTTTCCGCTGCCGGTGGATCTGCTCAAGGGGCTGGTGGACAAGCAGCGCTGATGGGGCCTCTGGGAGGCCCCATCACGCGTCAAAGCGGCGCGCGACGCAAGGTAGCGAGGAACGTCGCCGCACCGATGAACAGCCCGGCAAAGGTACGGTTCAGGCGCTTCTGCTGCTTCGGCGTGCGCAGCAGGCGCAGCACCCGCGAAGCCAGCCCGGTATATCCAGCCATCACCAGCAGGTCGACGCTGATCATGGTCACGGTGATCGCCAGGTACTGCGGCAGCAGCGCCTCGTGCGGGTTGATGAACTGCGGCAGCACCGCCAGCATGAACACCAGCGCCTTGGGGTTGCTGACGTTGACCAGGAAGCCGCGGAACACCAGGCTCAGCGGCTTGCCGATCGGTCGTACGCCGGACTCGTCGCTCATGTCCATCGGCAGGGCTTGCCATTGCTTGTAGGCGAGGTAGACGAGGTAGGCGACGCCGAACCACTTGATGACCTGGAAGGCCGTGGCCGACGCGGCGAGGATGGCGCCAACACCGGCGGCGATGATGGCGATCTGCACGATCAGGCCCAATTGCAGGCCCAGGGCGTTCCAGTAACCACGCCAGAAGCCGTACTGCAGCCCACTGGACATCGAGGCGATTGCCCCGGCGCCCGGCGACAGGCTGATCACCCAGCACGCGGCAAAGAAGGCCAACCACGTTTCCATCGACATCGCACACCTCGCTCTAACAGCTTTTGCAAACCGCTAAGCTAAGGTGTTGGCGAAAAAATAACCAGTGGTTTTTCTGCTTGAAACGATCGCGGGGCAAGCCCGCGATTACAATGAGCAGCGCCCTGTCAGTCGCTCTCGATAGGTGCCTCGTGCAGGGCCACTGACGCCTCGGCGCCACGCCAACGGCGCACGGCCTTCTGGAAGAACTGGCTGTTCGGAACCTGCACCAGCGCCCCACCCGCCTCCGGCGTTTCCATCAGCGTGGTGTACAGCAGGTTGATGGCGATCACCCGGCCTTTCACCCCCGGCTTGTCGAGGGTATCGACCAGCTCGACCACATCGCCAATGCGAAACGGTCCGACGGTGAAGATCAGCACCGCGCACAGCAGGTTGGACAGCACGCTCCAGATGGCGAAGAACGCCACCGCCGCCACCGCGACGAAGCCCGACAGCGCCGTCCACAGCACCGTGGCGGACACCCCCATGCGCTCGAGCACGAACAGCAGCGCGCTGCCCATGATCAGCCAGCGCAGGGCGCCGCGCACCGGCACCATCAGTTCGTGCGGCAACGGGTAGCGCTCGCCCAGGCTGCGCAGGCCGCGTGCGACCATGCGCTGCAGGACGAAGGCGGCGATCAGGATCAGCAGGATCTGCAGCCCCAGCCAGAACGTGTCCATCCACTGCCCCGGCAGCAGCGAACGCAGCGCCTCCATCAGGACAGCGCCTCGAGCTCGGCCTGCATGCTTTCCAGCGTTTCCAGGGCTTCCATCCAGGCTTCCTCAAGCTCGCCTTCGCGTTGCTTGAGCTTGGTCTGGCGGGCCAGCAAGTCGCGCAGCTCATCCTTGCGCGAGGCCTCGTACAGACCGCTGTCGCCCAACGCTGCTTCGATCTCGGCCAGTTGCTGGTGCACCTGGTTGAGTTCGGTCTCCAGCTTGTCAGCCGCCTTCTTGTGCGGCGCCAACTGCTGGCGCAAGGCCGCGGCGGCCTGGCGCTGGGCCTTCTTGTCGGTCTTGTCCGGGTTCGCCGGCGTGCTGCTCACCGGCGCGTTGCGCTGGCGGTACTCGACCAGCCAGCGGCTGTAGTCGTCCAGGTCGCCGTCGAAGGTGTCGACCTTGCCATCGGCCACCAGCAGGAAGTCGTTGGTGGTGCTCTTGAGCAGGTGACGGTCGTGGGACACCACCACCACGGCACCGGCGAACTCCTGCAGGGCCATGGTCAGCGCCAGGCGCATCTCAAGGTCCAGGTGGTTGGTCGGTTCATCGAGCAGCAACAGGTTCGGCCGCTCCCAGGCGATCAGCGCCAGGGCCAGGCGGGCCTTTTCGCCACCGGAGAAATTCACCACCGGCTCGTCGACACGGTTGCCGTGGAAATCGAAGCCGCCGAGGAAGTCGCGCAGGGTCTGCTCGCGCTCGCCCGGGGCGATACGTTGCAGGTGCAATAGCGGGCTGGCCTTGTCGTCCAGCGAGTCGAGCTGGTGCTGGGCGAAGTAGCCGACGGCGAGGTTCTCGCCGCGCACCAGGCGCCCGGACAACGGCTGCAGCTCGCCGGCGAGGTTCTTGATCAGGGTCGACTTGCCTGCGCCGTTGGGGCCGAGCAGGCCGATACGCGCACCCGGCGCCAGCTGCAGCTTGACCTTCTCGAGGATGGCCTTGTCGCCATAGCCCAGGCGACCTTCGGACAGGTCGAGCAACGGGCTGGAAATCTTCTCCGACTCGCGGAAGACAAAGTCGAACGGCGAATCGACATGGGCCGCCGACAGCTCCTCCATGCGCTCCAGGGCCTTGATCCGGCTCTGCGCCTGGCGGGCCTTGGTGGCCTGGGCCTTGAAGCGGGCGATGTACTTTTCCATGTGCGCGCGCTGCGCCTGCTGCTTCTCGTAGGCCTGCTGCTGCTGCGCCAGGCGTTCGGCGCGGGTGCGCTCGAAGGCGCTGTAGCCACCCTTGTAGAGGTTGAGCTTGCGCTGCTCGACATGCAACACATGGTCGACCACTGCATCGAGGAAATCACGGTCGTGGGAGATCAGCAGCAGCGTGCCCGGGTAGCCCTTGAGCCACTCTTCCAGCCAGAGGATGGCATCGAGGTCCAGGTGGTTGGTGGGCTCGTCGAGCAGCAGCAGGTCGGACGGGCACATCAGTGCCTGGGCCAGGTTCAGGCGCATTCGCCAGCCACCGGAGAAGTCGCCGACGCGGCGGTCCATCTGCTCGTTGGTGAAGCCCAGGCCGGCCAGCAGCTTGCGCGCGCGGGCATCGGCGGTGTAGCCGTCGGCGCTGTCCAGCTCACTGTGCAGGCGCGCCAGGGCGGTGCCGTCGTGTGCCTGCTCGGCGGCGGCCAGCTCCGCCTGCACCTTGCGCAGGCGGGCGTCGCCGTCGAGCACATAGTCCACGGCGATGCGGTCAAGGGTGTCGACCTCCTGGCGCATGTGGGCGATGCGCCAGTCGCCGGGCAGCAGGCAATCGCCGGCATCGGGCGAAAGCTCACCGCGCAGCAGGGCGAACAGGCTGGATTTACCGGCGCCGTTGGCGCCGATCAGGCCGGCCTTGTGACCGGTGTGCAGGGTCATCTCGGCGCCTTCTAGCAGGCGCTGGGGACCACGCTGTAAAGTGAGGTTCGATAGTCTGATCATGATGGTCGCGGAGTCTACCAGCTTCGCCGATCACTGGCGCGAGTGAAACCATGCACACCGACCTGTGGAACCACGCCCTGGCCTTGTATGCCCGGCCAGGCGTCGAAGCCGCCAGCCTGGCCCTCCAGGAACTGGGCGGCGATGTCTGCCTGCTGCTCTGCGGCACCTGGTTGCAGGCCCGCGGCGTGGCCGCCGATGAACAACGGACTACCGCCTTGAAGGCCCTTGCCGGCCCCTGGCAACGTGACGTGGTGACGCCGCTACGCACGCTACGCCGGCAATGGCGCGAGCAGGCGCTGGCCGACCCGCGACTGAGCGTGATGCGTGAGCAGGTGAAGGCGCTGGAGCTGCAGGCTGAACGCACCTTGTTGGAGCGCCTGGAGGCGTTGGCGCACGAGTGGCCTGCGCAAGCGGGCGCCGCGCAGGACTGGCTGGCCCGGCTGGCGCCGGACCAGGCCCGGGACCACGACGCGCTGCATCAACTGCGCGCCGCGGCCCGCGAGCTTCAGGACGCCGAAGTCGACGACTGAGCCGGTGTGGCGGTTGCCGCAGGCGTGGCCGCGCTGTTCGCAGGCGCCGGGGTGGTGCTGGCGGTCGGCGTGGCTGGCTGGCTTTCGGCTGGCTTGCTGGCTACAGGCTTGGCCGGAGCCTTGGCAGCGGCCGGTTTGGCTGCTGGCTTGGCGGCAGGTTTGGCGGCGGGCTTGGCCGCTGCTGGCTTGGCCGGGGCCTTGGCGGCAGCAGGCTTGGCCGCTGATTTGGCTGCTGGTTTCGCTGCAGCGGTCTTTGCCGGTGCCTTGGCAGCAGCTGGTTTAGCCGCTGGCTTGGCAGCAGGTTTCGCGGCGGCGGTCTTCGCCGGGGCCTTGGCGGCAGCAGGCTTGGCCGCTGGCTTGGCGGCAGGTTTCGCGGCTGCAGTCTTCGCCGGGGCCTTGGCGGCAGCCGGTTTGGCCGCTGGCTTGGCGGCAGGTTTTGCGGCTGCAGTCTTCGCCGGGGCCTTGGCAGCAGTCGGTTTGGCCGCTGGCTTGGCGGCAGGTTTTGCGGCTGCAGTCCTCGCCGGTGCCTTGGCGGCAGCCGGTTTGGCCGCTGGCTTGGCGGCAGGTTTAGCGGCAGCAGTCCTCGCCGGTGCCTTGGCGGCAGCAGGCTTGGCCGCTGGTTTGGCTGCTGGTTTCACTGCCCCTTTAGGTGCCGCAGTACGCGAGTCCAGGGCCTTGGCGGCCGCCTCACGCACCTTGCCGACACCCTGGGCCAGCTTCAGGCTTTCCTGGGCATCGCGCTTGAGTTGCTGGATATAAGTACGGGTTTGCGCTTGGCGATCCTTGAGCGAATCGAGCAAGTCCTCAAGTTCTCCGGCGACTTTTTGCGCCTTGCCCTGAGCCTTGGCTTTACCGGCCTTGGCGGCGTCCTGCAACTTCAAGCGAGCGTTGTGCAGTTTCTCCTGGGCCTTGCCACGTTGTTTTTCCAACTTGGCCAACAGTTTCTCGGCATCCGCCAGCGCTTGGGAGCAGGCATCTTCCAAATGTTCGAGCAAGCTACCCGAAAGTTGCTGGAGCAGGTGCAACGGCGTACTGACTGCTTTCTTCTTGGCCGACATGGTTTACCTCCTGGCTGACGAGAGTGCGGCTCATACTATGCTTCTGCTGCTACCGCCGCTAGGGCATGTTGACAGTCTCAGTAGCGCCGCGTTGCATGCCTGGGCAAAGTTGTTTTCTTGCAGCTGGAAACAAGTGTAGTTGCCCATTAGTGCACTGCCGATATTTACACATCTTCGCCCAACAACGCTGGCATACTTTGCGCTCTTTACCGCAGGAACCGTTCATGCCTCGTTATCTGATTCTGGGCCTGTGCCTGGTGATGCCACTCGCCCTGGCCAACGCCGAAACCGCCCCCGCCAACGACAGCGACCTGGCCTACAGCCTCGGTGCCAGCCTGGGCGAGCGCCTGCGCCAGGAAGTCCCCGGCCTGCAGCTCGACGCCCTGGTCGAAGGCCTGCGCCAGGCCTATCAGGGCCAGCCGCCCCGCATTGCCAAGTCACGCATGCAGGCCATCCTCGAACAGCACGAGACGCAAGCCAACGCCGCCGCCGAACAGGCCCAGGTGGACAAGCTGGTGGAAGCGGAGAAACGCTTCATTGCCGGCGAGCGGGCCAAGACCGGGGTCCGCGAACTGCCCGAGGGCATCCTCTACAGCGAACTGGCCAGCGGCAGCGGCGCGCAACCCAAGGCCAGCGGTCGCGTGCAGGTACGCTATGTAGGGAAATTGCCGGATGGCACGGTGTTCGACCAGAACCTGCAACCGCAATGGTTCAAGCTGGACTCGGTGATCGAGGGCTGGCAGTTGGCGCTGCCGCGCATGAAGGCGGGGGCGAAATGGCGGCTGGTGATCCCGTCGGCGCAAGCCTATGGCGCCGACGGTGCGGGTGACCTCATCGCACCCTATACCCCACTGGTGTTCGAGATCGAACTGCTGGATGTGGCCGACTGAATCAGGCCTGCACCGCGTCCTCTTGCTTGTGGGCGTTGTGCAGCACTTCGATCAGGCAGTCTTCCAGTTCGAAACGCTCGTGCAACAGGCTACCGAGCTTGCCCAGTTTTTCCGCGAAGCGTTCGGTATCGGTGCACTCACCCTTGGCGCAGTGGTCGTTGAAGGCCAGTGCGATCTGGGTGATGTCGTTGATCCGCGGGTTGATTTCCTCGGCCAGCTCCAGCGCACGCTCGTCGCCAAAAGCCTTGGCCTCGCTGATGAGCTGTTCGCACACCTCGAAGTGCCACGCCGAGACGTAGTCGACGAGGACCTCGCAGAATCCGCCGTTGTGGTGCTTGTCGGCAAAGGCCGGCTTGGCATCGCGCAAGGCACGGAAGGCTTGCACCAGCTCCTCGCGCTCCTTGAGCCAACGATCGATCAGCTTGTGAACACCGCCCCAGCGTTCCTGGGCGTTCTGGCAACTATCGAGCATGGCGATCTCTTCCCTTCTGGGTAGATGCCGCTGCACCTCGCGACACAACACCGTGGCACAAAGGTGACGTCAGCAAACGGCATCGAGCAGTTGTATTTTCGGTATGCGTGCTGGGAGATTATTCCCGCGCGACCTGCCCTTCAAGGTACGCAGCAGACAAAGTTCATACAAGCGTTTAATCCCATTGCCGGCCACCGCTGGTCGCGCAATGCCCGGTGCATTGCCGTGGATCAATCCGCCGCGTCCTGGCGCAATCGATACAGCACCAGCCACGACAACGGCGCCGCCGCCAGCAACAGGAAGGCCAGCAGGCTCCATTCCGGCAGGGTCAGGTCGAGGAAGCTCCAATTGACCGACACGCAGTCCGGGCTGCCCAGCAGGAACGCCTGCAGGATCTCGCTCCACGGGCGTTCGACCAGGTGCGCCAGGGGCAGGTGGCAACCGCTGACCGGCAGCGGCTCGGCCTGCAGCCAGACATGCCGCCCCGCCAGCAAGGCGCCCGCCGACGCGAACAGCAGCGCCAGCCAGGCGTGCCAGCGGCGGGCGCCGGCGTGTAGCGTGGCGACCAGGCAGGTCAGCGCGAAACAGCCCAGCATAAGGCGCTGGCTGAAACACAACGCGCAGGGATCCAGGCCGACCACGTTCTCGAGACGGAACGATGCGACCAGCACCGCCACGGCGGCCAGGAAGGCGGGAAGGAACGAGCTGCGCAGGCAGGCCAGCGACATGGGTAGAAGTGATCCGAAAATGAAGGAAGTGGTTTGAAACGGTAGAGGAAAGGAGCGCTTTGTATCAAGGCGCTACAGTGCAGACAAGTCGCTGAATGGCTAGGGAATCATTTTCGTAGGGCGTGGGAATATTCCGACGCTAACGAAGGACGATTCGACGCCCTCCGCGCAGAGGGCGTCTTGAGTCATCGCTCATCAGAAAATGCAACACGCCGGTGGCAAAACAACGCACCTGCAAGCATGCCTGCGATGCGCAACAATACGTCATGTGGCCAGTGGGCCCTCAGGCGCGAACACCTTCCGGCAGCGGCAACGCCAGCAGGCGCTCATCCAGCAGACCCAGCCCTTCCTGGAACAGCTGATTGCTGCGCTCGGTCTCGCCAAGCCCGGCCAGCAAGCGTGCCAGCTCGGCGCAGGTTTCCGGATTGCGCTCCATGCGCAGACTGCTCTCCAGATAATCACGCGCCTTGCCCCACAAGCGGTTCTGCAGGCTCAGCCGGCCGAGGGTGAGCAGCAGGCTCGGGTCCTGCGGATGCTCCTTCAGCCAGCCTTCGGCCGTCTGCAACTGGCGCGCCGGATCGTCGCCGCGCACCAGCCCGTACAGGCGTGCCAGATGGCTTTCGTAGCCGCGCTTGAGTGCGCCGCGAAGCACCTGCTCGGCCTCGCCCTGGGCACCGACCTGACGCAGTTGTTCGGCGTAGGCCGACACCAATTGCGGTTCCTGGCGCTGGGCGTTGGTCAACTGCTGCCAGGCGCGCTCGAGCGCCTGGCGTGCCGTCTGCGGATCCTCGCCACGGGTCGCCGCCAGGCCCAGGTTCTGGCCCCAGGCGCGCTGCTCCAGGTCGGCAAGCTCCGCCGCGGGCAGCACCTTGTGCTTGCGCAAGTCCGGCAGCAGGCGGACCAACGCCGGCCAGTCACCGCGCTCCAAGTGCAGACGCTGCAGCAGGCGCAACACCTGGGCATTGTGCGGGTGACGCTCCTGCATCGCCTGCAGGGCCTCCAGCGCACCCTCGCTCTCGCCCCGGTCCATCTGCAACTGGGCATGGGTCAGGGCAACGGCGAGCTCGGCCTGCGGTTGGCGTTCCAGGGCACGTTCGAGCAGGTTGTCGCGCTCCTCGACCCGTCCCAGCTCGTTGGCGGCGCGAGCGGCGCCGAGGTAGTAGAGCAGCGGCTGGCGGTCGGACTCGGCGGCCCGCTGCAAGTGGCGCTGGGCACTCGCCCAGCGCCCCTCGGCCAGGTCCAGCTGGCCTTGTTCGACGGCGATACGGGTACGGCGGCTACGGTTGCGCCGTGACCACGGGTTGACCACCCCGGACGAGGTCAGCACAAGGCCAACCAGGTAGCGCAGCAGCAACAGCAGCACGATGATGCCGACCAGCGCGCCGAGCGCCGCCCATAGCCCCGACTGGTAGCGGAAGCCGCCGTAGGCGATCAGCACGTAGCCGCTGTGCTTGGCAATCGCGATGCCCAGCGCCGCGGCGGCGATGATCGCCAGCACCGCCAGCAGGTACACTCGCTTCATGGCTTGGCCCCCTCGGCGGTGGCCGGCAGGTGGCGACGCTGGATGTAGGCCTGTACCGCGGCCAGGCTCTCGCTCAGGTCAGGCGTGACCACCGACACCGGCTGTTCAGCCAGCTGGTTGAGGCTGTCAAGCATCGCCTTGCTTTGCGGGTTGTCCGGGTTGAAGTTGGCCAGCAACACGCTGCGCGCATCGTCCAGGGCCTGGACATAGACCTTGGCCTCACCGTTGAGCGCCGCCCACTGCGCCTGCTCGATGGTCAGGCTCAGGGCCAGGCGCAGCTGGTTGAGCGACTGCCCGGACAGCAGCGGGCGGACGTTGTCGTCGGCATTGAACTCGATCTGGAAGTACTTGGAGATCTCCGCCCACCACTGCGACCAGCGGCTGGCGCCGTCGCCATCGGCGGTCAGCGCGCCCATGGCGTCGGCCTTGCTGTCGAACTCCGGCGACTGGGCGCTGAGCTGCTGCACCAGTTCACGCTGCGCGGCGAGCTTGAGGAACAGCCCAGTACGATCCGGCTGCTCGGTGCTGGACAGCGTCGCCAGGCTGCGGGCCAACTGCTCACGGGCGGCGAAGGCGCCGGGGTCGCTCTGCTCGCGGAGGATCTCGTCGGCACCTTCGACCAGCGCCTTGGCGCTGGTGATGTCCTGCAGCGCCGACAGGCGCAGGGTGGCCAGGCGCAGCAGATGCTCGGCCTCGGCCAGGCGCCACTCCTTGCGGCTTTCGCCGAGCACGGTCTCCAGGCGCTGGCTCAGGCGCTGCTGGTCGCCCTGCAATTGCGCCACCAGGCGCCGGCGGTCCTCCAGCTCACTGGCCGCCGGCAGGCTGGCCAGCTGCGCGCTGAGCTGCTGCTCGCGCTGCTGCAGCGCGTCGGCACGTTGATTGAGGGCTTGCAGGTGTTCGCCCTGGCCTTGCTCGCTGCCTTGCAGCTGACGGACCTGCCAGACGCTCCAGCCGCCGACCGCGACGCCGGCGGCGCCCAGCAGCAGGGCCAGCAGCGCCAGACCGTTGCCGGAGCGTCGGGCGGGCTTGGCGGTGGCGGATTGCGGCGCTTCGGGCGCCGCGGGCTGTTCGGTGTTGGACAAGACAGTTTCGCTCACGTATCCATCCTTTGCATGGTGGCGCATCGCTCTCTAGCTTAGCGCCTTAAGGGGCAGGCGCAGCGGTTCGCTGCACGGCTGCCAGCAAGGCCGCAGCGCTGGCGCCACGGCAATCCACAATGTCTTTCGCCCCGAGCGCTCGCGCCTGCTCGGCCACCCGGGGGCTGGGCACGAACAGCGGCAAGCGGGAAAACCGCGGCCAATCCGCACCTGCCAGTCGATGCAAGTGTTCCAGACCCTGCCCACTGCTGACCACCAGGCCATTGAGGCGTTCCCCATCGATGCGCTGGGCGAGGGTCGTGGCGGGGTAGTGCGGCAGGCAGCGGCGATACAATTCCAGATAATCGACACTAGCACCTTGCTCAGCAAGACGCTCGGCCAGCAGTTCACGACCTCCGACGCCGCGCACGATAAGGACGCGGGGTGCCGGCCCGGCGATAGCCTCGCGCAGGGCGGGCAATGCGAGCAAGGCTTCGCTGTCATCGCCAGCCGCCGGAAAGGCCACCTGCAACCGGTGCTCCTGAAGGATCCGCGCCGTCGCCTCGCCCACCGTGAACCAACCGGCGGGCGGCGGCGTCACCCCCGCCTGGGCGAGTTGCTCCAGCAGCAGGCGGGCCGCCGGCTTGCTGACCACGATAATGGCCTGAGCCTCGCCGATCGCCCGCAGGCGCTGCAACTGCTCAGGGGCCGGCGCGATCGCCTCGATCACCAGCAACGGCAAGCTGGCGCTGGCGATGCCCGCGTCGGCCAGGGTCTGCGCCAGCGCCGCACAGTCCTCTTCAGGGCGGGTCAGCAGCAGGCGCCAGGGGCTCACGGGTGGCCGGCCTCGCCGTAGACTTCCTTGAGGATCGCCTCGGCACCCTGCCCGAGCAGGTCTTCAGCGACCTGCACACCCAGGCGCTCGGCATCGGCACGCGGCGCCCGGGCCTCGGCCACCAGCAAGGTGCCGCCGGAGGGCTGGCCAACCAGGCCGCGCAGCCACAGCTGCTCGCCTTCGAGCACCGCGTAGCAGGCGATCGGCACCTGGCAGCCGCCATTGAGGCGCTTGTTCAGGGCGCGCTCGGCCACCACCCGGTCGGCGGTGTCGGCATGGTGCAACGGCGCCAGCAATGCATGGATCTGGGCGTCGGCGCTGCGGCATTCGATGCCCACCGCGCCCTGGCCGCCCGCCGGCAGGCTGTCATCGACGCTGATGGAGGCAGTGATGCGGTCCTCGAAACCGAGGCGAATCAGGCCGGCGGCGGCGAGGATGATGGCGTCGTACTCGCCGGCATCGAGCTTGGCCAGGCGGGTGTTGACGTTGCCGCGCAGGAAACGGATCTCGAGGTCGGGCCGGCGCGCCAGCAACTGGGCCTGGCGGCGCAGGCTGGAAGTGCCGACGATGCTGCCGGCCGGCAAGGCCTCGAGGCTGGCGAAGGTGTTGGAAACGAAGGCGTCGCGCGGGTCTTCACGCTCGCAGATGCAGTACAGGCCCAGGCCCTCGGGGAAGTCCATGGGGACGTCCTTCATCGAGTGCACGGCGATGTCGGCCTCGTTGTCGAGCAGGGCGGTTTCCAGCTCCTTGACGAACAGGCCCTTGCCGCCGATCTTCGCCAGCGGCGCGTCGAGCAGCTTGTCGCCGCGGCTGACCATCGGCACCAGGGTCACCAGAAGACCAGGATGCGCCTGCTCCAGGCGGGCTTTGACGTATTCGGCCTGCCACAGGGCCAAGGCACTTTTACGGGTGGCAATGCGGATTTCGCGAGTGGACATGAAGCGCACCGATCCAGAGAAATGCGGTCGATGATAACAGCTCCTCTGGGTGTGCCCGCAGATTCAGATCAGCAAAGCGCCACGCGGGAGCGGACATGACCCGCGATTGCGATGGCGGGCAACACCTCATCGCGGGGCAAGCCCGCTCCCACGCTACGAACAGGTATTCAGTGCAAGGACTGCATCATCTTGCGCACCCCCGCCACATGGCGGCGGCTGACGGTCAGGGCGTCGCCGTCCAGGCCCTTGAGATAGAGCTGGAAATGCCCCAGCGGCGTGCGCTGCAGGCGCTCGATGCGCTCACGGGCAACCAGCGCGTTGCGGTGGATGCGCACGAAACGCTCGCCAAACTCGTCCTCCAGGGCCTTGAGCGGCTCGTCGAGCAGCACTTCGCCCGCTTCATGGCGCAGGGTGACGTACTTGTGGTCGGCGATGAAGTAGATGACCTGGGGAATGGGGATCAACTCGATGCCTTTGCGGGTACGGGCACTGATATGGCTGCGTGGGCCACCACCGGCATCGCTGGCGGCGCGGGTCAGCGCCGCCAGTTGGGCCCGGTTGGGTTTTTCTGCCCGGCGCAGGGCGTCGCGCAGGGCCTGCGGCTGGATGGGCTTGTCGACATGGCTCAGGGTGCTGTCCCTGAAGGCTTCGCTGCCGTATTCATCGGTGCAGAACACCACCGCCGGCGGCGACTCGCGTTCGCACAGCCGGGCAGCGACCTGCAGGCCATCGAGGCCCGGCATGCCGATATCCAGCAGCACCACATCGGGCTTGAGGCTTTCGATCAGGGTCAGGGCCTCCTCGCCGTTGGTGGCGCTGGGCTCCATCACGGTGTAACCCTCCAGCTCGCCAAGCAGCCGGCTCAGGCGCTCGCGGGCCTGGGGTTCATCATCAACGATCAGGACATTCATAATTGCGCTGGATTCCTGAGTGAGTCTCGCACGGGTATAGCGTAGACAAGTGTGGGGCGACCGAAACGCGGTCACGCTACAGACCGGTGCGAAGGCCAAAGATTCACTGGCCTGGCAGATTCACCGCCAGTCCTTTGTCCAACTGTAGACGCTCCGTGGAACACTGCCGTTCAATCGTTGAATATGCCGCACCCCCTTGTAACGGGACGATTCTCGCGACCGGCGCCCTGCGGCGGCGGGCGCAACCCTGCTATGATCGGCGCACTTTTTCCGTTCACGCCTTCAACGAGTGAATCCATGAGTACCGACAAGACCAATCAGTCCTGGGGCGGCCGCTTCAGTGAGCCCGTCGACGCCTTCGTCGCCCGCTTCACCGCCTCGGTCGATTTCGACAAGCGCCTGTACCGCCACGACATCATGGGTTCGATCGCCCACGCCACCATGCTGGCGCAGGTCGGCGTCCTCACCGATACCGAGCGCGACACCATCATCGATGGCCTGAAGACCATCCAGGGCGAAATCGAGGCCGGCACCTTCGACTGGCGCGTCGACCTCGAAGACGTGCACATGAACATCGAAGCGCGCCTGACCGACCGCATCGGCATCACCGGCAAGAAGCTGCACACCGGCCGCAGCCGCAACGACCAGGTGGCCACCGACATCCGCCTGTGGCTGCGCGACGAGATCGACCTGATCCTGGCCGAGATCACCCGCCTGCAGCAGGGGCTGCTGGAGCAGGCCGAGCGCGAGGCCGAGACCATCATGCCCGGCTTCACCCACCTGCAGACCGCGCAGCCGGTGACCTTCGGCCACCACCTGCTGGCCTGGTTCGAGATGCTCAGCCGCGACTACGAGCGCCTGGTCGACTGCCGCAAGCGCGCCAACCGCATGCCCCTGGGCAGCGCCGCCCTGGCCGGCACCACCTACCCGATCGACCGCGAACTGACCTGCAAGTTGCTGGGCTTCGAGGCCGTGGGCGGCAACTCGCTGGACAGCGTCTCGGACCGCGACTTCGCCATCGAATTCTGCTCGGCGGCGAGCATCGCGATGATGCACCTGTCGCGCTTCTCCGAAGAGCTGGTGCTGTGGACCAGCGCGCAGTTCCAGTTCGTCGACCTGCCTGATCGTTTCTGCACCGGCAGCTCGATCATGCCGCAGAAGAAGAACCCGGACGTACCGGAGCTGGTGCGCGGCAAGAGCGGCCGCGTGTTCGGCGCCCTGACCGGCCTGCTGACCCTGATGAAAGGCCAGCCGCTGGCCTACAACAAGGACAACCAGGAAGATAAAGAGCCGCTGTTCGACGCCGCCGACACCCTGCGCGACTCGCTGCGCGCCTTTGCCGACATGATCCCGGCGATCAAGCCCAAGCACGCGATCATGCGCGAAGCGGCCCTGCGCGGTTTCTCCACCGCCACGGACCTGGCCGACTACCTGGTGCGCCGCGGCCTGCCGTTCCGTGATTGCCACGAGATCGTCGGCCATGCGGTGAAGTACGGTGTCGATACCGGCAAGGACCTGGCCGAGATGAGCCTGGAAGAACTGCGCCAGTTCAGCGACCAGATCGAGCAGGATGTGTTCGCCGTGCTGACCCTGGAAGGTTCGGTCAACGCCCGCAACCATATCGGCGGCACCGCGCCGGCCCAGGTGCGCGCGGCCGTTGCGCGCGGCAAGGCCTTGCTGGCTTCGCGCTAAACAGTCAGGGGCTGCTGCGCAGCCCCGACTCCACTCAGCGCTTGCTCTTGATCATTTCCAGGAACGCCGGCATCGCCGCGTCCTTGTCCGCCACGATCCGCGCCATGTGCGGGTTTTCGCCCAGCAACCGCAACAGCGCCGTCGCTTGCGGGAAATCCGCCAGGAAGTCGATGTTCAGCACCTTCTTGCCCACCGCGCAGGCCAGGTCTACCGAGAAGCAGAACATCAGGTCGGCGATGGTCAGTTGCTCACCGGCCACGTACGGCTGGAACCGCCCGTTGCGCTTGAGGGTGGCGAAGCCCGCCAGCAGGTCCGCCCGCGCCCGCTCCTTGATCAGCGGCTCCACCGCCGTGCCGAAGAACGCCTCGGCGTAGCAGGTACGCGCCGGCAGCTCGATATACAGCTCGATCTCCCGCAGCAGCTCGCGCACCTTGGCCTGCCCGAAGGCATCGGCCGGCAGCAGCGCCTTGCCCGGCTGGGTCTGTTCGATGTAGTCGAGGATGACCCCGGTTTCGCTGATGAAACCGTGCTCGGTCTCAAGCACCGGCACCTTGCCGCGAGGGCTGATGGCCAGGGCTTGAGGCAACTGACCACCGAAGAACGGTACCTCCTCGAAGGGCACGCCTTTCTCCAGCAAGGCCAGCTTGACCATGTTGTAGTAGTTGCTGACCGCGAATCCATGAAGCTTGAGCATTGAGACAGCCTCCAAGGCCGTATGGGGTTGGCCCGGCTGTTATAGCCCCCTGCCCGTCCCTTGACCAGTGCCATGCTCGGCGCTGATGGCCGGGCATTGCGAACGCAGACATGGCACACTGTGCGCTTCACCACAGGAGTACCGCCATGAGCGAGCACGACGAGATCGACGGCAACGACGAAGAAGCCTTCACCGAGGCCACTCTCACCCAGGCCATCGAGAACCAGATCGAAAGCGGCGAACCCGCGGCGGCCAAGGCCACCTTCAACAAGCTGACCCTGGTCGGCTACGAGCGCGAGGACATCCTCAACCTCATGGCCCACGTGCTGGCCATCGAGATCGACGCCATGCTCGACGAAGACCGTCCGTTCAACACCGAATGGTATGAAACCGCCCTGCGCGCCCTGCCGGAGCTGCCACCTGAGGCGGATCAAGGCGACATCGAATAAGCCTGACTACACTCCTGACTTCCATCCTTGTCTCGAAGTCAGGAGTTGCCCATGCCTTTTACCCCCGAACTGATCGCCGAACTGGAAGTCCTTTCTCAGTTCAACCTGGATAACCACCAGGAAGGCATCAAGGTTAGCAGCGACGCCTCCCCCGCCCTGGTCGCCGCCGCCAAGCGCTTGCATGACAAAGGGCTCACCGACCAACCCGATGGCGGTTACCTCACCAGCCTTGGTAACGATGCTGCTGAGAGCGTCCGGCTTTTGCTGACCATTCTCAAATCAAAATCCGCCCAGCCGGCCTGAACCCCTGCTCCCGCTCCTGCAGCTCGGCAGACCTGCAGGAGCGGGCTTACCGTCGATGGCTTGCACGGGCGCTGCAAATCTGACGTCAAAAATCCAGCAACCCCTTATCCGACCGCCCCACTCAGGCTAAACTCGCCAGTGCTCCCCCGGCCTGCCTGAGTGCGCAATGAACCACCCCCATGAAATCCGCCCCGATCTCGACCAAGGCATCGACCGCAAGGAGCTGTCCAAGCTGCGCGCGCGCTTCCTGAAGATCAACCAGGGCCGCCTGGCACGGGCCATGGAAGGGCTGTCCACGCGCCAGCAACTGGTCCTCACCCTGTTGCCGCTGTTCTTCCACGTCAATCACCCGCTGTTGCCGGGCTATGTGTCGGGCACCACCCCCGCCGGCGTGTCCGGCTTCGAGCCCGACAGCGACCTGCTGGCCGAGGCCCAGCGCCTGACCCGCTCGTTCACCTACAAGCCGCGCCACGGCAAGCCGCAGCAACCAATCCACGGCCTGTTCCTGATGGGCAGCCTGGGCACCCTGGCCCAGGCCGAGCAAAGCGACATGGACCTGTGGGTCTGCCACGCCCCCGACCTGGACGAGCAGGCCCTGGCCGACCTGCGGCGCAAATGCCAACTGCTCGAGGCCTGGGCCGCCAGCCAAGGCGCCGAGGCGCACCTGTTCCTGATCGAGCCACGCGGCTTCGTCCGGGGCGAGCGCGACAGCCAGCTCAGCTCCGATGACTGCGGCACCACCCAGCACTACCTGCTGCTCGACGAGTTCTACCGCACCGCCATCTGGCTGGCCGGGCGCACGCCGCTGTGGTGGCTGGTGCCGGTGTACCAGGAGCATAACTACCGCGACTTTACCCAGACCCTGCTGGCCAAGCGCTTCATCCGCATCACCGACGCCCTGGACCTCGGCAACCTGGCGCACATACCGCCTGGCGAGTATGTCGGTGCCGGGCTGTGGCAGCTGTTCAAGGGCATCGATTCGCCCTACAAATCGCTGCTAAAGCTGCTGCTCACCGAGGCCTACGCCAGCGAACACCCGCAGGTGCGCTGCCTGAGCCTGGACTACAAGCAGGCCGTGTTCGCCAACCAGCTGGACCTGGACGAGCTCGACCCCTACGTCATGGTCTACCGGCGCATCGAACGCTACCTGCTTCAGCGTGGCCAATCGGCACGCCTGGAGCTGGTGCGGCGCAGCCTGTACCTGAAAGTGAACAAGAAGCTCAGCGACCTGGGCCGCACCCGCAGCGGCGGCTGGCAGCGCCAGCTGCTCGGGCGCCTGACCGAGGAGTGGGGCTGGGACGAGCGCCAGCTGGCGCTGCTCGACAGCCGCAGCCAGTGGAAAGTGCGCCAGGTGGCGGTCGAGCGCCGCGAACTGGTGGCCGAGCTGAACCACAGCTACCGCTTCCTGACCCAGTTCGCCCGCCAGCAGAACGCCAACAGCCGCGCCGACCAGCGCGACCTCAACGTCCTCGGCCGGCGCCTGTACGCCGCCTTCGAGCGACGGGCCGGCAAGATCGAGGTGATCAACCCGGGCATCGCCCCGGACCTGGCCGAAGACACCCTGACCCTGGTGCACTCGCCCAACCGCAAGGAGCCGGGCACCCACCACTGGGGCCTGTACAACGGCAACCTCGGCGTGCACGAGTGGGAGCATTTCAGCCCGATCAAGCGCTGCCGCGAACTGCTCGAGCTGCTCACCTGGGCCCATCGCAACGGCGTGATCGACAGCGGCACGCGCCTGGCCCTGCACCCTGGCGCCAGCGACCTGAGCGAGTTCGAGCTGTTCAACCTGATCGGCAGCCTGCAACAGAGCATCCCCCTGCCGCTGGAGACGGTAAGCGAGGTGCGCCTGCTGCAACCGAGCGTGGCCGACGAGATCCTGCTGCTGGTGAATGTCGGGGTCGATCCGCTGCGCCATCACCGCGACCTGAACATCCTGATGACCACCGAACGCACCGACTCGCTGAGCTACGCCGGGGTGCGCGAGAACCTGGTGCTGACCCTCGACCAGATCACCCTCAACAGCTGGAACGAGGTCCTGGTGCAGCGCTACGATGGCGAGCATGCGCTGGTGCGCTGCCTGCGCGACTTCCTCAACAGCCTGGGCCTGCGCAGCCACCGCCCGCGGGTGCGGGTGCGCTGCTACTGCCACAACCGCGCCCAGGCTATCAGCCAACGGGTCGAGGACATCTTCGACACCGTGCAGCTGCTGCTCGACCAGGGCCTGAATCACCGCTACCTGCTGCAGGTGGCCCAGCACACCCACATCCTCGACCTGCAGCCCGGGCAGGTCACCCTGGCCAGCCTCGCCGACCACGACGCGGTGCTGGCGGCCCTCGGCGAGGAGCGCAGCCGCTACAGCCCGCTGCACCTGGACGCCCATGCCCTGCAGGACCATGACCTGCCGCTGGTCCTGGCCCAGGGCCGCCCCGGCTGCATCCAGGTGTTCTACCGGCTGTTCGAAGGCTGGGCCGACCTGTATGTGCTCGACGAGCACAACGCGCTCTGGCAGCAACGGCTGCCGCTGCAGGACGAGCAGCACCTGCTGCTGCCGCTGCAACGCTTCCTGCAATCGATGCTGATGCGCCGCGATGCCCAACTGCCCCTGGACAGCCTGCCGCTGGCGTCGCTGGATATCCTCTACTACCAGTTGCTGCCATCCGGCCTCGGCAAGGCACGCAGCCTGGAGCCGCGACAGACGCCAATGGACAGCCAGAACCAGGCCTACTACGAGGTCCAGGCGATCCTCCAGGCGGGTACCGGCGACGGGGTGCATGTCACGCTCTACTGCGACCAGCAGGAGTTTTCCGAACTGGAGCACGGCGACCAGCTGTATGCCGTGGTCGCCCGGCAGATCCTGGGCCAGCGCCGCAGCAGCGGCCGTTACCGCTGCTACATCACCGACCTCGACCTGTCCGAGCTGCTGGAGGACGAGCAGGGGTCCACCAGCCTGTACCTGCGCTACAAGCGCGAGCTGGAGCAGGCGCTCAACGATGGGCTGGAACAGTTGCAGGCGCGGCTGGAGCCCTGACTCTCTCGGCGTTCACCGATACTGTAGGAGCGGCCTTGCGTCGCGAAAGGGGCGCGAAGCGCCCCCCCAGATCTTCGCATCATGCAAGACCGCTCCTACAGGGGAATGCGCAGTATCAGAGATCGAAATCCCCTGCTGCCTCCGGCTGGTACTCGACCGCCAGCAGCTCCAGCTTGAGGGTCTTGCCGCCCGGCGCCGGCCAGTCGATCTGGTCGCCCACCGACAGGCCGAGCAGGGCGCAGCCGATCGGCGCAAGAATCGATACATTGCCCTCAGGGCCGGCATCCTTCGGGTACACCAGGGTCAGGTGGTAATCCTTGCCGCTGGCACTCTCTCGGCAGTGCACCCGCGAATTCATGGTCACCACGCCGGCCGGCACCTCTTCATGCCCGACCACCTGCTCGGCACGGTCCAGCTCGTCCTGCAGGGCGAGCACACCTGGGGTGCTTTCATCGAGGTCGTCGAGCAGGCGCTCGAGACGCTGCACGTCCAAGCGGGTGAGGATGAGGGAAGGCTTGGTGCTCATGATCCAGTCAGACTCCTTTGAACAGGCAATTTTCAACAGGCAGATAAAGCAAAACCCCGCCCAAGGGCGGGGTTTGCAAAATACTGTGGCGTCATCGACGCAGACCCTGACACTACCACAGCGGGGCAAATACTCAAGCCCACACCTTCGTTGTGCCTATGCCGGTGCTCGCGATTTCAGGGCCAGCGCCTCGCGGCAGATCTGCCGGCGCCGCTCGTCATCGGCCGAGCGCCACTCGCGGATGTGCTCGACATGGCGGTGACAGCCGGTGCAGACCTTGTGCTCATCCAGCCGACATATGCTGATACAAGGTGATGGCACCGCCGGGCTCACGTTGCTGTAGAGCGGCTTGGGTGGCCGGGGCAGGTCGCTCATCTCAGATCTCGTCGAAGTCCAGCTTCTCGCCGGCGCGTTCCCAGACGATGCGCTCGAGCATCTCGCCCAGCAGCTCTTCGCTCTTCTCGCAGACCCATTTGCCGCTCTCTTCGTCGTAGTCGAAGTGGAAGCCGCCGGACTTGTCCGCCAGCCACAGCTGGCGCAGCGGCTCCTGGCGGCTGAAGATCAGCTGGCTGCCGTTGTCGAACTTGACGGTGAGAACGCCGGCGGAGTTCTCCATGTCCAGGTCCATGCCGCTTTCATCGAACAGGTCTTCCAGGGCCTGTTGGGTCGCATCGACCAGGTCGTGGAAACGCGCTTCGCTCAAACTCATTGCAGGGACCTCGAAAAATGGCTGTACACACGCAAGCCGGGCACGATAAGGGCGAACGCCTCAGGCTACAAGCTAATCGCTGTAAGAAAAAGCCGCATGTCCTTCGGTCGCCCATGCCCGCCGAGCGGGGCTGCCCCTTGCATAGGCAATCAGGTGGGCGCTCGGTATACTCGGGCGCAATACTGCATATTTCCAAGGATTTCACCCATGAAACGCCTGATTTCCTCCCTCGCGGCGCTGGTCGCGGTTGCCTGCCTCGTTTCGGCCTGCGGTCAGAAAGGCCCCCTGTACCTGCCGGAAGACGGCAAGGACGGCAAAGGCCCGCGCAAATCGCACCAGCATGCCAAGCCTGTCCAGCCGCAGCCGGTGCTGGTGCAGCCGCAAGAGCAGCCAGAAGAGTCGCCCGCGCAGTAAGGAAATCCCATGGACGCATTCAACTACCGCGGCGGCGAGCTGTTCGCGGAAGGGGTGGCCCTGACGGCGATCGCCGAACGCTTCGGCACGCCCACCTACGTGTACTCGCGCGCCCATATCGAGGCCCAGTACCGCAGCTATACCGACGCCCTGCAAGGGGTCGAGCACTTGGTCTGCTTCGCGGTCAAGGCCAACTCCAACCTGGGCGTGCTGAACCTGCTGGCGCGCCTCGGCGCAGGCTTCGACATCGTCTCCGGCGGTGAGCTGGAGCGCGTCCTGGCCGCAGGCGGGCGCGCCGATCGCGTGGTGTTCTCCGGGGTCGGCAAGACCCGTGACGACATGCGCCGCGCCCTGGAAGTGGGCGTGCACTGCTTCAACGTCGAGTCCACCGACGAGCTCGAGCGCCTCCAGGTCGTTGCCGCCGAAATGGGCAAGACGGCCCCGGTTTCGCTGCGAGTGAACCCGGACGTCGACGCCGGCACCCATCCGTACATTTCCACCGGTCTCAAAGAGAACAAGTTCGGCATCGCCATCGCCGACGCCGAGGCGATCTACGTGCGAGCCGCACAGTTGCCGAACCTGGACGTGGTCGGCGTCGACTGCCACATCGGCTCGCAACTGACCACCGTCGAACCCTTCCTCGACGCCCTCGACCGCCTGCTGGTGCTGGTCGACCGCCTGGCCGAGTGCGGCATCCACCTGCGCCACCTGGACCTCGGCGGCGGGGTCGGCGTGCGCTACCGCGACGAGCAGCCACCGCTGCTGGCCGACTACATCGCAGCCATTCGCGAGCGCGTCGGCGAGCGCGACCTGGCCCTGGTGTTCGAGCCGGGCCGCTACATCGTCGCCAACGGCGGCGTGCTGCTGACCCGCGTGGAATACCTCAAGCACACCGAGCACAAGGATTTCGCCATCATCGACGCGGCCATGAACGACCTGATCCGTCCCGCCTTGTACCAGGCCTGGATGGACGTCAGCGCGGTCAAGCCCCGCGAAGGTGAAGGCCGGGCCTACGACCTGGTCGGCCCGATCTGCGAAACCGGCGACTTCCTGGGCAAGGACCGCGTGCTGGACCTGGCCGAGGGCGACCTGCTGGCCGTCCGCTCGGCGGGCGCCTATGGTTTCGTCATGAGCTCCAACTACAACACCCGTGGCCGTTGCGCCGAAGTGCTGGTCGATGGCGACCAGGCCTTCGAAGTGCGTCGCCGCGAGACCGTCGCCGAATTGTTCGCCGGCGAAAGCCTGCTGCCGGAGTGAGCCCATGCTGCTGCGTTTCACCAAGATGCACGGGCTGGGCAACGACTTCATGGTCCTCGACCTGGTCAGCCAGCACGCGCACATCCAACCCAAGCACGCCAAGCAATGGGGCGATCGCAACACGGGCATCGGCTTCGACCAGCTGCTGATCGTCGAGGCGCCGAACAACCCGGATGTGGACTTCCGCTACCGGATCTTCAATGCCGACGGCTCCGAAGTCGAGCAGTGCGGCAACGGCGCGCGCTGCTTCGCCCGCTTCGTACTAGACAAGCGCCTGACCGCCAAGAAGCGCATTCGCGTCGAAACCAAGGGCGGCATCATCGAGCTCGATGTGCGCAACGACGGCCAGATCTGCGTCGACATGGGGCCGCCACGCTTCGCCCCGGCCGAGATCCCGTTCATCGCCGACGAGCAGGCCATCAGCTATGCGCTGGAAGTCGATGGCCAGGTGCACCAGATCGCCGCGGTGTCCATGGGCAACCCGCATTCGGTACTGCGCGTCGACGACGTGCGCAGTGCGCCGGTCCATGAACTGGGCCCGAAGATCGAGCATCACCCGCGCTTCCCGCAGCGGGTCAATGCCGGCTTCATCCAGGTGGTCGACCGCCACCGCGCCAACCTGCGGGTATGGGAGCGTGGCGCCGGCGAGACCCAGGCCTGCGGTACCGGCGCCTGCGCCGCGGCCGTGGCGGCGATCAGCCAGGGCTGGATGGACTCGCCGGTGACCATCGACCTGCCGGGTGGCCGCCTGAGCATCGAGTGGGCCGGCCCCGGCAAGCCGGTGCTGATGACCGGCCCCGCCGTCCGCGTGTTCGAAGGACAAGTTCGTCTCTAAGCGAGTATCCGCCATGACCGACCAGCCTAACGTTGCATCCCCGCAGGCCCGTGAGCTCGATGCCGAAGCGGTGGTCGCCTACCTGCGCGCCCACCCGACCTTCTTCGCCGAGCACGACGAGCTGCTGCTCGAACAGCGCATCCCCCATCAGCGCGGCGACAGCGTGTCGCTGGTGGAGCGCCAGCTCAAGCTGCTGCGCGACCGCAACATCGAGATGCGCCATCGCCTGTCGCAGTTGATGGACGTGGCCCGCGACAACGACCGGCTGTTCGACAAGACCCGCCGGCTGATCCTCGACCTGCTCGACGCCGGCACCCTCGAAGAGGTGGTGATGGCGGTCGAGGACAGCCTGCGCCAGGAATTCCAGGTGCCCTTCGTCAGCCTGATCCTGTTCGGCGAGAACGCCGCGCCCGTGGGCCGCTGGGTCTCCGGCGCCGAGGCGCAGCAAGCCATCGGTGGCCTGATCGGCGGTGGCAAGACCATCAGCGGCAGCCTGCGCGAACACGAACTGGCCTTCCTGTTCGGCGATGCCCAGCACAAGGAAGTCGGCTCCAGTGCCGTGGCCACTCTCGAATACCAGGGTCTGCACGGCGTGCTGGCGATCGGCAGCCGCGACCCGCAGCACTACAAGAGCAGCGTCGGCACCCTGTTCCTCAGCTACATCGCCGAAGTGCTTGGCCGCGTGGTGCCGCGCTTCACCCAGACGCTGCGCTCGGTACGCTGATGGAACGCCAGCTGGAGGCTTATTGCGCTCACCTGCGCAACGAGCGCCAGGTGTCCGAGCACACCCTGCTGGCCTACCGGCGCGACCTCGAGAAAGTCATCGAATTCTGCAACACCCAGGGCATAGCCGGCTGGAGCGCCCTGCAGGTCCAGCAGCTGCGCCAGCTGGTCGCCCGCCAGCACCATCACGGCCAGTCCTCGCGCAGCCTGGCGCGCTTGCTCTCGGCGGTGCGCGGCCTGTACCGCTACCTCAACCGCGAAGGCCATTGCCAGCACGACCCGGCCAACGGCCTGGCGCCGCCCAAGGGTGAACGGCGCCTGCCCAAGGTGCTGGACACCGACCGTGCCCTGCAACTGCTCGATGGCGGCGTCGACGACGAGTTCATTGCCCGTCGCGACCAGGCGATCCTCGAACTGTTCTACTCGTCCGGCCTGCGCCTGTCGGAGCTGACCGGGCTCGACCTCGAACACCTGGACCTGGCCGCCGGGCTGGTACAGGTGCACGGCAAGGGCGGCAAGAGCCGCGTGCTGCCGGTCGGCCGCAAGGCCCGCGAGGCGATGCAGGCGTGGCTCAAGCTGCGCGGCATCGCCGGCCCGCGGGACGGCGCGGTGTTCCTCAGCCGCCAGGGCAAGCGCCTCGGCCCCCGCGCCATCCAGCTGCGGGTCAAGGCCGCTGGCGAGCGCGAGCTCGGCCAGCACCTGCACCCGCACATGCTTCGCCATTCCTTCGCCAGCCACCTGCTGGAATCGTCCCAGGACCTGCGCGCGGTACAGGAGATGCTCGGCCACGCCGACATCAGCACCACGCAGATCTACACCCACCTGGACTTCCAGCACCTGGCCGCGGTGTACGACAGCGCCCATCCTCGGGCCAAACGCAGCAAGGACACGGACTCATGAGCATCAAGCTGATCACCTTCGACCTGGACGACACCCTCTGGGACACCGCGCCGGTCATCGCCAGCGCCGAAGTCGTCCTGCGCGACTGGCTCGAAGCCAACGCGCCGATTCTCGGTGGCGTGCCGGTCGAGCACCTGTTCGCCATCCGCGAGCGCCTGGTACAGGCCGAGCCGGGCCTCAAGCACCGCATCAGCGCCCTGCGCCGGCGGGTGCTGTTCCACGCCCTGGAAGAAGTCGGCTACAGCGAGAAACACGCCCAGGAGCTGGCCAACGAGGGCTTCGAGGTGTTCCTGCATGCCCGGCACCAGGTGGAGGTGTTCCCCGAGGTGCAGCCGGTGCTGGAGATCCTGCGCCACCACTACACCCTCGGCGTGGTCACCAATGGCAATGCCGACGTGCGCCGCCTGGGGCTGGCGGACTACTTCCGCTTCGCCCTGTGCGCCGAGGACCTGGGCATCGGCAAACCGGACCCGGCACCGTTCCTCGAAGCGCTGAAGCGCGGCGAGGTGGACGCCGGGGCGGCGGTGCACGTCGGCGACCACCCGGGCGACGACATCGCCGGCGCCCAGCGCGCCGGGTTGCGCGCGGTGTGGTTCAACCCGCAGCACAAACCCTGGAGCGGCGAGCAGGCACCGGATGCCGAGATCCAGCGGCTGTCGCAGTTGCCCGACGTGCTGGCGCGCTGGCGCTGACCTGCTTCACATTCCCCATCCCACATCTTCAGGCAGTGCGCCATCCCTGTAGGAGCGGCCTTGTGTCGCGAAAGGGCCGCAAAGCGGCCCCAGGGTCGTTGTCGATACTCAAATCCTGGGGCTGCTGCGCAGCCCTTTCGCGACACAAGGCCGCTCCTACAGAGACCGTGCCAACCTGACAGGCACAATAAAACCGCAGCGACAGCGGGGAATCGATGCTTAGGCCCGCCTATGCGCACCTTGAGGACGCATAGCCCACCACAAGGTGCCACCCTTGATGACCTCAGAGATAACAATCAATCCAAGCATCAGCCAGATATTGTAGCCAGGCATCAGGCTCGCCCAGATTGACAGAACCGAAAGTGACGGCGTTATCGAAAGCAGTCGAAATGGTATCTGCGCAATCCCTAGGGAAGCCCCAAACCTGAGTCCAAGCAGCAGCAGAAATGCACTGAATACGATCGAGACCTGAAGCACCAGACTCATGACTGCGATCAGGCTTGCTACTACACCCTGCTCGGCCAACAAACCAACCATTATCTTGGCATCGGTGATGAACGGGACACGTCCAAGACGGAGACTACCGATCAGGTAGTAGAGAATGTAGAACGCATCCAGAACGCCCCAGACCCGAAGCATCCAATGCTGAGTTCTGCTCTTATCGGGCATCATGCCTTTCTGGGTGCTCGTAGGTCTCATGCGGTAGCACTGGTTGCCAGTACCATGACTTGCCACTGATCTGCCATTTATCGTCACCTTCCAGATACCGCTGAGTCACGGCACGCAACTTCCCGTAAGGGTGGACCACCGACCTGGATGCCAGGTGATCATCATGACTGTCCAGTGGTACCCACTGCTGAGTCACGACACGGGTAGTGTTATCGAAGTCCTTGCCTTCGGATCCGAATACCCTCCCTTCATCTCCAAGCGAGCCGAGACGGTTCTGCAACATGGCAAACGTGTTCTTCAGACCGTCATAGTCGATGTCGATTGTCCGCCATTTCCCTGGACCCTTCTCTATCTCTGATTGACTGGGCGCTGCCTCTGATACTGGAAAGCACTGGGTTGTGCCCAAATAGCCATCAATGCGTATCGGGTTGAAAGGCTCACTGGTCAGAAACAGCCAACTGCCATCCTTGATTTTCTCCAGGGCCTTTTCAAGGTCCTTTTCGGAGTAGCGTTGTCCAAAACGGATACCTCCAGCTTCCAGAAATTCCGTTTTCCCCCAAAGGTACCCGTCGTACAGGAGCGCATGCTTCACTTTCGACACAGCAAAGAATGGGTCCTCCACCCTCTTGAGATCTTCCTTGCTTAGCTCACTGCGACGAATCAGTTTGTCCATAACCGGCATCTCCCTTGGCTTAAGGGATGATGCTTACCCGGATTACCTCAGGCTCTCTAGCAGACCCGTCCTCTTTGCTTGTATGAAAATTCGCACTTACAGCGCCCACAAAAAAGCCCGCAGCGACGGCGGGCTTTTTTGCGTTCAGCCACTCAGATAGGGCGGCTGCCGTACTTGTTGTCCGGCTTCTTGGGCGGATCGGCGACCACGTTGGCCTCCACTTCCTGCACCTTGCCACCGCGCGACAGGAACTCTTCCATCGCCTTGGCCAGCGCATCGCGCTCTTTCTGCTTGGCTTCCATGCTCGGCATCTCGTCTACCGAGACCGCCGCCTTGGACTTGCCCTTGGCCGCAGGAGCCGGGCTGCTGTCATCGTCGCCGGCGTCTTCCGCGCCGTCGTCAGCGGCCGCTTCAAGGCCGTCATCAGCCTCGTCTTCGTCGCCTACTTCGAGGTCATCATTTTCCAGATCGTCGTCGCTCATGTTCTACCTCATGACTTGCGAAAAGCAGGTTAGTTATAGACCGGTGCAGCCGTAGACCGGCAGCCACCAGTGAAAATTCAACTGGCCGTGGATTGGCCACTGCCCTGGGTGTCCACCCCCTCATGGGGGGCCCGGCACCCTGCAGGCCCTGCTCCTGGCAAGGCCTGACAAAATTGTTTGAGCCCTTGCTGGCCACAGGCTATTGGCAAGCCTAGCAAAGGGTAGCGAAGTGTGTGGACTACTCGTCCAGCTTCCTTCGGCGCGCATTCTAGCGCGCTCGCAGAAAAAGCAAAGCACCAGAAACACCCGATGGCTTGTAAGTTTTAACCCCGGGTCGCGATCAGCGCAGGGAAACCGTTTGCCCCAGGCCAAACGGTAAATTACAGGCAAAAAAATGCCCGGCGAACCGGGCAAGTTTTCCAGCATCGCGGTTACAGGTTGTAGCCGCGCTCGTTGTGTTGAGCCAGGTCGAGGCCGACCGACTCTTCTTCTTCGCTGACCCGCAGGCCCATCACCAGGTCGAGGACCTTGAGGATCACGTAGGTGACGATGGCGGTGTAGACCACGGTGAAGATCACGCCCTTGGCCTGGATCCAGAACTGCGCGGCGATGTCGGTGACCGCGCCGAAGCCGCCCAGGGCAGGTGCCGCGAACACGCCGGTGAGCAGTGCACCGATGATGCCGCCGATGCCGTGCACGCCGAAGGCGTCCAGGGAGTCGTCATAGCCCAGCTTGCGCTTGAGGCTGGTGGCGCAGAAGTAGCAGACCACGCCGGACACCAGGCCGATCACCAGGGCGCCCATCGGCCCGACAGTGCCGGCGGCCGGGGTGATGGCGACCAGGCCAGCGACCACGCCCGAGGCAATGCCCAGTGCGCTTGGCTTGCCGTGGAAGATCCACTCGGCGAACATCCAGCCCAGGGCGGCGGCAGCGGTGGCGATCTGGGTCACCAGCATGGCCATGCCGGCGGTACCGTTGGCTGCGGCGGCGGAACCTGCGTTGAAGCCGAACCAACCGATCCACAGCATGGCCGCGCCCATCAGGGTGTAGCCCAGGTTGTGCGGGGCCATCGGCGTGGTCGGGTAGCCCTTGCGCTTGCCCAGCACCAGGCAGCAGACCAGGCCGGCGATACCGGCGTTGATGTGCACCACGGTGCCGCCGGCGAAGTCCAGCACGCCCCAGTCCCACATCAGCGCGCCGTCACCGCTCCAGACCATGTGCGCGATCGGCGCATAGACCAGGGTGAACCACACGCCCATGAAGATCAGCATTGCCGAGAACTTCATGCGCTCGGCGAAGGCACCGACGATCAGCGCCGGGGTGATGATGGCGAAGGTCATCTGGAAGGTGATGAACACCGCCTCGGGGAACAGCGCGGTGGCCGAGGTCAGGCCCGACGGCGTGACGCCGTTGAGGAAGGCCTTGGAGAAGCCACCGATGAAGGAATTGAAGTTGAGCACGCCCTTTTCCATACCAGCGGTATCGAAAGCCAGGCTGTAGCCGTAGATGACCCACAGGATGCTGATCAACCCGGTGATGGCAAAGCACTGCATCATCACCGACAGCACGTTCTTCGAGCGCACCATGCCGCCGTAGAACAGGGCCAGGCCCGGGATGGTCATGAACAGGACCAGTGCCGTCGAGGTGAGCATCCAGGCGGTGTCGCCGGAGTTCAGCACGGGGGCGGCAGTTTCCTCGGCCAGGGCCAGCCCTGGCATTACGAGGGACAATAGGGCTCCTAGCCCTGCGATCTTGCGCAGAGTCATGTTGTTTTCTCCTGGGGCGTTGGGTTTGGTGAGGCTTGGTTTGGCGCTTAGATCGCGTCGGTATCGGTCTCGCCGGTACGGATGCGGATCGCCTGCTCCAGATTGACCACGAAGATCTTGCCGTCGCCGATCTTGCCGGTGTTGGCCGCCTTGGTGATGGCTTCGATCACCCGATCGAGGTCCTTGTCGTCGATGGCGACATCGATCTTCACCTTGGGCAGGAAATCGACCACATATTCAGCGCCGCGATACAGCTCGGTGTGACCCTTCTGCCGGCCGAAGCCTTTGACTTCGGTCACGGTGATGCCCTGCACGCCGATTTCCGACAGCGACTCGCGCACGTCGTCCAGCTTGAACGGCTTGATGATGGCAGTGACTAGCTTCATGAAACTCTCTCCCGATTTGGTGGACTTGCCCCAGGAAAACAAACCCGTCTCAAGTCTAAGCGCAGCGCCTGGCTTTGTAACGCGTCGTCGGCTCCATCCTCCCCGCCGACGCACGATCCGGCTGTGACGAAGAACCTTCCGGCTCCGCCTGCGCACTGCCTGGTCACAAGGGACTGCATCAGTGCATGGCTCGCTCAGGTCTTTGCAGAAACCTTGCCAGTTAGCGTAAGTCACGGGAAAACAGGTAGTTGCGTGAACCGTCAGGGATTGGCCAATCGCCAGCAAGGAAAAAGCGCACAAAATCGGTGCGCGACCTTTGGCCGCCCTGCGCGAAAAGCGTGCAGCGCAAGTGGCCCGGAGCCCCGTGCTACACTGCTGCCCTTTCAGTGATCAGCGGATACCAGACATGCTCGCGCCCAAAGCCTTCCTCGATGCCCTGAGCGACCAGGCCTCGCGCCTGTTCAGCGGTGACACCGCCGCGCCCCGCGCCGAACTGGAAAGCCAGTTCAAGGTGCTGATGCAGGGTGCCTTCAGCAAGCTCGACCTGGTCAGCCGCGAGGAGTTCGACAGCCAGATGGTGGTGCTGGCCCGCACCCGCGCCCGCCTGGAGACCCTGGAAAAGCAGGTTGCCGAGCTGGAAGCACGGATGGCGCCGCCCGCTGCAGATTAGCAATCGATACAGGGAGTGTTAGCCATGAAAGACAGTGCCCGGAATGTCTTTGAAGGTTCGCTCAGCGCCATCAAGCCAGGCACGGTGAATGCCGAGGTCGAACTGACCCTGGCCGCCGGCGAGAAGCTGGTCGCGGTGGTCACCATGGCCAGCCTGCACAACATCAACGTCGGCAAGCAGGCCGTGGCGCTGGTCAAGGCCTCGCACATCATCCTGGGCGCCAAGCCTTGATCGAATGCCCGCTTCTGCCTTGCCCAGGCAGTAACGGGCTTGCCCTGCGATAACACTTGCGCAAGGTATTGCATTAATTCCCCGCCCAGCAGATGAAACATATTTAAGTTACGCCTTCCCGGTTGACTTCCCCGCTATGCTTTGCATAAAGTTCACCCGCCCCGAAAAGCGGGCCTTTATTTCAACTCACGAAGAATTCAATGGACACAGTATCTAGTCGCTGTCTGGCGGCCTTTGGCCGCCAGGCACTTGAACCGGAACTCCGGGCCCGCCCCTAGGTCGGGCAAGCCGCGCCAGAGCCTGTTGCTCCGCCGTAGCTTGCCGCCCCGGGTGCCCGCCCGGTCGGAGGCAAGCTCATGAACCTCGATATCGCCATCCCACGCCTGCGCGCCTGTGCGCACAAGGCCCCGCACCGTCCTGTCCTCGGCTGGGGCCTGTCCTCGTCCCTGGAACCGCCCAGTCGATAGCGCGCCCGTTACTGCCTGCAGTGACGCGCGCGAGGCTGTCCGTTCGCTGAACTGACGCCATATAAATCGTCAGAAACTTCCGAACTTTAAATAATTAAAGTTCGTTGGAGTTCTAGTGCCCGCCATTTAGCACAGGGATTAACCGACCATGGAATCAGCCAGTCGAAAGTTCGCTGCCGATCTAATTTCCGGCATTCGCCAGCGAACACGTAAACGTCGGAAAAACCACGTATTTCATTGTTTGAATCATTGCGACACGGGACACGTTCACTCACCTTCCCTACCGTGAGTCGACTGTGTGTCGTGCCGCCTCCTGCGGCAGGAGCACAGCCAAATGACCGTAAAAGACCGCAACACCCGCAGCAAAGCCGGCGACGATGCCCGCCTGTCCATGCGCGCCGCCCGCGAGGCACGCAACGGCCTGGCCGTGACCCTGGCCAACCTCGACGCCAGCGAGCTGGGCCTGACCGAGCACGAAGCCGCCAAGCGCCTGCAGCGCGACGGCGCCAACCAGGTTGCCCATGACAAGCCGCAACCGGCCCTGGTGCAACTGCTCAAGGCCCTGCACAACCCCTTCATCTACGTGCTGCTCACCCTCGCCGGCATCAGCTTCGTCACCGACTACTGGCTGCCGGTACGCGCAGGCGACCTGGAAGAAGCGGACCTGACCAAGGTCATCATCATCATGACCATGGTCAGCCTCAGCAGCCTGCTGCGCTTCTGGCAGGAGTACCGCTCGGGCAAGGCCGCCGATGCGCTCAAGGCCATGGTCCGCACCACCGCCACCGTGCTGCGCCGCGAGCGCCATGACCAGCCGGCGCGCCTGCGCGAAGTGCCGATGAACGAACTGGTGGCCGGCGATATCGTGCAACTGGCCGCTGGCGACATGATCCCCGCCGATATCCGCCTGATCGAGTCCCGCGACCTGTTCATCAGCCAGGCCGTGCTGACCGGCGAAGCGCTGCCGGTGGAGAAGTACGACACCCTCGGTCACGTCGCGCAGAAGTCCGCCGCCGACAGCGCCAACGATGAAAGCGGCCTGCTGGATCTGCCCAACATCGGCTTCATGGGTACCAACGTCGTCAGCGGCCGCGCCCGCGCCGTGGTGGTGGCCACCGGCAAGCGCACCTACTTCGGTTCGCTGGCCAAGGCCATCGTCGGCTCGCGCAGCCAGACCGCCTTCGACCGTGGCGTGAACAGCGTCAGCCGCCTGTTGATCCGCTTCATGCTGGTGATGGTACCGGTGGTGTTCATGCTCAACGGCGTGGTCAAGGGCGACTGGAGCGACGCCTTCCTGTTCGCCCTGGCCGTGGCCGTGGGCCTGACCCCGGAAATGCTGCCGATGATCGTCAGCGCCAACCTGGCCAAGGGCGCCGTGGCCATGGCCCGGCGCAAGGTGGTGGTCAAGCGCCTGAACGCCATCCAGAACTTCGGTTCGATGGACGTGCTGTGCACCGACAAGACCGGCACCCTGACCCAGGACCGTATCATCCTCGAGCACCACGTCGACCCCAGCGGCCACAAGGACCCGCGCCTGCTGGAACTGGCCTGGCTCAACAGCCACCACCAGAGCGGCGTGAAGAACCTGATGGACCAGGCCGTGCTGCGTTTTGCCGGCGAAGACCAAGGCTTCCAGCCACCCTATGCCTACGCCAAGGTCGACGAACTGCCCTTCGACTTCATCCGCCGGCGCCTGTCGGTAATCGTCAAGGATGCCCTGGGCGATCACCTGCTGGTGAGCAAGGGCGCCGTCGAGGAAATACTGGCCATCGCCACCCATGTCGAAGAAGGCGGCCAGCGGGTCGTCCTGGATGCCGGGCGACGCCAGCAACTGCTGGATACCGCCAGCGCCTACAACCAGGAAGGCTTCCGCGTGCTGCTGGTTGGCACCCGCGACATTCCGGCTGCCGCTGGCAAGCCCCAGTACCACACCGATGACGAGCGCGAGCTGGTGATCCGCGGCTTCCTGACCTTCCTCGATCCACCCAAGGAAACCGCCGGCCCGGCCATCGCTGCCCTGCGCGAGATGGGGGTGAAGGTCAAGGTGCTGACCGGCGACAACCCGGTGGTGACCTGCAAGGTTTGCCGCGAAGTTGGCCTGGAACCTGGCCAGCCGCTGCTCGGCCAGGACATCGAGCGCCTGGACGACACCCAGCTCAAGGCCCTGGTCGAAGAGCGCACGGTGTTCGCCAAGCTCACCCCGTTGCAGAAGTCGCGGGTGCTCAAGGCGCTGCAGGCCAACGGCCACACCGTGGGCTTCCTCGGCGACGGCATCAACGACGCCCCGGCGCTGCGCGATGCCGACGTGGGCATCTCGGTGGACAGCGGCACCGACATCGCCAAGGAATCGGCCGACATCATCCTCCTGGAAAAAAGCCTGATGGTGCTGGAAGAAGGCGTGCTCAAGGGCCGCGAAACCTTCGGCAACATCATGAAGTACCTGTGCATGACCGCCAGCTCCAACTTCGGCAACGTGTTCTCGGTGCTGGTGGCCAGCGCGTTCATCCCGTTCATGCCGATGCTGGCGATCCACCTGCTGCTGCAGAACCTGATGTACGACTTCTCCCAGCTGTCGCTGCCGTGGGATCGCATGGACAAGGAATTCCTGCGCGAGCCACGCAAGTGGGATGCCCGCAACATCGGCCGTTTCATGCTGTGGATCGGCCCCACTTCGTCGATCTTCGACATCACCACCTTCGCCCTGATGTGGTACGTGTTCGCCGCCAACAGCGTGGAAATGCAGGCGCTGTTCCAGTCCGGCTGGTTCATCGAGGGGTTGCTGTCGCAAACGCTGGTGGTGCACATGCTGCGCACCCGCAAGGTGCCGTTCTTCCAGAGCACCGCGGCGCTACCGGTGATCCTGGCCACCGGCCTGGTGATGTGCCTGGGCATCTACATCCCGTTCTCGCCGCTGGGGGCGATGGTCGGGCTGGTGCCGCTGCCGTGGGAATACTTCCCGTGGCTGGCCGCCACCCTGCTGGGCTACTGCCTGGTGGCCCAGGGCATGAAGACCCTGTACATCCGCCGCTTCGGCCAGTGGTTCTGAGGAGGTGGGCATGCGCGTACTGATCTGCGCGGGGCGCAACTACGCCGACAGCCAACGCTGCCGCCAGGCGCTGGACGCCCTCCAGCGCCAGCAACCGATCCGGGTGCTGATCCACGGCGGCAGCCAGCACCTGGGCGGCGAGATCGAAGGCTGGGCCCGCGAGCAGGGCGCCGACATCGTGCGCTACCCGCCCAACTGGCAACTGCACGGCAAGCTGGCCGAGCGCCTGCGCAACGTCTTCATGCTGCGCGACAGCCGGCCCGACCTGGTGCTGGCGCTGCCGGGCGGGGACGACACCGAGGAACTGCTGGCACGGGCGCGGGGTTCGGGGATTCCGGTGATCTGTGGCAGGCAGCCACGGTCACACTGACCTGACGATCGGCACCCTCTCGCTCTGGGAGCCAGGACTGTACACGTGGGAGCGGGCTTGCCCCGCGAACACCGGCAATGCCGGTGCCATGCAACGCGGTGATTGCCTCGCGGGACAAGCCCACAAAGGACTGACTACCTCTTGAGCACACGACTGCAAACCCCGTAGGATTGAGAGCGATTCCCATCTGCATCTCGCTCATTCCTTTTGCAGGAGAGGCTCGTCGTGCCCTCACCCTCACTTCCGCCGCCGCGCCAGGCCATGGATGCGCTGTACCAGGATCACCACGCCTGGCTGCTGGGCTGGCTGCGGCGACGCCTGCAACATGCCGACAACGCCGCCGACCTGGCCCACGACACCTTCGTGCAACTGCTCGGCCGGCCGGAGCTGATCCCGACGCTGCGCCAACCGCGGGCCTGGCTCAGCAGCGTGGCCAAAGGATTGATGATCGACCGCCAGCGCCGGCACAAGCTGGAGATCGCGTACTTGCAGGCGCTGGCCAGCCTGCCGGAGCCCGAGGCGCCCTCGGCCGAGCGCCAGCTGATCCTGCTCCAGACGCTGATGCAGATCGACGCCATGCTCGATGGCCTGCCGGCGAAGGTGCGCATGGCCTTCCTGCTGTCGCGCCTGGAAGGCATGAGCTACCAGGAAATCGCCCATCACCTGGGGATCAGCCTGAGCAGTGTCGAGAAGTACATGGTCAAGGCCATCCGCCACTGCTACCTGGCAAGGCTGGAACCATGAGCGAAGACGTGCTCGACCAGGCCATCGGCTGGCTGGTCAGGCTCGAGTCGGCGCAGCATGCGCCGGCACTCTGTGCCGCCTGCCTGGTCTGGCGCCAGAGCGACCCGCGCCATGAAGCCACCTGGCAGGCCCTACAGGAAGCCCAGGCCTGCTTCAGCCAGGCCCGCGAGCTGCCCGAGGGCGTTGCCCTGCGTGCGTTGACGGCGCCCGAGCGGGCGGATCGCCGGCAGGCCCTCAAGCTGCTCACCCTCGGCCTGCTGGGGCTGGGCCTCAGCGGTACGGCACTGCAACACTCACCCTGGCGCCTGAGCCTGGCCGACTACAGCACCCGTACCGCAGAACGCCGCCATGTCCAGCTGGCCGATGGCAGCGAGCTGCAGCTCAACAGCCGCAGCGCGGTCAACGTGCGCTTCAGCGCGACCGAACGCCGGGTCGAACTGCTTGAAGGGCAGGTCTATGTCCGCGTGCAGGGCGACACCCGGCAACGCCCCCTGTGTGTGACCAGCGCCGAGGCCAGCCTGTGGACGTTCGACGCGGCGTTCGATGTCTGCCAGGCGCGCGGCAACACGCGCCTGGCCATCGACCAGGGCCAGGTCGCGATCCAGGTGCCCGGGCGAGCCCAGCAACTGGCCAAGGCCGGCGAGCAGTACCGCATCGACCACCATGGCGCGCAGCCCCTGGCCAAGCCCCAGGCCCTGGGCTCGGCCTGGACCCGTGGCCTGCTGATCGCCAACGACATGCCCCTGGCCGAACTGGCCGATACCCTGGCCCGCCAGCGCGAAGGCTGGGTCGGCTACGACCCGGCGGTGGCCGGCCTGCGTGTTTCCGGGGTGTTCCAGCTCGACGACACCGACAATGCCCTGCGCAGCCTGGCCCACACCTGGCCGGTGCGCCTGCAATGGCGCACCGCGTTGTGGGTGCGCATCCTTCCGGCGTAAAGAAAATCGATTCTCGTTTACGGGTTTTCCCCGCTCCTTCGACAAACAGGAAAAACACCTGCCAATTCCCAGGAGCTTTCGATGGATCTGCTGTCCCGCTACCGCCCCACCTTGCTCGCCCAGGCCCTGCTACTTGGCGCCGGCATCGGCCTGGCCCACCCCGTGCTGGCCGAACAGCCGCTGCGCCGTTACGACCTGCCCGCCGCACCACTGGCCGAAGCACTCAACCGCTTCGCCGAGCAGGCCGACATCAGCCTGCCGTACGACCCGCAGCTGGTGCAGGGCAAGCAGGCCAGGCCGGTGCGCGGCCAGTTGCCCACCGACATGGCGTTGTACCTGATGCTCGAAGGTACCGGGCTCAAGGCCGTGCAGGCCGCCGACGGCAGCTGGGCGCTGCAGCTCGCCGCCAGCGGTGGCGGCGCCCTGGAACTCGGCAGCACGCAGGTTCAGGGTCAAGGCATGGGCCAGGCCACCGAGGGCACGCGCTCCTACACCACCGGGCTGGTGAGCGTCGGTTCGAAGACCCCGACAAGCCTGAAGGACACCCCGCAGTCGGTATCGGTGGTCAGCCGCCAGCTGATCGAGGACCGGCGCATGGTCAGCCTTGACGACGCGATGAAATTCACCCCCGGCATCACCCTGCGCAACGTCAATTTCAACACCCAGGAATTCATCTCCCGTGGCTTTGCGATCGACAACCTGCAGATCGACGGCACGGCACCGATGGACATCGGCAACGGCCTGGGCACCTTCTACAGCCAGCGCAAGTACGACCTGGCCGCCTATGACCATGTCGAAGTGCTGCGCGGCGCCAGCGGCCTGCTCGGCGGCACCGGCAACCCGGGCGGCATCGTCAACCTGGTGCGCAAGCGCCCGCTCGATCACTACCAGCTCAAGCTCGAAGCCTCGGCGGGCTCGTGGGACAACTACCGCAGCGAAGTGGATGTCACAGGTCCCCTGGCCTTCGACGGCAAGCTGCGTGGACGGATGGTGGTCGCCTACCAGGACCGCCAGTACTTCTTCGACAACCGCAGCACCGAACGGCCGTTTTTCTATGGTGTGCTCGAGGCCGACGTCAGCGACGACACCATGCTCACTTTCGGCGGCAGCTACGACAAGGTCCATGAAAACGGCGTGGGCGACGGCCTGCCGCGCTACAGCACCGGCGGCGACCTGAAACTGCCGCGGCACACCTGGTACACCACCAACAGCGCCTGGAACGACAGCTACACCCGCGAGCTGTTCGCCAAGCTCGACCATCGCTTCTCCGATGACTGGAAGCTCAACACCTCCTACACCTATTCGTACAACGAAGGCTCCACCGAAGGCGTGATCCCCTATGGCTCCGTTGACGAGAACAGCAATACCGGCCCCTACTGGTGGGGCAGCTATGTCTCCAGCTGGAGCAAGCAGTCGGTGTTCGACGTCAACCTCTCCGGCACCTTCGACGCCTTCGGCCGCCAACACGAACTGCTGGTGGGTGGCGACTACCAGGAGGTCACCAGCCGCTGGCGCGCGGCCCAGGGCAAGGTCGGCCTGGGCGGCATGATCGACCTGTGGGACCCGCAGTCGACACCGTTGCCGACCGAGGCCACCAATCATGCCTTCTACCGCGACTACTACCCCAACAAGCGCAAGCAGTACGGTCTCTACTCCACCCTGCGCCTGCAGCTGACCGACCCGCTCAAGCTGGTGATCGGCGCCCGCGCCCAGCGCTATACCTTCGAGCAGGCCTACGCCACGCGCAACCGCGACGGCTCCGGGGACTGGGCTCGCCAGGACAAGGTCTCGCACAGCGAGCCGACCACCCTGGTGCCATTCGGTGGCCTGATCTACGCGCTCGACGACCAGTGGTCGACCTACGTCAGCTACGCCGAGATCTACAAACCCCAGGCGCAGAAACTCAAGGGCCCGGAAAAGTCCGGCACCTCCCTCGACCCGATGACCGGCAAGACCTACGAGACCGGGATCAAGGGCGAGCTGTTCGATGGCGCGCTCAACCTCAGCGCCGCGCTGTTCTACACCAAGCGTGAACACCAGGCGATCAAGGACCCCGCCTACCCCGACACACCGTTCAGCTACAGCGCCTCCTGCTGCTTCATCGGCCAGGGCAAGGTGGTCAGCAAGGGTATCGACCTGGAGGCCACCGGCGAAGTCCTGCCGGGCTGGGATGTAATCGCCGGCTATACCCTCAACCTGATGGACGACAAGAGCGAGGACACGCTGTACACCACCGTCACGCCCAAGCACCTGTTCAAGCTCTGGTCGGTCTACACCCTGCCGGGCGACTGGTCGGCATGGCGCGTCGGCGCCGGGGTAACCGCCCAGAGCGCCAGCTACGTCGAAGGCAAGGCCTACCGCTTCGACGCCAACTGGAACACCGTGGGTGAAACTCCGTTCGATTTCAGCCAGAGCGGCTACGCGGTCTACGACGCCATGGTCGAGTATAAGGTCGACGATCACTGGACCCTGGCCCTGAACGGCAACAACCTGTTCGACCGCAAGTACTACGCCAGCGTCGGCACGTCCGAGTACGGCAACTACTACGGCGAGCCGCGCAACTTCGTGCTGACCTTGCGCGGCGTGTTCGAATGAGTGCGCGACCTGCCTCATGAAACCAGGCAGGTGCCGACAGCCATGGAGGCGGGCCGGACAAAACTCGATGCACTCTTCTCGTCCGCCTCCCCAGGAGCACCACTAAGCTTTGCCGGGCCGCAGGACGCGGCCCCTTACACGCAAACACGGAGTGCCCATGTCCCTCGCCCTCGTCCACAGCCGCGCCCAGGTGGGTGTGCAGGCCCCCGCCGTCAGCGTCGAAACCCACCTGGCCAACGGCCTGCCCACGCTTACCCTGGTCGGCCTGCCGGAAACCACGGTCAAGGAGAGCAAGGACCGGGTACGCAGCGCCATCGTCAACTCCGGCCTGGACTACCCGGCCCGGCGCATCACCCAGAGCCTCGCCCCCGCCGACCTGCCCAAGGACGGTGGCCGCTACGACCTGGCCATCGCCCTGGGCATCCTCGCCGCCAATGGCCAGGTGCCGGTGGCCACCCTCGACGGTATCGAATGCCTGGGTGAGCTGGCCCTGTCGGGCGCCTTGCGCCCGGTACAGGGCGTGCTGCCTGCGGCATTGGCGGCCCGGGATGCGGGTCGGGCGCTGGTGGTGCCACGGGAGAATGCCGAGGAGGCCAGCCTGGCCAGCGGCCTGGTGGTGTATGCGATGGGGCACCTGCGCGAGCTGGTGGCCCACCTGAACGGCCAGCCCGCGCTGTCTCCCTACGCGGCCAATGGCCTGCTGCTGGAGCAACGCCCCTATCCGGACCTCAGCGAAGTCCAGGGCCAGATCGCGGCCAAGCGCGCCCTGCTGGTAGCCGCGGCCGGTGCGCACAACCTGTTGTTCACAGGTCCCCCGGGCACTGGCAAGACCTTGCTTGCCAGTCGTCTGCCCGGGCTGCTGCCGCCGCTGGACGAGCGCGAGGCACTGGAGGTGGCGGCGATCCGCTCGGTCAGCGGCCACGCCCCGCTCGATAGCTGGCCACAGCGGCCGTTCCGCCATCCGCACCATTCGGCCTCAGGCCCGGCGCTGGTCGGCGGCGGCAGCCGGCCGCAACCCGGCGAGATCACCCTGGCGCACCATGGCGTGCTGTTTCTCGACGAGCTGCCCGAGTTCGAACGGCGAGTGCTGGAGGTGCTGCGCGAACCGCTGGAGTCCGGCGAGATCGTGGTGGCCCGGGCCAAGGATCGGGTGCGCTTCCCAGCGCGCTTCCAGCTGGTGGCGGCCATGAACCCCTGCCCCTGTGGCTACCTGGGCGACCCCACCGGCCGCTGCCGGTGCAGCAGCGAGCAGGTCCAGCGCTACCGCAACAAGCTGTCCGGCCCGCTGCTCGACCGTATCGACCTGCACCTGACGGTAGCCCGGGAAAGTACCGTACTGACCCACCAGCCCAGTGGCGAGACCAGCGCCAGCGTTGGCCGGAGAGTGGCCGAGGCACGGGCGCTGCAGCAGCGCCGGCAGGGCTGCGCCAACGCCTTCCTCGACCTCAAGGGGCTGCGTCGGCATTGCCCGCTGGAGCCGGTTGACCAGGCCTGGCTGGAGCAGGCCTGCGAACGGCTGACACTGTCGTTGCGGGCGGCGCACCGGCTGCTGAAGGTCGCCCGCACGCTGGCGGACCTGGAGGGCGCGCAATCCATCGCCAGGGCGCACCTGGCGGAAGCGTTGCAGTACCGACCCAGCGCCTGAGGCTGCCCGTCCGCTCCCACAGAAGCTTGCCAAGACGCACTCAATCAGCGCCATAGCGGAAATATATTTTGCGCACTAAATATTTGCGCGCAGTATTCATCTCAAGCAGCAAGCAGTCGCCAACCCCACTCAGCAGAACCCGGAGAACGATCATGACCCTTCGCAAAGCCTTCGCCCTCACCGTCACCACTCTGGCCCTCGGCACCAGCGCCGGCAGCTTCGCCAGCGAAGCCACCCCGTACCACTACGGCATGGAGCTGGACATCGCCAAGGTCATCAGCATCGATGCACCCACCAGCGCCCAGGGCCAGGCCAGCACCGCCACCCTGACCTACCGCGACAGCAGCGGCCAGCTGCGCGCCGTGAGCTACGTGCAACCCACCGTCCTCGCCAACCAGAACTGAGCCACGACTCGACCCCTGAAGGAGCTAGAACATGAAACTGTCCCGCACCCTGACCGCCGGCCTGCTGGCCCTCGCCGTGAACAGCGCCTTCGCCGCCGGCAGCCCTGGCGTCGAGCACACCACCCAGGGCTTCCTCGAGGCCCTGGCCACAGGTGGCGGCAAGCCGCTGGAAACCCTCGCGCCCAAGGATGCCCGTGCGGTGTTGAGCGGTGCCCAGGCCGGGGTGAAGGTCGACCTGTCGGGGATCCGCGTCGAACGCCGGACCATCCAGGCCGATGGTCAGCCGCTGGAGATCCGCGTGGTGCGGCCCGAAGGCGCCAAGGGTGAACTGCCAGTGTTCATGTTCTTCCACGGCGGCGGCTGGGTGCTGGGCGACTACCCCACCCACGAACGCCTGATCCGTGACCTGGTAGTGGGCTCTGGTGCCGCGGCGGTCTACGTCGACTACACGCCCTCACCGGAAGCCAGGTTCCCCACCGCGATCAACCAGGCCTATGCCGCCACCCGCTGGGTCGCCGAGCACGGCAAGGAGATCGGCGTGGACGGCAGCCGCCTGGCGGTGGCCGGCAACAGCGTCGGCGGCAACATGGCCGCAGTGGTGGCGATCAAGGCCAAGGAGGCCGGCACGCCCAAGCTGCGCTTCCAGGCCCTGCTGTGGCCGGTGACCGACGCCAACTTCAACAACGGGTCGTATAACCAGTTCGCCGAAGGCCACTTCCTGACCCGCAACATGATGCAGTGGTTCTGGAACAACTACACCACCGACCCGCGCCAGCGCGACGATATCCACGCCTCGCCGCTGCGCGCCAGCCTCGAGCAGCTGAAAGGCCTGCCGCCGGCCCTGGTGCAGACCGCCGAGATGGACGTGCTGCGCGACGAAGGCGAAGCCTATGCCCGCAAGCTGGACGCCGCCGGGGTACCGGTGACCGCCGTGCGCTACAACGGCCTGATCCATGACTACGGCCTGCTCAATGTACTGAGCACCGTGCCCAGTGTGCGCAGTGCCATGGACCAGGCGGCGCAGGCGCTGAAAGACCATCTGCAGTAAGCAGTTGATCGCGGGGCAAGCCCGCTCCCACGAAGGTCAGTTACCTTGCGTGCGAGCGGGCTTGCCCCGCGATGGATTCAGCAAAGGTCCTACTTTCAGAACGCTGCTTCCTGTAACCCCAGGATTGTCCTGTTTCGCTCCCCACCCGAAAATGCCCGCCTCTTTCATCGATGACATAAGCTGTTGCATCAAACGCTGCCGCACGCAGTTCAAGGAGTCCGAGCAATGCCACACGAAGGCAGCCTTCTACAAACCGCCGTCATCTTCCTCCTCGCCGCCGTGGTCGCCGTGCCCCTGGCCAAGCGCCTGCAACTGGGCGCCGTGCTCGGCTACCTGCTGGCCGGCGTGGCCATCGGCCCGCAGGCCCTGGGACTGATCCGCGACACCGAGAGCGTCGCGCACATCTCCGAGCTGGGCGTGGTGTTGCTGCTGTTCATCATCGGCCTGGAGCTGTCGCCCCGGCGCCTGTGGCTGATGCGCAAGTCAGTGTTCGGCGTCGGCACCGCGCAGGTGGTGCTGACCGGCGCGGCGCTCGGCGCCATCGCCCTGTTCGGTTTCAGCCAAAGCCTGCCGGCGGCCATCGTGCTCGGCCTGGGCCTGGCGCTGTCGTCCACCGCCCTGGGCCTGCAGAGCCTGGCCGAGAGCAAGCAGCTCAACGCGCCCCACGGCCGCCTGGCCTTCGCCATCCTGCTGTTCCAGGACATCGCCGCAATCCCGCTGATCGCCCTGGTGCCGCTGCTGGCCGCCAGCGGCCCGGACACCAGCCACGGCGACAGCTTCGAACATGGCCTGAAGGTTTTCGCCAGCATTGCCATCGTTATCGTCGGCGGCCGCTACCTGCTGCGCCCGCTGTTTCGCACCGTTGCCCGCACCGGCTTGCCGGAGGTGTCCACCGCCACCGCACTGCTGGTGGTGATCGGCACTGCCTGGCTGATGGAGGAAGCCGGTATTTCCATGGCCCTGGGCGCCTTCCTCGCCGGCCTGTTGCTGGCCGACTCCGAGTACCGCCACGAGTTGGAATCGCAGATCGAGCCGTTCAAGGGCCTGCTGCTGGGGCTGTTCTTCATCAGCGTCGGCATGGGCGCCAACCTGCGCCTGCTGCTGGAGATGCCGCTGGTGCTGCTGGGCATGACCGTGCTGTTGATCGCGGTGAAACTGCTGCTGCTGATCGGCGTCGGCCGCATCGCCGGGGGCCTCAACAGCGCCAGCGCCCTGCGCCTGGGCATGGTGCTGGCGGCCGGTGGCGAATTTGCCTTCGTGGTGTTCAAGCTGGGCAAGGACCAGGGCCTGTTCGACACCCTGACCTACGACCTGCTGCTGATGACCATCACCCTGTCGATGGCCCTCACCCCGCTGCTGATGATCGGCTGCGCCCGCGCCCTCAAGCGTCCGCAACCCGCCCGGGAAGTACCTGAGCAATACAAGCAGATCGACGCCGGCACGCCACGGGTGGTGATCGTCGGCATGGGCCGCATGGGCCAGATCGTGGCGCGCATCCTGCGGGCGCAGAAGATCCCCTTCGTCGCCCTGGAAACCTCGGTGGACACCATCGAGATGACCCGCATGTTCGAGCAGGTGCCGGTGTTCTACGGCGATCCGTCGCGTACCGAGGTGCTGCATGCGGCAAAGGTCGACGAAGCCGAGTACGTGATCATCACCATCGACGACCCCGAGGCCGCGACCCGCACCGCGGAGCGGGTCAAGCGCCTGTACCCGCACCTGAAGGTCATCGCCCGGGCGCGCAACCGCCAGCATGTGCACAAGCTGGTGGACGTGGGCGCCGAGCCGATTCGCGAGACCTTCCATTCCAGCCTGGAAATGAGCCGGCGGGCGCTGGTCGGGCTGGGGCTGACGGAAGCGCAGGCGGCGGATCGCATTGCCCGCTTCACCGAGCACGACGAGCAGGTGCTGGAGGCCCAGGGGCATGTGCGCGACGACCGGGCCAAGGTGATGCAGACGGCCAAGGAGGCGCGGGTGGAGCTGGAGCGGTTGTTTGCGTCGGATGAGGACTGACGCTCAGGCGAACGCCAGCCGCTCGATGGGTGGATGCTCGCGGTGCGCGGCCTGCCACAGGTCGTAAGCCGCCTGCTCGGCCAGATACTGCCGGGCACTGCCAAGACCGGCCAGTTCGAGGCGATAGGCCAGGTCGGCTGAAATGGCTGCATGGCCGTTGAGCACTGTGGATAACTGACCACGTGAATAGCCAAGGTGGCGGGCCAGGGAAGAGACGTTCATGCCGATGGCGGGCAGTACGTCTTCGCGCAGGGCTTCGCCGGGGTGGGGTGGGTTGTGCATGGTTGTCACTTCACCTTGGAATCTTGGGGCTGCTACGCCAGTTCTCGCCACTGGATAGCAACTGGTTTCGCGCTCGCCTGAAACCATACAACAGCGGCAGTGCAGATCAACCGAGAAGCTTCCGACAAGCTCGAAGGAACGTGTTCAAAAAACGCTCGAATCTGCCGAACTCAGCCATGTCCTACGTGATCTGAAAACCTTTCCTATTGGGCAGCCTGCAGCCCAAGAAATACCCTACAAAGTCTGTCGATACCCTTCTGATTGTCCGGGAAAATCATGCCCTCTAGGCTGACCGGGTCGCTGTCGGTTCAGCGATCGGGCGTGGAAACCCGGCTGGTTGGTTATCGGATTATCTGTCGTAACGGCAGCTGTACGCGGGAGGCCACAAGGCCTGCCGGGGTTCTCCGATAACCTGGGTTTCCACCCCGTGTACAGCCGCCACCCTTCGCGTGGAAACGGACGGTGCCGGTCAATTTCTATCGGAGTTTGACCATGAAAAAAATCGTCCCCGACCCCCCCTCCCCGACACCCGCCACCACCCCTTCGGCAAATGCGACGCCGGCCACCCACCGCTGTTCGCGGTCAACCCCAATATCAACGCCCACGACGCCCTGGTGCATGTCGCCGAGTACCTGCGCAGTGCCTACAACGTCGGCTACAAGGCGCTGGAGCATATGGATGAAACCGGCAGGAGCCTGTTGTGGGCCAGCCTGCATGGCATCGAGATGGCCGAAGGCCTGACGGAGGCAATGCTGGAGGGAATCGAGTCGTCCTGAGCAACATTGGCTTGAAGGGAGTTGGATAAGGGCGACCATCGCCCGGTAGACTGCGAGCCATTGTCCCCGGCGCGCTGCGGAGATCGCCCCTTGGAAGACCTCAACTCCCTCTACTACTTCACCCAGGTGGTCGAGCACGGTGGCTTCGCCCCGGCCGGGCGGGCGCTGGACATGCCCAAGTCCAAGCTCAGCCGGCGCATCGCCGACCTGGAGGAGCGCCTCGGCGTGCGCCTGCTGCACCGCACCAGCCGGCACTGCTCGCTGACCGAGATCGGCCAGGCCTACTACAACCGCTGCCTGGCCATGCGCGTGGAAGCCGAGGGCGCCGCCGAGATCATCGAGCGCAACCGTAGCGAGCCACGCGGGCTGGTGCGCATCAGTTGCCCGACCACCCTGCTCAACTCCTGGGTCGGGCCGATGCTGACCCGCTACATGCTCAAGTACCCGCAGGTGGAGCTGTTCATCGAGAGCACCAACCGCCGCGTCGACCTGCTGCATGAGGGCTTTGACGTGGCACTGCGGGTGCGTTTCCCGCCGCTGGAGAACACCGACATGGTGATGAGGGTGCTGAGCAACAGCACCCAGTGCCTGGTCGGCCACCCGTCGTTTCTCGAACAGCTTGCGCAAGGCTTTGATCCGCAGCAGCTCAGCGAGCTACCCAGCGTCCATTGGGGCGGCGCCCAGCGTGAATACCAGTGGGAGCTGTTCCAGGGTGAGGACATGAGCCGCAGCCTGGTGATCCCGCACAAACCACGGATGGTCACCGACGACCTGTTCGCGCTGCGGCATTTCGTGGTGGCGGGCGTGGGGATCGCGCACCTGCCCAGGGTGGCGGTGCGCGAGGACCTGGCGGCGGGGCGGCTGGTGGAGATGCTGCCAGGCTGGCATCCGCGTTGCGGCATCGTGCATGCGATCTTCCCGTCGCGGCGCGGGTTGCTGCCGTCGGTGCGGTCGTTGATCGATCATCTGGCGGAGGAGTTCGCCATCAGCGACATGGCGTAGTACGCCATCGCGGGGCCAGCCCGCTCCCACGAAGCCCTGTAGTCTCGGTGGGAGCGGGCTTGCCCCGCGATCAGGCCATCAGAACGCGAAGCAGGAACAACCCAACGCACCCCAGAAGCCCTGGTAATCGCTCACCGGCACACTGGAATGCCGCGCCTTCTCATGGCTGTGGGCATGCACCCCGCACGGCCCGACGCACTGGTGCAGCGCCGCCGCCATCGGCGCTCCGGCGCGCCAGTGCCCCGGCACCTTGGCCACGGGCGACCACTCCGGCAACACCGGCACCTGCGCAGGGCCAAGCTTGTCGAACTCGGCAGCACCGTACACCACCTTGCCATCGACAATGGTCAGCACCGACTCGATGCCCTTGATCGCCTCTTCATCGACGCTGAAGAAGTCCAGCGACAGCGCCGCCAGGTCGGCCAGCTGGCCGACCTTGATCTGCCCCTTCTTGCCCTGCTCGCTGGAGAACCAGGCGCTGCCATGGGTGAACAGCTGCAGCGCGGTCTCGCGGCTCAGGCCTTGCGGATACAGTTCCAGCCCGCCGACGGTCTTGCCGCTGACCATCCAGTACAGCGAAGTCCACGGGTTGTAGCTGGAGACCCGGGTAGCATCTGTCCCCGCCCCCACCGGCACGCCCATGTCGAGCATGCGTTTGATCGGCGGGGTGTGTTCGGCGGCCTTGGCGCCATAACGCTCGACGAAATACTCACCCTGGAAGGCCATGCGGTCCTGGATGGCGATGCCACCGCCCAATGCCCGGACCCGCTCGATGTTCTGCGGGGTGATGGTTTCGGCATGGTCGAAGAACCATGGCAGGCCATTGAACGGGATGTCGCGGTTGACCTTCTCGAACACATCGAGCATGCGCGAGATCGACTCGTCGTAGGTGGCGTGCAGGCGGAACGGCCAGCGCTGCTCGACCAGGTGACGCACCACCGGCTCCAGCTCCTGCTCCATGGTCTGCGGCAGGTCCGGGCGCGGCTCCAGGAAGTCCTCGAAGTCGGCGGCGGAGAACACCAGCATTTCGCCGGCACCGTTGTGGCGGAAGAAGTCGTTGCCGTCGCCGGGCTTCACCTTCTGCGTCCAGTTCTTGAAGTCAGCCAGTTCTTCCTTGGGCTTCTGGGTGAACAGGTTGTAGGCAATGCGCACGGTCAACTGGTCGTTGTTGGCCAGCTCCTGGATCACCTGGTAGTCGTCCGGGTAGTTCTGGTAGCCGCCGCCGGCATCGATCGCGCTGGTCAGGCCGAGGCGGTTGAGCTCGCGCATGAACTGGCGGGTGGAGTTGACCTGGTACTCCAGCGGCAGCTTCGGCCCCTTGGCCAGGGTGGCATAGAGAATGGTGGCGTTGGGCCGGGCGATGAGCATGCCGGTGGGATTGCCGAACTTGTCGCGCTGGATCTCGCCGCCTGGGGGATTGGGCGTGTCCTTGGTGTAGCCCACCGCCCTGAGCGCGGCGCGGTTGAGCAGCGCACGGTCGTAGAGGTGCAGCAGGAACACCGGGGTGTCCGGCGCAGCCTGGTTGATCTCTTCCAGCGTGGGCATGCGTTTCTCGGCGAACTGGAACTCGTTCCAGCCGCCGACCACGCGCACCCACTGCGGGGTCGGCGTGCGCTCGGCCTGGTCCTTGAGCATGCGCAGGGCGTCGGCCAGCGACGGCACGCCTTCCCAGCGCAGTTCGAGGTTGTAGTTCAGGCCACCGCGGATCAGGTGCAGGTGCGAGTCGTTCAAGCCGGGGATCACCGTGCGCTGCTTGAGATCGATGATCTGCGTTGCGGTCCCCTTGTGGGCCATGGCTTCGGCGTCGCTGCCCACGGCAAGGAACTTGCCGTCCTTGATGGCGACGGCGCTAGCGGTGGGTTTCTCGCGGTCAACGGTGTGCAACTTGCCATTGAACAAGATGAGGTCGGCGTTCATGGGATCTCCTGAAAGGGCGGCATGGGCGGAATCGGTGAACGGCAATGCGCTCCACAGCGCGCCGGCGGCACCGAGCACGGTGCTGGTGGCGAGGAACTTGCGGCGGCTCTGATCGGTAGGGTCCTGGCTCATGGTGCTCTCCGTCCGGGTGGGTGATCGGCAGGCGGTTGAAGGCTAGCAATGGATCACGGCGGGCGCTCAGCGGCGCAACCAGCCGGCACAGCGGCGCGTCACCCAGGGCATGATGTAGAACACCACGGGCAGGATGACGAACAGGTTGGTGATCAAGTTGCCGGTGATCTGGCCACCCAGCAGCGGATAGCGGGCAAACAGCGGCGCCAGCAGTTGGGGAATGACCAGGGTCATCGGGCAGATCACCAGGTAGGTCAGCAGGGCCTGTTTCCAGCGCGGCGGTTGCGCGGCGCCGACGCTGGGCGGGGTGAACCAGAACTCCGGGTCATCGTGCACCTGGGTCTGGTCGCCGTCTTCCAGCAGTGGCAGCACTTCACTGATCAGTGCCTGGCGCTCGGCAGAGTTGACCCAGGCCTGCAGCAGGCCGGCGTCGGCGAAGCGCACCACGGTGGTGAAGTGGCGGCCGCCGTCGTCCGGGCGGATGACATTGACGTCCAGATGACCGGGCTGTTGACGAGCGGTAGTCACGGCGCGCTTGAGCCAGGTTTCGTAGTGCGCCAGCGCCTGGGCACGGACCTTGTGCTGGATCACCAGCGTGACGACGCTGCGGTTGCCTTCGGTTGCGGTGTTCATCGCTGTCATTCCCTCGAGATGAGCTGGCCTGCATCCACTGTGCAACAGCAGACGAGCGCTGGATTGGATGGGTGTGCTGCCTTGCCTGGCACCATCGCCCTTGCGGGTGCCAGGCTGGCGGCGGCTTACTTGCCGGCGGTCAGGGCGTTGTAGCTGGTGATCAGGTTGCGGTAGTCCGGGATGTGGTTGGAGAACAGCGCTGCCAGACCTTCGACGTCGTTGCGCCAGTCGCGGTGCAGCTCACAGGCCACGCCGAACCAGGTCATCAGCTGCGCGCCGGCCTGGCTCATGCGGTTGTGGGCGGCATCGCGGGTCATTTCGTTGAAGGTGCCGGAAGCATCGGTGACCACGAACACCTCGAACTCCTCTTCCAGGGCCGCCAGCGCCGGGAAGGCCACGCACACTTCGGTCACCACGCCGGCGATAATCAGCTGTTTCTTGCCGGTGGCCTTCACTGCCTTGACGAAGTCTTCGTTGTCCCAGGCGTTGATCTGGCCTGGGCGGGCGATGTACGGGGCATCCGGGAACAGCTCTTTCAGCTCCGGCACCAGCGGGCCGTTGGGGCCTTGCTCGAAGCTGGTGGTGAGGATGGTCGGCAGGTTGAAGTACTTGGCAAGGTCGGCCAGGGCCAGCACGTTGTTCTTGAAGCGGTCCGGCTCGATGTCGCGGACCAGGGACAGCAGGCCGGCCTGGTGGTCGACCAGCAGTACGGCGGCGTCGTCTTTGTTCAGGCGGTTGTATTTGAAGTTGTTCATTGCCGGTGCTCCTTGGGTTTCGATCTTCAGTGGGGTGGATGTTTCGCGTTGATGGGAGAAGATTAAAACCGGAACCTTTGTGGCGGTAGATAGCGAAATTTGGCCGTAGCGTTCTATTTTGCGAACGATGGATAGGCGCCACCTGTTCTGGCCTTATCGCGGGACAAGCCCGCTCCCACGTCGGCGACATGGCGTGCGTGGGAGCGGGCTTGCCCCGCGATTGCGATACCCGCAGACAGCCATTGCCCGCTACCCCAACCTGCTCTATTACTACCCACAGCCCTCCCCCGCACCGAGACCACCATGCTGGCGTTCATCCAGTCATACCCGCTGTTGCTCGGCACCTTGCTGATCCTGCTCGACCTGCTGCTCTGGCAGTTGATTCCGCTGCACCACCGGGCTTGGCGCATCGCCACACGGCTGGTGTGCTTCCTGGTGTTCAGCACGGTGCTGCTGACGGCGGGCATGAGCCCGCTGCAACCGCCGCCCTGGGCCGACGATGTGCCGCGCAACCTGATGGCCACGGTGCTGGCGATCGGCTGGTGGCTGTTCGCCGCGCGCACGGTGACGGTGGTGTTCGGCCTGCTGCTGGTGGCACGCGGCAGCCACGGAGGGCGCCTGCTGCAGGATGTGGTCGGGGCGTTGATCTTCCTGGTCGCGGCGGTGGCGGCGGCGGCCTATGTGATGCAACTCCCAGTCAAGGGCCTGCTGGCGACCTCCGGGGTGATGGCCATTGTCATCGGCCTGGCGTTGCAGAGCACCCTCGCCGACGTGTTCTCCGGCATCGTGCTGAACACCACGCGGCCCTACCAGATCGGTGACTCGATCTCGATCGACGGCACCGAGGGCAAGGTGGTCGACATCGACTGGCGCGCCACCCGCCTGATCACCGGCAACAGCAGCCTGGCGGTCATCCCCAATTCAGTCGCGGCCAAGGCCAAGATCCTCAACTTCAGCCGCCCGGCCGAGGTGCATGGGGTGTCGATCAGCGTGGTGGTGCCGGCCAAGGTGCGTCCGCAGCGGGTGTTCGATGCGCTGGAAAAGACCCTGCAGGGCACCAGCATCCTGCTCGACAAGCCGGCGCCCAAGGTCACGGTGAAGGCTTCGAGCCTGGAGTCGGTGGAGTACGAGGCCAGCGGCTTCATCGCCGAGATGTCGCGCAAGACCGAGGTGCGCAACCAGCTGTTCGACCTGGCCCACCGCCACCTGGAGGCCAGCGGCGTGACCTGGAACACCGAGCTTGGTGCCCCCGTGCGCAGTCGCCAGCGCGAACTGCTGGACGAAGTGCGGGTGTTCCGCTCACTGAGCAACGAAGAGCGCGATGCCCTGAGCCAGCGCATGACCACGGTGGAGTACCTGGCCGACCAGGTCATCCTGGGCATCGGCGAGCGCTCGGAGCATGTGCTGCTGATCAGCCGGGGCGTGGTGCTGGCCTCGGTACGCGACGGCGAGCGGCTGATCGAAGGCGGGCGCATGGGGCCTGGGGAGGTACTGGGGCTGGAGGGGTTGGTGGACGACGAGGCCTCGCCGGTCGAGTTCCGCGCCCTGAGCGGCTGCATGCTCTATCGTATCGACAAGGAACAGGTGCGCGGTTGCCTGGCCGAGAGTGGTGATGTGAAGTCGGCGCTGACCAAGCTGCAGCGGTTCCGTCGGCAGAAACGCGAGTCACTGCTGCTGCAGAAACCGGCGGTGGTGAAGAAAGGTGGGTTCCTGAGCTGGCTTCACAAATAGCCAAGCACCGCCACCCCCTGTAGGAGCGGCAGTGCCTACAACACCACCCGCAGACACTGCCCTGCGTGATACAGCGAGAACCCCGACTCGTAGAACGCCGTGCGCAGCGACGGCGCGCTCACCGGCCTCATCGGCGAGAATGGAATCGGCAGGCTGTCCGGATCATCCTTGAGCAGGAACTCGGCAAACGCCCGGCCGATCACCGTGCCGGTGGTGTTGCCGCGCCCGTTGTAGCCGGTCACCGCCACCAGCCCCGGCGCCGGTTCGAACAGGCGCATCAAGTGATCCGGGGTGAAGTCGATGCAGCCGGTCCAGTGCATCTCCCACTCGACCTTGCCCAGCGCCGGGTAGTAGTGGCTCTGGATACGGTCGGCCCAACTGCGCACGAACCACGCCGGCTTGTTGTCGACCCGGCCGAGGCTGCCGAGCAGCAGGCGGCCCTGGTCGTCACGGCGGATGCTGCTGAGCACGGTGCGGGTGTCCCACGAGCCCTGGCCATGGGGCAGGACCTTGTCGGCGGCGGCGCCATGCAGAGGCTTGGAGGCGACCTGGTAGTAATAGCCGCGGAAGAAGTGCTTCTGCAGGTTGCTCCAGTCGCCTTCGGTGTAGGCGCCGGTGGAGATCACCACCTTGTCGGCACGCACCGCGCCGCGTGCGGTCTTCACTCGCCAGGCGTCGCCATCACGCTCCAGGCCCTCTACCGAGGACTGCTGGAACAGCTTGCCGCCCAGCCGGTTCACGGCGGCGGCCAGGCCTTGTGTATAGCCCATGGGGTTGATGGTGCCGGCGCGGCGGTCGAGCAGCGCGGCGGAAATCTTGTCGGTACCGCAGTATTCCTGGCAGTGCGCGCCGGTCAGCAGCTCGACGTCGGCGCCGCGCCGGGTCCATTGCTGGTGGCGGGCCTCGAGGTCGGCGATGCCGGTGGCGTTGTGCGCCATGTGCAAGGTGCCCTGGTGCCGGGCCTGACAGTCGATACCCAGGCGCTCGATCATGGCGAATACTTCACCCGGGGCCTCGCCGAGCACCTTGTTCAGGCGGGCGCCCTGCTTGTGGCCGAGAGTGGCCTCGACGTCGTCGGGGCGGATCCAGGTGCCGGCATTGACCAGGCCGACGTTGCGCCCGGAGCCGCCGTGGCCGATCTTCCAGGCTTCCAGCAGGATCACCGACTTGCCCTGCTCCAGCAGGTGGATCGCCGCCGACAGGCCGGTGATGCCGCCGCCGATCACGCAGACATCGGCCTTGTGCTCGCCGGCCAGGGCCTGGGCGGCGACGGTCGGCTGGGTGACGTGTTCCCACAGACATTCTTGACGCAGTTCGGACATGGCCCGGCTCCAGCAATTGTTCTTATTGCCTCTGGGGCCGCTTCGCAGCCCTTTCGCGACACAAGGCCGCTCCCACAGGAATCGCGCCGGCCCCTGTGGGAGCGGCCTTGTGTCGCGATTCGGGGGCGTCAGCCCCCGCCCACGATCATCAATCGAACACGATGCCCTGCGCCAGCGGCAACTCACGCGAGTAGTTCACGGTATTGGTCTGCCGGCGCATGTAGCCCTTCCAGGCATCCGACCCGGACTCACGCCCGCCTCCGGTCTCCTTCTCACCCCCGAACGCCCCGCCGATCTCAGCACCGCTGGTGCCGATGTTGACGTTGGCGATGCCGCAATCGCTGCCCGAGGCGCTCTGGAAACGCTCGGCCTCGCGAATGTCGGTGGTAAAGATGCACGACGACAGGCCTTGCGGCACCTCGTTGTTCAGGCGCAGGGCCTCTTCGAAGTCGTCGTAGGCCAGCACGTAGAGGATCGGCGCGAAGGTCTCGTGGCGGACCACGTCGCTCTGGGCCGGCATCTCGGCAATGGCCGGCGACACGTAGTAGGCGTTCGGGTACTGGTCGGCCAGCTGGCGCTCGCCACCGAACACCTGGCCACCCTCGTCGCGGGCCTTGGCCAGCGCGCCCTGCATGGCATCGAACGACTGCTTGTCGATCAGCGGGCCGACCAGGTTGTCCTTGCGCGGGTCACCGATGCGCACCTTGCCGTAGGCGGCTTTGACGCGGGCGACCACTTCGTCCTTGATCGAACGGTGAACGATAAGACGGCGCAGGGTGGTGCAGCGCTGGCCGGCGGTGCCGACGGCGGAGAACAGGATGCCGCGCACGGCCAGGTCCAGATCGGCGCTCGGGGCCAGGATCATGGCGTTGTTGCCGCCCAGCTCGAGAATGCTGCGGCCGAATCGCGCCGCGACACGCGGGCCGACTTCACGACCCATGCGCGTACTGCCGGTGGCGCTGACCAGCGGCACGCGTGGGTCGTCGACCAGGGCTTCGCCGGCTTCGCGACCACCGATCACCAGTTGCGCCAGGCCAGCCGGCGCATCACCGAAGGCCTTCACGGCCTTGTCGAACAGTGCCTGGCAAGCCAGGGCGGTCAGCGGGGTCTTCTCGGATGGCTTCCACACCACGGCGTTGCCGGCCACCAGCGCCAGCGCGGTGTTCCACGCCCATACCGCCACCGGGAAATTGAAGGCGCTGATCACCCCGACCACGCCCAGCGGGTGCCAGGTTTCACGCATGTGGTGGCCCGGACGCTCGGAGGCGATGGTCAGGCCGTACAGCTGGCGCGACAGGCCGACGGCGAAGTCGCAGATGTCGATCATTTCCTGCACTTCGCCCAGGCCTTCCTGGGTGATCTTGCCGGCTTCGATGGAGACCAGTTCGCCGAGGGCGGCCTTGTGTTCGCGCAGCACCTCGCCGAACAGGCGCACCAGCTCGCCGCGACGTGGGGCCGGCACGCTGCGCCAGGTTTCGAAGGCCTGGTGCGCCTGGTCGATGCGGGCAATGGTGTCGGCCTTGCCGAGCAGTTTCACCGAGGCGATGCGGCTGCCGTCAATCGGGGTGTGAACAGGGTAGTCGCCCTGGGTGTGAGCCGCGGCGGCAACGCCAAGACGCTCGAGCAGTGCAGCAACCATTGTGCTTCTCCTTTCATCGTGTGAAGGGGTGGAAAAGGATGTGGGTCAGTATTAATCCGATTACACAGGTGCAACAAACGACCTTTATTCCGCATATCATTCCGCCAGGTAATGATTTCAGCCGCCGAGACCGCTTATGTCCAAACGCCTGGTTCCGTCCATGACCGCCCTGCAGTGCTTCGAGGCCGCAGCCCGCCACCTGAGCTTCACCCGCGCCGCCGAGGAGCTGCACCTGACCCAGAGCGCGGTGAGCAAGCAGGTGGCGCAGCTCGAGGAGATGCTGCGTCATCACCTGTTCCTGCGCATCCGTCGACGCCTGCAGCTGACCCCCGCCGGCAGCCTGTACCTGGCCGAGGTGAACAAGATCCTTACCCAGGTGGACATGTCCAGCCGCTATGTCCTGAGCTATGGCTCGCAGACCGAAGTATTGAAGGTAGCCACTCAACCGAGTTTCGGCGTGCGCTGGTTGATTCCGCACCTGAAGGGCTTCGGCAAGCGCCACCCTAATATCCACCTGGATATCCGCAACGAGATGGAGCCGTTCTCCCTGTTGCAGGGATCGGCCGACGTGGTGTTCTTCTATGGCCAGGGCACCTGGCCCGGTGCAACCTGTGTCGAGCTGTTCGGCGAAGAGGTGGTGCCGGTGTGCGCGCCGGAGCTGTTGCAAGGCCGCACACTACCTGACGCGGGCGCGGTGGCGGAGCTGGTATTGCTGCAGAGCACCTCACGACCGGAGGCCTGGCACGCGTGGTTCCTGGAGCAAGGGCTGCACACCGACAACAGCTACCACGGGCCGCGCTTCGACACCTTCTACATGGCCTTGGGCGCGGCGCAGGCGGGGTGCGGGGTGGCGCTGGTACCGCGTTACCTGGTGGCCCGGGAGCTGGCCGAGGGCAGCCTGGTGCTGGCCTGGGACCATGCGATGAAGAGCAGTGGCGCGCATTACCTGGCGTATGCCGAGCATGCGGCGGAAGTGCCGAAGGTGCGGGCGTTGGTGGAATGGGTTGGCGAGCAACTGCAGGCTTGAGATTGCCGGGGCCGCTTTGCGGCCCCATGGTCCTCAAGGTCGATCAATTATGGAATGAAACCCGCACTTTTTTTCGCTTGTACGCCAGCTCCATTCCCAGTTTTCATGTAAGTGTCCTCCACTCACCCAGGAAGCTTGCGATGCCCGCCCATGATTTCGTCAGCCCCGACAGCATCCGCGCGCAGTTCTCTGCCGCCATGTCGCTCATGTACAAGCAGGAAGTCCCCCTGTACGGCACGCTGCTCGAGCTGGTGAGCGAGACCAACCAGCGGGTCATGGCCGCACAGCCCAAGGTGGCCGAGGCCCTGCGCTGGACCGGCGAGATCGAACGCCTCGACCAGGAACGCCACGGCGCCATCCGCGTGGGCACCGCCGAGGAACTGGCTACCATCGCCCGCCTGTTCGCGGTGATGGGCATGCAGCCGGTCGGCTACTATGACCTGAGCTCGGCCGGCGTACCGGTACACTCCACCGCGTTTCGCGCCGTGCACGAACAGTCGCTGCACATCAGCCCGTTCCGCGTGTTCACCTCGCTGTTGCGCCTGGAGCTGATCGACAACCCGCAACTGCGCGCACTGGCCCGGGGCATCCTGGATAAACGGCAGATCTTCACCCCCCGCGTACTCGAACTGATCGCCCAATGCGAACGCGACGGCGGCCTGGACGCGAGCGATGCCGAGACCTTCGTCCAGGAGGCGCTGCACACCTTCCGCTGGCACCAGGACGCCACGGTCACCGCCGAGCAGTACCAGCAGTTGCACGACCAGCACCGGCTGATCGCCGACGTGGTGGCGTTCAAAGGCCCGCATATCAACCACCTGACCCCGCGCACCCTGGACATCGACGCGATCCAGCTCGGCATGCCGGCCAAGGGCATTCCGCCCAAGGCCGTGGTCGAGGGGCCGCCCACCCGGCGCCAGCCGATCCTGCTGCGCCAGACCAGCTTCAAAGCCCTGCAGGAGAAGGTCGCCTTCAGCGATACCCAGGGCAGCCACACGGCGCGCTTCGGCGAGATCGAACAGCGCGGCGCGGCGCTGACGCCCAAAGGTCGCCAGCTGTACGACCGGCTGCTGGATGCGACCCGTGAAGCCTTGGGCGGCGCGCCCGCGGAGGCCAATGCCGAGCGATATATGGCGCTGCTCGCGGAGCACTTCGCCGAGTTTCCGGATGACCTGGGGCAGATGCGCGAGCAGGGATTGGCGTACTTCCGCTACTTCGCCACCGAGAAAGGCCTGGCCGAGCGCGGGCAACAGGATCGCCCGACCACCCTGCAGGGGTTGATCGACGCCGGGCACGTGCATTTCGAGGCGCTGGTGTACGAGGATTTCCTGCCGGTGAGCGCGGCGGGGATCTTCCAGTCCAACCTGGGGGATGATGGGCAGGCCGACTATGGCAGCAACGCCAACCGCGAGGCCTTCGAGCAGGCGCTGGGGTTGCGGGTGCAGGATGAGCTGGTGCTGTATGCGCAGAGCGAGCGCCGGTCGTTGCAGGCGTGTGCGCAGGCGTTGGGCTTGGGGGCGATGTAGAACGTCGATCGCTATCGCGGGGCAAGCCCGCTCCCACGGAGGCCTTGGTGCGCTCGTGGGAGCGGGCTTGCCCCGCGATGATGTTGTTTGCTCAATCAGCGCCCAACGCGGAACCGATCCACTTCCTGACGCAACTGCCCCGCCAGCCCCTCCAGCTCGCGGGCCGTCATGGCCAGTTCATTGGCCACATCACGCTGCTCGCTGTTGGCCTGGGCGATGCTCTGCAGGTTGCGGCTGAGCACCGTCGCGGTGCTGCTCTGCTCCTGGGTCGCGGTGCTGATCACGGCGAACTGCTCGCCCGCCACCCGGCTCTGCTCGTCGATGCGCGCCAGGGCTTCGGCCACCTTGTCGTTGCGTGCCAGGCCTTCCTGCATCAGCTGGTTGCCCTGCTCCAACGTGCTGATGGCATGGCCGGTCTGCTGCTGGATGCTGGCGATCATGCCCGAGATCTCGTCGGTGGCCTGGCGGGTGCGCGCGGCCAGGCCACGGACCTCGTCGGCGACCACGGCAAATCCACGGCCCTGCTCGCCGGCCCGCGCCGCCTCGATGGCGGCGTTCAGCGCCAGCAGGTTGGTCTGCTCGGCGATCGAGGTGATCACGCCGACAATCCCACCGATCTCCTGCGAACGGGCGCCCAGGGTGTCCATCACACTGGCGGTGCCGCCCAAGGCCTCGGCGATCTGCCGCAGGGACACCGAGGCCTCGTCCATGGCGCTGCGGCCGATGCGGGTCTGCTGGGCATTGTCGCGGGCCATGCGCTCGGTGCCGGCCATGTTGTCGGCGATGTTCATCGAGGTGGCGCTGAACTCCTCCACCGCGCCGGCCATGCTGGTGATCTCGCCGGACTGCTGGTCCATGCCCTCGCAGGCGCCGGACGACAGGCCGGACAGCGAGCGGGCGCGGCCACTGACCTGGTCGGAGGCGGTGCGGATATGCTCGACCATGGTCGCCAGGGCCTCGCCCATCTGGTTGAAGCTGCGGGCCAGCTGGCCGATCTCATCCTGGCTGGTGACGCTCAGGCGGGCATTCAGGTCGCCGGCGCCGAGGGCTTCGGCCTGGCGCACCAGGTCGCCCAGCGGGCGCAGTTTACGGCGCAGCAACCAAAGGGTGGCGGCCACGGCCAGCAGCATCGCCAGCACGCTGCCGATTGCCAGGCGCAGGCCGACGCTCCAGGTCACTTCGCGGATCTCGCCCTCGGGCATGCTTGCCACCACGGTCCACGGGCCCTCGGCGAACGGCTCGGTGACGCTGAACACCGGCTCGCCGGCACCGGCCCAGAACTGCCCTGCCCCCGGTTTGAGCGCCTTGACTGCCTGGGCCGCCGCCTCGCCGTCACGTACCTCGGCCGGCGGCACCAGCCACTTGCCCTGCTCGTCCAGCAACGCCAGCGAGCCGGTCTGGCCGATACGGAAGCGCTTGAGGTTGGCGAACTGGGCGTTCTGCGCGTCGGTGTAGTCGAAGCCGACGAACAGCACCGCGATCACCCGGCCACCGCCGTCACGCACCGGCACGTAACGGGTCATGTAGTTGCGCTCGAACAGCACGGCGCGGCCGACGTAGGTCTGCCCGGCCATCAGCTTGGCGTAGGCCGGATGCTGGCGATCGAGCTGGGTGCCGATGGCGCGGCTGCCGTCCTGCTTGGTCAGGCTGGTGCTGATGCGCACGAAGTCGTCGCCGCTGCGCACGAACAGGGTCGCGACCCCGGCGGTCATCTGCTGGAACTCGTCGACCTGGCGGAAATCGTTGTTCAGCAGGTGGTCGCCCAGGTACAGCGCCGGTGTCGCGGCACCGGCGACGTTGACCGTCTCACCGGCGTGCAGCGCCAGCCCCGAGGCGAATCGGCGCTCGAACAGGCCGCTCAGGCGCTGGGTGTTGTCCTTGAGCGAGCCGTGGAAGGTGTCGAGCTGGTCGGCCAGCAGCCGCGCCTCGCTGGCCAGGTGCGCCTGGCGGGTGGTGAGGTTGGCGTCGTCCAGCGAACGCAAGGCGAACAGGGTGCTACCGGTGATCACCAGCGCCAGCACGATGGCGAGGGCGATCCCGAGCTGCGAGGCGATTCGGGCACGCGGTTGAGACATGGCAAGGCTCCTGGCAAGAGGCCGGGATCGTCCTGATCACGCTGACCGCCCGCTGCATATCGACGGGGAATCGCGTCCTCTTCCGGGACGCTGGTGCAAATTGATCGGCGTCTGTAGGAAATACTTGAGTTCTGGACCGGGATATTCGCAAACGTTTTCTTGCTGTAGCCCGCGATGGTTATCAACCTTGCGCCGACAGTACCTGCACAGCCGGCAGGTCCATTGCCGCCGCCTCCTCCTGCAGGAACACACTCAACCTGCGCAGGCGCTCCCCGCCCGGCCGGGTCCGCGGCCACACCAGGTAGTAGTCCATGCCACTGGCCACCGCAGTCGGCCAGGGCAGGCTCAGCCGGCGCTGGGCCACATCCTCGGCCACCATCAGCAGGTCGCCCATGGAGATCCCGTAGCCCCGTGCCGCGGCGATCATGCCCAGCTCCAGGGTATCGAACACCTGCCCGCCCTTGAGCGAGACCTTGTCGGTCAGCCCCATGCGCGCCAGCCAGGCACGCCAGTCACGCTTGTCCGGCGTGGGATGCAGCAGTTCGATGCCCGCCAGGCGCCGTTCGTCCCAGGGCGCGTCATCGAGCAGTTCCGGCGCGCCCACCGGGATCAGCAACTCGGAGAACAGCCGGCGCACCTCCCAGTCCGCCGGGAAGCTGCCATCGCTGAGCAGCACCGCGCAGTCGAACGGCTCCTGGTTGAAGTCGACATGATCGACATCCATCCAGGCGCTGGTCAGTTGCACCTCGTTGCCCGGCTGCAGGTGGCGAAAACGGCTCAGGCGCGCCAGCAGCCAGCGCATGGTCAGGGTCGAGGGCGCCTTCATGCGCAGGATGTCGTCCTCGCCGCGCAAGGTATCGCAGGCCCGCTCCAGCGACGCGAAGCCGTCGCGCACACCGGGCAGCAGCATGCGCGCGGCTTCGGTCAGTTGCAGGCTTCGCCCGCTGCGTATGAACAGGCGGCAGGCGAAATGCTCCTCAAGGGTGCGGATATGCCGGCTGACCGCGCTCTGGGTGATCGACAGTTCTTCACCGGCACGGGTGAACGAACTGAGCCGGGCGGCAGCTTCGAATGCGCGAAGCGCATAGAGCGGAGGCAGTTGGCGGGTCATGGCGCACCTGTCATGCGGGGCGTAGGTCAGATGCACAGGATCATACATCCATGAGTCAGGCTCATGTCTATGATCGCATTTATCCTTTTGTGCAAAGCTGACCGAGGCCTCAGAATCGACGGCTCGCTTCCTCGACTCATCCAGAAGGACCGCCACCATGCATGTCGCGCCCACCACTGAACTCAAGGCTTTGCTGCGCCTGGCCGGGCCGCTGATCGCCTCGCAGTTGGCGCACATGCTGATGGTGCTCACCGACACCCTGATGATGGCCCGCATCAGCCCGCAAGCCCTGGCCGGTGGTGGCCTGGGCGCAGCGAGCTATTCGTTCGTGTCGATCTTCTGCCTGGGCGTGATCGCCGCGGTCGGCACGCTGGTGGCGATCCGCAAGGGCGCCAACGACACCGAGGGCGTCACCCGCCTGGCCCAGAGCGGCCTGTGGCTGGCCTGGGGCCTGGCGTTGGTCTCGGCGCTGGTAATGTGGAACCTCAAGCCGGTGCTGCTGCTGTTCGGCCAGAAGCCGGAGAACGTCGACTCGGCGATGCAGCTGCTCACCCTGCTGCCGCTCGCCCTCCCCGGCTACATGACCTTCATGGCCCTGCGCGGCTTCACCAGCGCCCTGGGCCACTCGACCCCGGTGATGGTCATCAGCCTGGTGGGCACAGTGTTCAACTACCTGTTCAACCATGCACTGATCGAGGGCATGTTCGGCCTGCCCAAGCTCGGGCTGATGGGCATCGGCCTGGTCACCGCGGTGGTGACCCTGGGCATGGCCATCGCCCTTGCGCTTTATATTCGCTGGCACAAGGCCTATGCCGCCTACCCGCTGCGCAAGGGGCTGTCGCGCCCTTCCCTGCCGGCACTGCGCGAACTGTGGCGGCTGGGCCTGCCGATTGGCGGCACCTATATGGTCGAAGTGGGCCTGTTCGCCTTCGCCGCCCTGTGCATGGGCGTGCTGGGCAGCACGGAACTGGCGGCGCACCAGATCGCCCTGCAGATCGTCTCGACCGCGTTCATGGTCCCGACCGGCCTTTCGTACGCGGTGACCATGCGCGTCGGCCTCTACTATGGTGCCGGCAACCTGTTGGCGGCTCGCAGCGCCGGGCGCGTGGGTATCGGCTTCGGTGCCTCGCTGATGTTCGCCTTCGCCGCACTGTTCTGGCTGCTGCCGGACGTCCTGGTCGGCTTGTTCATCGACCGTAACGACCCGGCCTTCGCGGCGATCTTCATGCTGGCGGTACAGTTGGTGATGGTGGCGGCATGGTTCGAGCTGTTCGATGGCGTGCAGACCATCGCCATGGGCTCGATCCGTGGTCTGAAGGACGCCAAGACCACCTTCCTGATCGGCCTGGTGTGCTACTGGTTGGTAGGTGCCCCGAGCGCGTGGCTGTTCGCCTTCAACCTCGGCGGCGGCGCGCAGGGGATCTGGTGGGGGCTGGCGCTGGGCCTGGCCTGCGCGGCGGTGGCGCTGACGTTCGGCTTTGAATGGCGGATGAAGCGGTTGCTGGGCAAGGCCGAGCGGGCGCGGGGGGCGGCGGTGTCGGCGTGAGGGGTTTGGGATCGCGTGATGGCGGACAGGTGCCTGACGATGGTCTTGCGGCGCTCGATCTCCTAGGCGCTGCAACTGTACTGTCGAACACCTTGACGCAAAAACATCTAAAACTGTACTACTGTACCGCCCTAAACATCACTTCCTGCCTACCATTTCCCTACTAACACCTCAAAACCGCACCAAAAAAGCGCACACCAGTACAGTTTCGCCAATAACCAGTGCAACAGTCCCTTCCAACAGTTAACTGCCCCCTCACAATACACCTGAACTGTACCTACTGTTCTGGACGGGAGAAGAGGAAGATGGGCACCAGTTAAATCACTCCCTAATGCCGCCACAAGCGGAAGGATGACACATCATGGAACGTACCCTCAGTTCCGACCTGGTTTTCGAAAACGCCCAAGCTTCCAACGCCGCCCTGCCGCTGCGCGTCCTGTCCACCCTGGTACTGTGGCAGCGCCGCATGGCCAGCCGCCGCCAGCTGGCGCGCCTGGACTCCCGCCTGCTGGCCGACGCCGGTATCAGCGAGTCGCAGCGCTACGAAGAGCTGAGCAAGCCTTTCTGGCGCTAAGCGCCGGTCGCCGGCCCAGGCCGGCACCGCGAATTCACAAAAACCCGTTGCAGGAAACTGCAACGGGTTTTTTGTTTCAAGGCCCGGACTAGCGCATTCGCACGAGCAAACGTAACAGTTTCTAAAAATTAAGAATCGACAGGCACAGTTACTATTTGTGATCTTTTCTCGAGCCAAATGCCCGAACCAGCGCGTGTTACGCTTGTCTTACGCGCCTGGCAAAGAAAAGTACCGTGACGAGCCAAGCGAGCGTCCGATAAGCAGAACCATCCAGACCCTGTGCAGGAGTCCCCGACCATGTCCCGTTATCACCTGTTTGGCGCCGCCTTGCTGCTGTCGCTCGCCGGCGCGGCCAATGCCACCAGCTTCGTCGTCACCACCGACGCCGTGGTGGGCGCAGTAGCTGCCTCCACCGACGCCACCTCCGACATCTCCTCCTCGTTCCGCGACGACAAGATCGTCAAGGCCGCCCGTGACGATGCCGCCAGCTTCGTCGGCAGCGACGGTGCCATCCGCGGCGCCAAGCTGGAGAGCGCGTTCGTGCACATTCGCCAGCAACTGCCGGACCTGCAGGCCAGCGACGCGCAGCTGGCCCGCGCCATCCTCGCCATCTGAGCCCCGTACTGCCCGGATTCACTGGCCCCGCCCGTGGATCCGGGGTAGCCTTCGCAGCCCGAGATCATCGCCAGACCGCCCATGCGTTACCTGTTGCCTTCACTGTTAGCCCTGGCCTGCATGAGCAGCGCCCAAGCCATGGATACCACTACACAGAGCCTGGTCATCAGCGGCTACGTCACCAGCCAGGTCACCGCCGCGCCGTTCGACCGCAAGCTGGTCGCCGCCGCCCGTGACGACGCTGCCGCATTCGTCGCCAGCGACGGCCGGATCCGCGGCGCGCGCCTGCAGGCGGCGCTGGACATGCTGCACCAGGACCTGGCCCGGCCTTGCGTCGGCGACCGTGAACTGGCCGAAGCGATTCTCGTCCAATAACTACATTCGACTCCCCTGTACTTCCGGAGATGCTCCATGCGTAAACCGCTGATCGCCGCCACCCTCGGCATGCTGCTGCTCGCCGACCTGGCCCAGGCCCACACCCTGGTGGCCACCAGCAATATCATCGTCCGCGCCTTTGGCCGTTCGATCGATTTCACCTCCGACACCACCACCTCGATCCGCGACTCGAAAGTGGTGCGTGAAGCCCACGACGACGCCGCCAGCTTCGTCGCCAGCAACGGCGATATCCGCGGCGCCCAGCTCGAGGCCGCCTTCGACACCCTGCGCGCCCGCGTCCCCGAGGCCCGTGACGCCAGCGACCAGGTGCTGGCCGAAGCCATCCTCGCCCTGTGAAGCGCGTGCGTGCCTGGCTGCTGGGCTGCGCCCTGACGCTGTTCGGCACGCCCGCCTTGGCCGACCTGCAGCTGGTGCTGCAGCGCGACGGCCTCGACCCCGCGCAACAGCAGGCTACCCAGACGCTTCTCGACGAAGCCATGGCCAAGCTGCCACCGCGCTTCAAGCAGCAACTGGACCGGCAGATCCACGTCGGCTGGACCGAGCGCATGCCCGAGGACGCCTACGGCCAGGCTTCTCCGATGGCCAGCCTGGACCTCAACCGGCGCCTGCTGCCGGGCCTGGTCGACGGCAGCGCCGCCCGCGAGAAGACCAATCGCCCGCATGGCACGGTCCGCGAGGAATTGCTGGCCACCGTGCTCCACGAACTCACCCATATCTATGACCGCGCGCGCCTGTGGCCGGACGCCGAACGCCAGCTGATCAGCCGCTGCAAGCGCCAGCAGGGCGCCCTGGGCAAGGTCGGGCTGCCGCAGGAATGCCGTGGCCAGGCCGAACGTCGCTTCACCCTGAGCGACGACCCGCGCCTGCTGGACCTGGCCGGCTGGCAGCAGTACGTCGGCCGGCGCGGCGAGCGCGAGCAGCACAACGGCCAGCTGGTGCGCAGCCCGGATCCCTACGAGCTGAGCAGCCCGAAAGAGTTCATCGCGGTCAACATGGAATACTTCCTCCTCGACCCGAGCTACGGCTGCCGTCGCCCTGCGCTGAACCAGTACCTGCGCGACCACTTCGGCTGGGCGCCGCAACAGGCTGCCTGCGCCAAGGGCCTGCCGTTCCTCAATGCCGGCAACGATTTCGCCCGCCAGCCATTGGGTGAGATCGACCCTGAACGGGTCTACGAGGTGGACTACCTGCTGGCCGAAGCCAACCAGAACTGGGTCAGCCGTTGGGGCCACAGCATGCTGCGCCTGGTGATCTGCGCCCCGGGCCGCCCGCGCGGTCCAGCCTGCCGCCTGGACCTGGACCAGAGCCTGGTGCTGTCGTACCGCGCCTTCGTCAACGACGTGCAGCTGTCCAGCTGGGACGGCCTGACCGGCGCCTATCCCTCGCGGCTGTTCGTGCTGCCGCTGGGGCAGGTGATCGACGAATACACCAAGACCGAGCTGCGCAGCCTGGCCTCGGTGCCGCTCAAGCTCAGCCGCGGCGAGATCGAGAACCTGGTGCGCCAGGCCGCCGAGATGCACTGGAGCTACGACGGCAACTACTACTTCCTGTCCAACAACTGCGCGGTGGAGTCGCTCAAGCTGCTGCGCAGCGGCACCGGCAACCCGCGCCTGAACGACCTCGACAGCATCATGCCCAACGGCTTGCTGGAGGTGCTCAAGGGCAGGGGACTTGCCGATACCCACGTGCTCGACGACCCGCGCGAGGCACTGCGCCTGGGTTATCGCTTCGACTCTTATCGCGACCGCTACCAGGCGATGTTCGAGGTGCTGCGCAAGCAGTTGCCGATCAAGCAGACGAGCGTGGAAGACTGGCTGGCGCTGGACGCCGAGCAGCGCCGCCAATGGTTCGACCGCGCCGACCTGCGTACCAGCGCGGCCTTGCTGCTGCTCGAGCAGGCCGGCCTGCGCCGCCAGCTGCTGCTGGCCCAGGACGAGGTCAAGCAGCGTTACCTGAACGGCCGGGCGCTCAAGGACGGCAGCTTCGACAAGGCCAACGACACCTTGCAGGCGATGCTGGCCAACAGCGGCTTCCTCAGCCGCCCGGCGGAATTGCTGGGGGCAGGGGGCTACGGTCTGCCACAGCCTGCCGAACGCAAGCAGCTGGAGCAGGTGAGCAGCGAGCGCCAGGCGCAGCTGCTGCGGCTGAGCACCGACCTGGACCAGCAGGTGAGGGCGCTGCTGGGACCGCAGCGGGGCAGGGAGATCAAAGCCGTGGAAGCCAATATCAAGCAGGTGGGCGAGCATCTGCGGGCGTTGCACAAGGCGGCCGGGGGGTTGCAGCTGCCCTAGCGCATGGCGGTAGGGCCAAAAGGAGGCAGCACAGTGCCCTACAGGTTTTCCTCATCTTCCTCCGGCAACCCTTGATCCACCTGCAACCACGGCAACCGGCTCCCCACCCAGATATGCCGATTGGCCGGCACCCGCTCCGGGTGATCCAGCGTCGCCACCGTCACATCGATGGTTTCAGGGCTATGCGCGGTCACCAGCGCCACGTGCGCCCCGCAGTTGCCACAGAAATACCGGCTGCAGCTCTGCGGCGCCATGTAGCGCTGGGGCGAGCCCGCCAGCCACTGGAAACCCGCGAGGGGCAAGGTGACCCAGGTCACCAGCGTACCGCCGCTGACCCGCCGGCAGATCGAGCAATGGCAATGGGCGACATCGCCCAGATCGGCCTGCAGCCGGTAGCGCAATGCCCCGCAATGACACCCGCCTTCCACGACATCCACCATCGAAATGACCTCCCGTCGCCTGAGCGCAGGCGAAAGCTGGCTGAAAGCTTGCCCACATAGGATAGCGCCACCACCGGCAGCAGACCGGTCAGCCAGGGCACCCGGAAACTTCCGCGCCCGGCCCAATCAACAACAACAATGGTGATTCTGATGTTTTCCTGTGCCCGCCTTTTCGCAGTCCCCCTCCGCCTGCTCCTCGCGCAGCGCCTGACGCGCTGATCCGCCCGAATCGTCCTTCCTTTCGCCGCGCCACGCCTGGAGTACCGCCATGCTGACCTTCCTTGGCTTCGCCATGGTCATCACCTTCATGTACCTGATCATGACCAAGCGCCTGTCGGCCTTGATCGCCTTGATCCTGGTACCGATCCTGTTCGCCCTGTTCGGTGGTTTTTCCGCCAAGATCGGCCCGATGATGCTCGAAGGCATCAGCAAGCTCGCGCCCACCGGCGTAATGCTGATGTTCGCCATTCTCTACTTCGCCCTGATGATCGACTCCGGCCTGTTCGACCCGGCCGTGCGCAGGATCCTCAAGCTGGTCAAGGGCGACCCGCTGAAAGTCTCGGTCGGCACCGCGGTGCTGGCCCTGGTGGTGTCCCTCGACGGTGACGGCGCCACCACCTACATGATCTGCTGCGCCGCCATGCTGCCACTGTACAGCCGCCTGGGCATGAGCCCACGGATCATGGCCGGCCTGATCATCCTCGCCGGCGGGGTGATGAACATGACCCCGTGGGGCGGCCCCACGGCCCGCGCCGCCAGCGCCCTGCACGTGGACCCGTCGGACATCTTCGTACCGATGATCCCGGCCATGGCCTTCGGCGTGGCGGCGATCCTGGCCATCGCCTACTGGTACGGCAAGCGCGAGCGTGCCCGCCTGGGCGAGCTGCACCTGCCGACCGACGACATCGACCACAGCGAGATCAGCGTGTCGCAGTTCCCGGAGGCCCGTCGTCCGAAACTGATCTGGTTCAACGGCGCCCTGACCGCCGCGCTGATGGTCGCGCTGATCGCCGGGGTGCTGCCGCTGCCGGTGCTGTTCATGATCGCCTTCAGCATCGCCATGATCGTCAACTACCCGTGCCTGCAGCAGCAGAAGGACCGCATCGCCGCCCACGCCTCCAGCGTGCTGGCCGTCAGCGGGCTGATCTTCGCCGCCGGCATCTTCACCGGCATCCTGTCAGGCACCGGCATGGTCGACGCCATGTCCAAGAGCCTGCTGGCGGTGATCCCGGAAGCGTTCGGCCCGTACATGGCGGTGATCACCGCCATCGTCAGCATGCCGTTCACCTTCTTCATGTCCAACGATGCCTTCTACTACGGCGTGCTGCCGGTGCTGTCGGAGTTCGCCAGCCACTACGGCGTCACCCCGGTGGAAATGGCCCGCGCGTCGATCGTCGGACAGCCGGTACACCTGCTCAGCCCGCTGGTACCCTCCACCTACCTGCTGGTGGCCCTGGCCGGCATCGAGTTCGGCGACCACCAGCGCTTCACCCTCAAGTGGGCAGTGCTGGTGTGCCTGTGCATAATGGCCGGCGCGCTGGCGCTGGGGACTTTCCCGCTGTTCAGCAGTCTGTAATACAAGCGCATCATCCAACTGCAAAGCGCCCGGCCTCTTGGGCGCTTTGCCTTTAACGCTCGAAGGAATACACATGGAATGGCTGACCAGCCCGGAAATCTGGGTTGCCTTTTTCACCCTCACCGCGCTTGAGATCGTGCTCGGGATCGACAACATCATCATGATCTCGATCCTGGTCAGCCGCATGCCCAAGCACATGCAGCCGCGCACGCGGATCTTCGGCCTGGCCCTGGCCATGGTCACGCGGATCATGCTGCTGCTGTCGATCACCTGGGTCATGCGCCTGACCGACGACCTGTTCCATGTGCTCGGCCAGGGCATCTCCGGGCGCGACCTGATCCTGTTCTTCGGCGGCCTGTTCCTGCTGTGGAAAAGCTCCCAGGAGATCTACCACGGCCTGGAAGGCGAGGACGAAAGCGCGGACGCGCCAAAAGGGGCAGGCGGCAAGTTCTTCTACACCATCATCCAGATCGCCATCATCGACATCGTGTTCTCCCTGGACTCGGTGATCACCGCGGTGGGCATGGTTTCCCACGTGCCAGTGATGATCGCCGCGATCATCGTCGCAGTGCTGGTGATGATGCTCTGCGCCGGCACCATCAGCGACTTCATCGACAAGCACCCGTCGCTGAAGATGCTCGCGCTTTCGTTCCTGATCGTCGTTGGTACCGTGCTGATCGCCGAATCTTTCGACGTGCACGTACCGAAGGGCTATGTCTACTTCGCCATGGCCTTCTCGCTGGCGGTGGAGGCGATCAACATCCGCATGCGCACGGCGCTGGCGCGCAAGAAGGGCAAGGAGCACGATCCGGTGAAACTGCGCAAGGACATTCCGGGTCAGTAAGACTTGGAAGCGCAGAAAGACAAAGGGCCCTTCGAGGCCCTTTGTCGCATCCACGCCCCCTGTAGGAGCGGCCTTGTGTCGCGAAAGGACCGAAGAGCGGTCCCGACAATCTTGCATGATGCCAAGATCCTGGGGCCGCTGCGCGCCCCTTTTCGACCGGTCCGACGCCTCGGCAAGGCCGCTCCTACAGGCCACCCGTGTTTCAAATAGATTTCAGTCATGCCAAGCTGGCACCCATCGCGCAAAACAACTAAAGCTTCAGTGAGCACTGAAAAAACCAGCCCACCCCCGGGCCAGGCTCACCGCCGCACCCATTGGCCCCGCCCAGGGGCATAGAAGAAAAGGGGGCCCGACCATGCTGACCCTGCTCAACCTGCTCTCCGCCGTGGCATTGCTGGTGTGGGGCACCCATATCGTGCGGACCGGTATCCTGCGGGTGTACGGCTCGAACCTGCGCCGGGTGCTCGGCCAGAACATGAACAAGCGTCCGCTGGCGTTCATCGCCGGGATCCTGGTAACCGCCATGGTGCAGAGCAGCAACGCCACCGCCATGCTGGTCACCTCGTTCGTCGGCCAGGGCCTGATGGCCATGACCCCGGCCCTGGCGATCATGCTCGGCGCCGACGTGGGCACCGCGCTGATGGCGCGGGTGCTGACCTTCGACCTGTCCTGGCTGTCGCCACTGCTGATCTTCCTCGGGGTGATCTTCTTCCTCTCGCGCAAGCAGACCCGCGCCGGCCAGCTGGGCCGGGTGGGCATCGGCCTGGGCCTGATCATCCTGGCGCTGCAGCTGATCGTCCACGCCGCCGCGCCGATCACCCATGCCCAGGGGGTCAAGGTACTGTTCGCCTCGCTGACCGGTGACATCCTGCTCGACGCCCTGATTGGCGCGCTGTTCGCCATGATTTCCTACTCCAGCCTGGCCGCCGTGCTGCTCACCGCCACCCTGGCCGGCGCCGAGGTGATCAGCCTGCCGGTGGCCATCGGCCTGGTGATCGGCGCCAACATCGGCAGCGGCCTGCTCGCCTTCCTCACCACCAGCCTGCAGAACAGCGCCGGGCGCCGGGTGGCACTGGGCAGCCTGCTGTACAAGATCATCGGCCTGCTGCTGATCATCCCGGTGCTGCACCCACTGGTGGAATGGATGGACAGCCTGAGCTTCAGCCCGCAGGAGCTGGTGATTGGCTTCCACCTGCTCTACAACACCCTGCGCTGCCTGCTGATGCTGCCGACGGTCAACCCCATGGGCCGGGTGTGCAACTACCTGCTGCCCGAGCGCGACAACGGCAACGGCCACCACCAGCCACGCCACCTCGACCCGACCGCACTGAACACGCCCAGCCTGGCCCTGGCCAACGCCGTGCGCGAAACCCTGCGCCTGGGCGATATCGTCGACAGTCTGCTCGAAGCCATGCTCGGCGCCCTGCGCGGCACCCAGACCGCCATGCCGCAACAGGTGCGGGCCCTGGGCGAGGACGCCGAGGCCCTGTACAACGCCATCAAGCTGTACCTGGCACAGATGCCCCGCGAGGATCTTGGCGAGCAGGACAACCGGCGCTGGGCGGAGATCATCGAGCTGGCGATCAACCTCAAGCTGGCCAGCGACCTGATCGAGCGCATGCTGCGCAAGGTCCAGCAGCAGAAGACTTCGCAGCGCCGGGAGTTCTCCCAGGTCGGCCTGGAGGAGCTGACCGGCCTGCAGGAGCAGCTGCTGGCCAACCTGCGCCTGGGCCTCTCGGTATTCCTCAGTGCCGACCCGCAGAGCGCACACCAGTTGCTGCGCGAGAAACGCCGCTTCCGCGCCCAGGAACGGCGTCTGGCCCACGCCCATGTCAGCCGCCTGCAACGTAAAGTGGTGCAGAGTATCGAGACCAGTTCGCTACACTTGGAGCTCATTGCCGACATGAAGCGTTTGAACTCTTTGTTCTGCAGCAGTGCCTATGTGGTACTGGGCGGCACCGACACCGGCGGGCTGATGCTCGACAGCGTGCCGGACGAAGCCCGCCAGCCCTGAGCCCAGCCCCCGGAGACCGAAGCTCGCCCATGCGTTGCCTGTTGTTCGCCTGCCTGCTGATCCTCAGCCTGCCCACGCTCGCCCTCGACCGCTCGCGGGTCGAGGGCTACCTGCAGCCCAACGGCCTGCAAGTGATCCTCAAGTCTGGCTACGAGCGCGACCATGTGTCGATCCGCCTGGTGGTCGGCGTGGGCCTGGACGACTTCGATTGCGACCAGCGCGAGCTGCCGCACCTGCTCGAGCACCTGCTGTTCAGCGGGATCGACGAGACGGGCGAGGGCGGCCTGGAAGAGCGCATGCAGGCCCTTGGCGGGGAATGGAACGCCTTCACCAGCAGCGCCGACACCACCTTCGTCATCGAGGCCCCGGCGCGCAACCAGCGCAAGGTGCTCGACCTGCTGCTGGCGATCATTCGCGACACCCGCATCGACGAAAAAGCGCTGGCCACGGCGAAGAAGATCATCGAACGCGAGGACGGCGGCCACTACGGCCGCTTGCAGCGCTGGCTCGACCGCCAGGACATCGGCCACCCGGCCAGCGACCAGCTGGCCACCGAGCTGGGCCTGAAGTGCCCCGAGCGCTCCAACCTCGACGACATGACCCTGGAGCAGGTGCGGCAACTGCGTGAGCACTGGTACGTGGCCAACAACATGTCGCTGATCGTCGTCGGCGGCCTCGACCGCCTGCTGCCGGCCTATCTGGAGCGCACCTTCGGCGAGCTGCCGGCCACCGAACCCGGAGAGCGCCGCAACCTGGAGAGCATCAGCCAGCAGGCCGAGCAGCGCCGCGACCTGACCCGCGGCTGGCTGGGCGACAACGTCAAGCTGCACTGGCTGTTCATCGAGCCGACGCTGGAAGAGGGCCATGACCAGACCCTCGAGCTGCTTTCGCGTTACCTGGACTGGGCGCTGTACGACCAGCTGCGCCTGCGTCACGGGCTGTCCTATGGCCCGTCGGTGCAACGCGAGAGCTTCGGCGACAGCGGGATGCTCAGCCTCAATGCCGACCTCGAGCGCCAGGACCTCGACGCGGCGCTGAAGGTGCTCGGGGAGCTGTTCGACCACCTGCGCAAGCACGGTCTGGACCCGGAAACCTTCGCCCGGATCAAGCAAGCGGCGATTGCCCGGGAAAGCTGGACCACCCAGGGCAACGCGGCGCTCGCCGACTACTACTGGGGAGCGCTCAACGCCTACGAGGACGGGCGTTTCACCGATCCGGTGCGGCAACTGCGCCAGGTCAGCCTCAAGCAAGCCGACGCGGCGCTGCGCGAACTGCTCAAGGAACCGGGGTACCTGCGCATCGAGAAACCGTTGCTGGGGTATGACGAACTGTATGGTCTGGTGGCGCTGCTGCTGGGGCTGATCCTGGCTGCGGGGCTGATCCGTCGGCGCCGCGTGCTGGCCAACCGCCCCAGTGGTGCTACACGGGAGCCGTGATTCGGCGGTATCCTGTCGGCCAACAGCGTCCACGTCCAGGACGCCTCGAACACGCCTCTTCCTGTTGTAAACCCATGCCCCCGATCCCCGGCTTCATCCTGCGCATCATCGAACTGCTCAAACGCTACCCCGGCATCATCGCGCTCTACGGTTTCCTCTCGGGGATCGGCAGTTTCATCCTGGTCGACCGCCAGGCCGGCCTGGCCAGCTGGATCGCCATCGTCATGCTGGTCAGCTGGATCTGGCTGATGCTCGAGAACACCCTCACCGAGCTGTTTGCCCGCACCTTCAAGCGCGAAATCCCGCAGCCCCTGCTGCGCTTCGCGACGCAGATGATCCACCAGGAAAGCCTGTTCTTCGTCCTGCCGTTCTTCTTCATCACCACCACCTGGAACAGCGGCCAACTGATCTTCACCGGCCTGCTCGGCGCCGCCGGGCTGATCTCGATCGTCGACCCGCTGTACCACAAGTGGCTGGCGCCACGCCGCTGGCTGTTCCTCGCGCTGCATACCCTGACGCTCTTCGCCGCGATGCTCACGGCGCTGCCGATCATCCTCCACCTGACCACCGCGCAGAGCTTCAAGCTGGCGCTGATCGCCGCCATGGTGCTGTCGTTCCCTAGCCTGGCCAGCAGCTTCCCGATCAACAACTGGCGCCGCGGCGTGGCCCTGGTGCTGGTGACCCTGGCGGTCGGTGGCGGCGGCTGGCTGCTGCGCTCCTGGGTACCGCCGGCCACGCTGTGGATGACCGACGTGGCGATCAGCACCGAAGTGCTCAACCGCCAGCCGGGCGCCTCGCTGGACGAAGTGGCCGCCAGCCGCATCCGCAGCGGTGGGCTGTACGCCTATACCGCCATCAACGCGCCCCGTGGCCTGAACGAGCGCATCTACCATGTGTGGCAGCTGGACGGTAAGGAAGTGGACCGTATCGCCCTGGATATCCACGGCGGGCGCAAGGAAGGCTACCGGGCCTGGACCCACAAGCAGAACTTCCCGCCCAATCCGGTGGGCAAGTGGCAGGTGAGGGTGCTGACCGAGGACGGACAGGTGATCGGGGTGTTGCGATTCAAGGTGGTCGACGACACCGCCCGCTAGGAGCAACTGTCTTGCTCAACTGCTAAAGCTAGCGCGATCCCTGTGGGAGCGGCCCTTTCGCGACACAAGGCCGCTCCCACAGGGGGACAGTTCCCTGCGCGACAGCGTGGACCGAAGGGCTAAGTGATCTCCTACAGGAATGCACTGCCCATCCCGCCCCGCTGCGCTATGATCAGCCTCTATGCCCTCAGTCAGACGCATGGAGCCTATGACCGTCCCCAGCGCCACCCTGGACACCACCGAGCAGCCCTCGCGCCTGCGCATCGTCGGCGACTGGACCCTGGCCCACTACGCCAGCCTCAAGCGCGAATGCGAGCGCCTGGGCAGCCAGTACGGCGATGACACCCAGGTCGACCTCAGCCAGCTGGGCCGCCTGGACACCGCCGGCGCCTCGCTGCTGGCCGAGCTGCTGGGCTCCGAACGCCTGTCGCGCTGCACCGACGAACTCCCCGATGCCAGCCGTGCGCTGCTGAAGAACGTCTACTGCTCGGTGCAGGACTACTGCATCCCGGTCAAGGAGCCGGAGCAACCGGTGCTGCTCCTGCTGCTGGCACGCATCGGCCGCGCCGTCGACCAGCTGTGGCAGGATACCAACCAGGTGCTGGGCTTCGTCGGCCTTATCCTGCAGACCCTGTTCCTGCGCCTGTTCCAGCCGCACCGCTGGCGCGTCACGCCGGTGGTCGCGCACCTCGAGCAGACCGGCCTGGACGCCGCGCCCATCGTCGCCCTGCTGACCTTCCTGGTGGGCGCGGTGGTGGCCTTCCTCGGCGCCACGGTGCTGGCCGACTTTGGCGCGACCATCTTCACCGTCGACCTGGTTGCGTTCTCCTTCCTGCGTGAATTCGCCGTGCTGCTTACCGCCATCCTCATGGCCGGTCGCACCGCCAGCGCGTTCACCGCGCAGATCGGCTCGATGAAGGCCAACGAAGAGATCGACGCCATCCGCACCCTGGGCCTGAACCCCATCGAACTGCTGGTGGTGCCCCGGGTGCTGGCGATGCTGATCGCGCTGCCGCTGTTGACCTTCGTCGCGATGCTCTGCGGCATGATCGGCGGCGCGGTGGTCTGCGCCCTGACCCTGGATATCTCGCCGGCCATGTTCCTCTCGCTGCTGCAGAGCGACATCGGCGTGCAGCATTTCCTGGTGGGCCTGGCCAAGGCACCGTTCTTCGCCTTCCTGATCGCCGCCATCGGCTGCCTGGAGGGCTTCAAGGTCAGTGGCAGCGCCGAGTCAGTGGGCGCCCACACCACCTCTGCCGTGGTGCAATCGATCTTCGTGGTGATCGTGCTGGACGCGGTGGCCGCGCTGTTCTTCATGGAGATGGGCTGGTGACTGAAGCCGTGATCGAAGCCCGGGGCCTGTGCAACCGCTTTGGCAGCCAGAGCGTGCACGAGAACCTCGACCTGGACCTGTACCGCGGCGAGATCCTCGCCGTGGTCGGCGGCTCTGGCAGCGGCAAGTCGGTGCTGTTGCGCAGCATCGTCGGCCTGCGCAGGCCCAACGAAGGCACGGTCAAGGTGTTCGGCCAGGACCTGGCCAGCCTCGACGAAACCCAGCGCTCGCTGGTCGAACGCCGCTTCGGCGTGCTGTTCCAGAAGGGCGCGCTGTTCTCGTCGCTGACCGTGACCGAGAACGTCGCCCTGCCGCTGATCGAGCATGCCGGGCTGTCGCGGGCCGACGCCGAGCACCTGGCAGGAGTCAAGCTGGCCCTGGCCGGGCTGCCGATCAGCGCCGCCGACAAGTACCCCGCGTCGCTGTCCGGCGGCATGATCAAGCGCGCCGCCCTGGCCCGCGCCCTGGCCCTGGACCCGGACATCCTGTTCCTCGACGAGCCCACCGCCGGCCTCGACCCGATCGGCGCCGCCGCCTTCGACCAGTTGATCCTGACCCTGCGCGACGCCCTGGGGCTGTCGGTGTTCCTCATCACCCACGACCTGGACACCCTCTACACCATCACCGACCGGGTGGCGGTGCTGTCGCAGAAGAAGGTGCTCGTGGCAGGGCCCCTGGCCGAGGTCGAGCAGACCATTGATCCGTGGATTCACGAATACTTTCACGGCCCGCGTGGCCGGGCGGCCGAAGACGCCGCCCTGCGCGCCCGCCAGGAGCGCTGAACGATGGAAACCCGAGCTCATCATGTCCTGATCGGCCTGGTCACCGTGCTGGTGGTGGCCGGCGCCATGCTGTTCGGCCTGTGGCTGACCAAGTCCAGCGTCGACGACGCCTTCAAGGACTACGAAGTGGTATTCAACGAGGCGGTCTCAGGCCTGTCCCGCGGCAGCCCGGTACAGTACAACGGCATCAAGGTCGGTGACGTCAGCAGCCTGCGCCTGGACCCGAACGACCCGCGCCGGGTGCTGGCCCGCGTGCGCCTGAGCGGCGACACGCCGGTCAAGGAAGACACCCAGGCCAAGCTGACCCTGGCCGGGGTGACCGGCAACTCATTCATCCAGCTCAGCGGCGGTACCCCGCAGAGCCCAGAACTCAAGGGCAAGGGCGGCAAACTGCCGGTGATCGTCGCCTCGCCGTCGCCGATCTCACGCCTGCTCAACGACAGCAGCGACCTGGTGACCAACATCAACCTGCTGCTGCACAACGCCAACCTGATGTTCTCCGAAAGCAACATCGAGCGCCTGAGCAACACCCTGGCCAACCTGGAGCAGACCACCGGCGCCTTCGCCAGCCAGAAGGGCGGTATCGCCGATGCCATCGAGCAACTGGCCCAGGTCGGCAAGCAGGCCAACGCCACCCTGGCCGAGACCCAGGCGCTGATGCGCAACGCCAACGGCCTGCTCGGCACCCAGGGCAAGCAGGCCATCGGCAGTGCCGAGCAGGCCATGCAGTCGCTGGCCGAAAGCACCGCCACCATCAACAGCCTTTTGCAGGACAACCGCCAGTCCCTGGACGACAGTGCCCAGGGCCTGAACCAGATCGCCCCGGCGATCCGCGAACTGCGTGAGACCCTCAACTCGCTCAAGGGCATCTCCCGGCGCCTGGAAGCCGACCCCAGCGGCTACCTGCTGGGCCGCGACAACAACAAGGAGTTCCAGCCATGATCCCGTCGCTGCGCCTGGCCTTCGCCGCCGCCACGCTGAGCCTGGTTTCGGCCTGTTCGATCCTGCCGCAGAGCGAACCTGTGGATATCTACCGCCTGCCGGTGAACCAGCCGGCCCGCGCCGCCGCACCGCTGGACTGGTCGCTGCGCCTGAACAAGCCGCTGGCCAGCGAAGCCCTGGCCGGGCCGCGTATCGCGGTGATCCCCCAGGGTGATGTGATCAGCAGCTACAAGGGCGCACGCTGGAGCGACCCGACGCCGATGCTGGTGCGCAACCGCCTGCTCGACGGTTTCCAGCGCGATGGCCGGGTGCAGCGCCTGAGCGCCGATGACAGCAACCTGCAGGCTGACTATGAGCTGGGCGGCGAGCTACAGGCCTTCCAGAGCGAATACCGCCCGGACGGGGCGGTGGAGGTGGTGATCCGCTACGACGCGCGGCTGGTGCAGGGCCGCAGCCAGCGCATCCTCGCGAGTAAACGCTTCGAGGTGCGCCAGGCGCTGGGCGAACAGCAGGTCCCGGCGGTGGTCGCCGGCTTCGGCGCGGCCAGCGACCAGCTGGCGCGCCAGGTGATCGACTGGACCGTCAGCCAGGCTCAGGCGAAGAACCAATAGCAGACGAAGATCGCCGCGATCACCCCCGACAGCTCGGCCAGCAACGCACAGCCGACGGCGTGGCGTACCCGCTGGATGCCCACCGCGCCGAAGTACACCGCCAACACGTAGAAGGTGGTCTCGGTGCTGCCCTGGATGGTCGCCGCCACCAAGGCCGGGAAGCTGTCCACGCCCTGGGTCTGCATGGTCTCGATCAGCATGGCCCGCGCCGCGCTGCCGGAGAACGGCTTGACCAGCGCGGTGGGCAACCCTTCGACGAAGCGGGTGTCCAGGCCCATCCAGCTCACCGCATGGCGAATGCCGTCCAGGGCCAGCTCCAGCGCCCCTGAGGCGCGCAATACACCGACTGCCACCAGCATCGCCACCAGGTAAGGCAGCAGGCTCTTGGCCACGTCGAAGCCTTCCTTGGCGCCTTCGACGAAGGCCTCGTACACCTGAACCCGCCTCAACGCGCCGATCACCAGGAACAGGATGATCACCCCGAACAGCGTCAGGTTGCCGAGGATAGACGACAGGCTGGCCAGCGCGGCCGCCGACAGGGTGCCGAGGAAGGCCATGAAGCCGCCCAGCAGCAGGGCGCCGGGAACCAGGTAGGCAAGCACCACCGGGTCCCACAGGCGCAGGCGCTGCATCACCGCCACCGACAGCAGGCCGACCAGGGTCGAGCAGCTGGTGGCCAGCAGGATCGGCAGGAACACCATGGTCGGATCGGGCGCGCCTTGCTGGGCGCGGTACATGAAGACGGTCACCGGCAGCAGGGTCAGCGACGAGGCGTTGAGCACCAGGAACAGGATCTGCGCGTTGCTCGCCGTGGTGCTGCTGGGGTTGAGCTCCTGCAGCGCGCGCATGGCCTTCAGGCCGATGGGCGTGGCGGCGTTGTCCAGGCCCAGGCCATTGGCGGCGAAATTCATGGTGATCAGGCCCAGGGCCGGGTGGCCGGGCGGCACTTCCGGCATCAGCCGGGCGAACAGCGGGCCAAGGACCTTGGCCAGCCATTCGACGATGCCGGCCTTCTCGGCGATTTTCAGGAAACCCAGCCACAGGGTCAGGGTGCCGAACAGCAGGACCATGACCTCCACCGACAGCTTGGCCATGGCGAAGATACTCTCGACCATCGCGGCGAAGATGCCGGCGTTGCCGCCCACCAGCCACTGGGCCAGGGCGGAGATGGCCGCCACCAGGAAAAAGCCGAGCCAGAGGCCGTTGAGCATCCGTGTGTTCCCCCGTGAAAAGTGCCCGAATGATAGCGAAGATTGCGGGCGAGGGCTGCGCCCTCGACTATTGCGCAGACAACAAAAAGCCCCGACAGGTCGGGGCTCTTCGTTCAGCTCAGTGGCTTACTGGTTGACGGTCTTGCCCGCCACCACAGCCTCTTTCTTGCCTTTTTCCAGCACCAGCGACTGGTAGTACGCCGCGCCTTTCTCGGCGTCGTACATGCCCTGCCACTTGGCGATGACCACGGCGGCCAGGGCGTTGCCCACCACGTTCAGCGCGGTACGGGCCATGTCCATGATGCGGTCGACACCGGCGATGAAGGCCAGGCCTTCCAGCGGAATGCCCACGCTGCCCAGGGTGGCCAGCAGTACCACGAAGGACACGCCCGGCACGCCGGCGATACCCTTGGAGGTGACCATCAGGGTCAGCACCAGCAGCAGCTGCTGGCTCCAGGACAGGTCGATGCCGTACAGCTGGGCGATGAAGATCGCCGCGATGCTCTGGTACAGGGTCGAACCGTCGAGGTTGAACGAGTAGCCGGTCGGTACCACGAACGAGCAGATCGACTTCGGCGCGCCGTACTTCTCCATCTTCTCGATCACGCGCGGCAGCACGGTCTCGGAGCTGGAGGTGGAGTAGGCGAGGATCAGCTCGTCCTTCATGATGCGCATGATCTTGATGATCGAAAAGCCGAACACGCGCGCCACCAGGCCCAGCACCATGAAGGCGAAGAAGGCGATGGCGAAGTACACCAGCAGCACCAGCTTGGCCAGCGGCAGCAGGGAGGCGAAGCCGAAGTTGGCGACGGTGGCGGCGATCAGGGCGAACACGCCGATCGGGGCGTAGTTCATGATCATGTGGGTGACCTTGAACATGGTCTCCGACACGCCCTGGAAGGTGCGCACCAACGGCTCGCGCAGGTCTGCGTTGAGGCTCGACAGGCCCATGCCGAACATCACCGAGAAGAAGATGATCGGCAGCATCTCGCCACGCATCAGCGCCGCGAAGATATTCGACGGGATCAGGTTGAGCAGGGTCTCGATGAACGCGTGCTCATGCTGCACCTCGGCCGCGGTGGCCTGGTACTTGGAGATGTCGACGGTGCCCAGGGTGCTCATGTCGATGCCGGCGCCCGGGTGGAACACGTTGGCCAGGACCAGGCCGACGACGATGGCGATGGTGGTCACCACCTCGAAGTAGATGATGGTCTTCAGGCCGATGCTGCCCAGTTTCTTCGCGTCGCCAACCCCAGCGATGCCCACGATCAGCGACGAAATCACGATCGGGACGACGATCATCTTGATCAGGCGAATGAAGATGTCGCCGGCCGGCTGGAGGACGTTGCTGATCCACCATGCCTTTTCTGCACTGAAATGATTCAGTAGCGCGCCGACTGCAACGCCCAGCAACAGACCGATGACGATCTGCCAGGCGAGGCTCAGTTTTGCCTTCTTCATGTCATTACCCTTTGTTGTAGTGGTCACGGGCACCGGCCGAAAAGGTGCATGCCAGAGCGGCTTGAAGCCTTTCCGGTTGCGTCTGGTCGATCCGGCGTCCCACTGTAAGGACACCGCGAGCGAACATTGCTGGCGCTCGGGCCGAGGAAAAAGGCGGCAACTATTGCGACGTGGGGAGGGGCAGTCTAATGCCGGAAACGACTACCCTATGCCGAATCGGCATGAGACCGGAAGGCGAAATCGGGCATCGCCAAGTCCTTGATTTTCAACGTTCGGATTTCCGAACAAGGCCAAAGCGCCATTTTTAGGCCGATTTGACGGGAGCACAGAAAGGTGTGAAGTGGCGTGTTCGACAATCCGAATGGCTGAAATGCCACACGAGCTGACCTGTCGGACAAGTAAAAAAAATTCGATATACGGTAGCGACAAAATGTGTCTGAAGTAAAAAGTCGCTCGTATTAAAGGAAGAACTCCCACAGGCGCTTCGGAAGCCAGATCGGTCGCATCGTCCTGTTCGGACCCAACCGACCTGCAACTTCCGATGCCACCCTCTCCTGACCCGGCCCATGACGGAGGTACTCCCTGTACCCCTAGGCCACTGCGACCCTGCAACAGTCAGAGCGGCCCGGCCCCCTGGTCATGCGCCGCCCCTCCTCGGGGCGGCGCACCATAGAAGCTTGAAAGGTAAAAAGGTTCAGCTTCTATAGCATTACAGTCCGCGACCGCCGGTCAGTACCAGTTCGGGTCGCGCTTGAGCTGCTCCCGCAGCAGAGCCTTTATCCCGTCACCCGGCTTGCCCAGCCAGCGGTAGTCGGCATGACGGCTGGGCGACTTGTCGGCAGGCAGCCCTTCGGGCACCTCCACGAGCATGCCGTAGGCTTTGTCCTTGTCCCAGCTGAAGGCCACGATCAGGCGCTTGTAGGTACAGTTGCCTTCGGACTCGCACAGCGGGCCGACCAAGTACTTGTGGCCGTCCTCGGTTACCGCAGACATCTGCTGCGCCGAGCTCCCGCTGAGGTTGATCACCCACTCGGGCAGGCGCTCCTCGTTCTTGAGGGTCTTCTGCCAGGTTTTCTGGTATTCGGGGTCCGAGCCAAGCAACTGGTTGGCCCGGACCTGGCCATCATTGGCCGCCAGCGCTGTCGCGCCGCTGCCCAGCAGCAGCGCGACAAGCAGGGCCTTGGGGAGCATCCTGCTCATGGTCATCAACCTCTGCCACGGCCGAAGAAGAAGGAGGCTACGAACAGCACCAGGAAGATGATGAAGAGGATCTTCGCGATACCGGTAGCGGCGCCAGCGATACCACCAAAACCCAGGACTGCGGCGATGATGGCGATGATCAGGAAGGTGATTGCCCAACTAAGCATGATGTTTCTCCTTTTCTTGTGCGAAATCGGTCGATGGCGTCAGAACACCCAACGCTCCTCGGGCTGAACACGCTCGAGCACGGCAGGCGCATTGTCGGCACTGGGCAGCGGCTCGGCGGCCTTGACCAGGGTAGAGGCATGGGTTGCCCGTAACTGCGTCAACAGCGCGGTCTGCACCGCCACCTGCTCGGCCAGCCGGGCGGTCTGCCAGCTGTGGTAGAAGAGGCCCGCCGCCAGGGTGAGCAGCAAGGCCATGCCGAGGAACAACAGCTGGTGCAGGGGGACTACAGCGCTCTGCGTACGATTGTCTTGGGGGCGATTCATGCCGGCTCCTCCTGCTGTGCTTGTTATCCATTCTGCAAAGGTTATTGCAGCCTGCATGCCAGCCCTCTCAAAGAATAAAAATTCTTTTAAATCATATAGTTACGAAATACGCCCAACTTGCTGAGGGACGTATCCTGCACGATGACCCACAATCGGGTCGTGCGTTTTGCACGACCCAGCCGTCGGCCAAGCCCTGCCGATGCCTCGATTCCAGCCAGTGGAATCCGAATAGCAGCCAATCGCCAGCGATCAACTTCATATTTATCAGAGACTTAGCCATCATTAAGGCGTGCAGCTAGCATGCATGGAGCGGAATCAATCAGAATCGACCATGCAACTTGCCCGATTTTTCCGACACTAATTGAGATCAATCCCAAAGGAGCGCAGGAAATGGAATCAGCCCAGGACAACCAAGGCCGCATTCTGCTGGTGGATGACGAGTCCGCCATCCTGCGCACATTCCGTTATTGCCTCGAGGATGAGGGCTACAACGTGGCCACGGCCAACAGCGCTGCCCAAGCCGAGGCACTGTTGCAGCGCCAGGTGTTCGACCTGTGTTTCCTCGACCTGCGCCTGGGCGAGGACAATGGCCTGGACGTACTGGCGCAGATGCGTATCCAGGCACCGTGGATGCGGGTGGTGATCGTCACCGCCCACTCGGCTATCGACACTGCGGTGGATGCCATCCAGGCCGGGGCCGCAGACTACCTGGTCAAACCCTGCAGCCCCGACCAGCTGCGCCTGGCTACCGCCAAGCAGCTGGAGGTGCGGCAACTGTCGGCGCGCCTGGAGGCCCTCGAAGGCGAGGTGCGCAAACCCAAGGACGGCCTGGACTCCCACAGCCCGGCGATGATGGCGGTGCTGGAAACCGCACGCCAGGTGGCGACCACCGATGCCAACATTCTCATCCTGGGTGAGTCGGGCACCGGCAAGGGCGAACTGGCCCGTGCCATCCACGGCTGGAGCAAGCGGGCACGCAAGGCCTGCGTGACCATCAACTGCCCCTCGCTGAATGCCGAGCTGATGGAGAGCGAGCTGTTCGGCCACACGCGCGGCGCCTTCACCGGCGCCAGTGAAAGCACACTGGGCCGAGTCAGCCAGGCCGATGGCGGCACGCTGTTTCTTGATGAAATCGGCGATTTTCCCCTCACGCTACAGCCAAAACTACTGCGTTTCATCCAGGACAAGGAGTACGAGCGGGTCGGCGACCCGGTCACCCGCCGGGCGGACGTGCGGATCCTCGCGGCCACCAATCTCAACCTCGACGAAATGGTCCGCGAGAACCGCTTCCGTGAAGACTTGCTGTACCGACTGAACGTCATCACCCTGCACCTGCCGCCGCTGCGCGAGCGCTGCGAGGACATACTGACCCTGGCCGACCGCTTCCTCGCCCGCTTCGTCAAGGAGTACTCGCGCCCGGCCCGCGGCTTCAGCGATGAAGCACGCACGGCGCTGCTCAACTACCGCTGGCCGGGCAACATTCGCGAACTGCGCAACGTGATCGAGCGCGCCAGCATCATCTGTCCCCAGGAGCGGGTGGAGATCATCCACCTGGGCATGGCCGAACAACCCGCCAGCAACGCGCCAAGGGTCGGTGCGGCGCTGAGCCTGGATGAGCTTGAGCGTGCCCATATCGGGGCGGTGCTCGCTGCCAGCGACACCCTCGACCAGGCAGCCAAGACCCTGGGCATCGATGCCTCCACCCTTTATCGCAAGCGCAAGCAATACAACTTATGAAATGGCCGATGAAGCTACGCACACGGCTGTTCCTGAGCATCTCGGCACTGGTTACCGTGGCTTTGCTTGGCCTGTTGCTGGGCCTTTTCAGCGTGCTGCAGATGGCAGCCCTGCAGCAGCACGTCGTCAAGGACACCACCTACACGCTCGAGCTGGCCCTCAAGTTGCGGCAGAACCTGGGCGAACAGCTGAATCTGATTCTCGACGAGGACACCACCCCGAATACCCTCGTCACCCTGCAGGACCAATTCCAGACACTCCTCGATCAGGGACTGGAACAAGGCGGAGAACGCACCGGCTTGAGCAAGGCCGCCAGCAACTACCAGGCATTTGTCCAGGCCTACCGACAGAGCCCCTCGCCTGCACGCAGCATGGGTGTCGAGCAGCCCCTCGGAGCGGCCTTCAACCAGGTACGCATGGACCTGCTGGAGTCCCACCGCCAGGCCTTGGAAAAAATCACCCGCAGCGAGGAGCAGTCGCGCAATCAAGCCCTGCTCATCAGTGGCATGCTTGGCATGGTTGGCCTCACTGTGCTGGTACTAGGTTTCATCACTGTCCACAACATAGCCAGGCGCTTCGGCCAGCCGATCGAGGCACTGGCCAAGGCCGCCGACCAGATCGGCCAGGGCAATTTCGACGTCACCCTGCCGGTGACCCAGGCCACCGAGCTCAATCAGCTGACCCGCCGCTTCGGCCTGATGGCCGATGCCCTGCGCAAACACCAGGCCACCAACATCGATGAACTGCAGGCTGGCCAGCAACGCCTGCAGGCGGTACTCGACAGCATCGATGACGGTCTGCTGATCATCGATCGCCAGGGCCGCCTGGAACACCTCAATCCGGTAGCCCAGCGTCAACTCGGCTGGGATCCGAGCCGCCGGGGCACAGGCCTGGCCGAGGCGTTGCAACGCCCGGAGCTGGACCTGCAACTGCGCCAGGTACTGCGCGGCGGCAGCCTGGATCGTCCACCGGACGACCTGAGTCTGGAGGTGGATGAGGAAACCCGCCTGCTGACCTACAGCCTGACCCCGGTCAGCCACCCCGAGGGGCCGATCCTTGGCGCGGTGATGGTGCTGCACGATGTTACCGAGCAGCGCGCTTTCGAGCGGGTACGCAGCGAATTCGTGCTGCGCGCCTCCCACGAACTGCGCACGCCGGTCACTGGCATGCACATGGCCTTCGGCCTGCTGCGCGAGCGGGTCAGTTTCCCGCCTGAGGCGCGGGAGAACGATCTGCTCGAAACCATCGCCGAAGAAATGCAGCGCCTTACCCAGCTGATCAACGACCTGCTCAATTTCTCCCGCTATCAAAGCGGCCTGCAGAAGCTGGAGCTGGCTCCCTGCGCCCTCGACGAACTGTTCGAGCGCGCCCGGGCACGTTCTGCCGAGCAGGCTTCGAGCAAGCAGATCGAGCTGATACTCGAGCTGGAGTCACCACTGCCGCGTATCCAGGCCGACGTCACGCAGCTCGACCGGGTGCTCGACAACCTGCTGCACAATGCCATCCGCCACACCGGCAGTGGAGGGCGTATCCGCCTGCACGCACGGCGCCATGCCGAACGGGTGATCATCAGTGTCGAAGACAACGGCGAAGGCATCGCCTACGGCCAGCAAGGGCGGATCTTCGAGCCGTTCGTCCAGGTCGGACGCAAGAAGGGCGGGGCCGGCCTGGGCCTGGCGCTGTGCAAGGAGATCGTCCAGCTGCATGGCGGGCGGATGGGCGTATTCTCGCGGCCTGGGCAGGGTACGCAGTTCTACATGGCCTTACCGGTCTGACACGGCTTTTTTTCAGGCAATCAGCCTCAAGGCTCATCATCGATCCGCCGCCCTGCCACCCGCCGCCCCCGGGTAATCAGCTCGGCAAACTGACGCGCGTTCAACGGATGGGCGAACAACCAGCCCTGTCCATAGTTGACCCCCTCGCTGTTAAGTAGCACCGCCTGGTCCTCTGACTCGATTCCTTCGGCGATGACCCGCAGGTGCAAGTCATGGGCCATGCGGATGATGTGCGGCGCCACACCGCTGCTGGCGGCGTCATGGCCGAGGGCGTCGATAAATGACTTGTCGATCTTCAGGCAGTCCACCGGCAACGTCTGCAGGTAGGCCAGGCTGCAATAGCCGGTGCCGAAGTCATCGATCAACACCTGATGCCCCACGGCGCGCAAGGCCTGCAGGTTGTCCCGCGCCACCACCACGTCGATCAGCCCGCGCTCGGTCACCTCGAAGGCGATCTGCCGGGGCGCCACCCGATGATGGGCCAGCAGCCGCGCCGCCACTCGACCGATACGCGGCGCCATGACGTCGCAGGCCGCCAGGTTCACCGAGATATACAACTGGCGGTTGGCCCGCAGCAACTGCCCGAGCTGCTCGAGCACCCGCTGCAAGACGAAGTCGGTGATCTGGCGAATCTGCCCGGTGTTCTCTGCCAGGGGAATGAACAGGTCCGGGCTGGTCAGGCTGCCATCCGGACGGCGCCAGCGCACCAGGGCCTCGGCCCCGACACAGCGGCGGCTGTCCAGCTCGAAGATCGGCTGGTACAGCACCTGCAGCTCGCCCCGGCGCAAGGCCTGCTGCAGCTCAGAACTCATCGAGCGGCGCTGCAGGATCAGTTGCAGCACCAGCCAGCCGATGCACGCCGCCAGCACCAGGCTGCCGGGAAAAAGCAACCAGAGCAGGCCGTTGAGTTTCAGGGGCAGGCTGGCGCGCGGGGCGATCAGCACCAGTTGGTAGTCCGGCGATTTGGTGGACATGCGATAGACCAGGCGATCGGGCAGCTCGATCAGCGACTTGCCCTGGGGCGGCGGCCAATCGGCGATGGGTGGCCAGGGTTGCGCCGGCCCCAGTACCGGAATGGCCCGCGTGCCCCGGTCGAGCACCACCAGCAAGCTGCCGCCTGGGGGCAAATCGACCACATCCGTGAGGTGGCCACGGGAGGTGGAGACCACGAAGCGGCCCCGACCCAGCATCAGCGCCGCGAGGTTTTCGTTGGGCTCGGTGGTGGTGTTCAGCCAGTAGCTGTAGGTCGGCCCCTGGATGTCCGGGCTGCGCAAGGGTTCGATGATCCGCTCGCCGCCGCGGTTCGAACAGGCAAGCGTGCCTTCCACATAGGACGCCTCGTAAATGAACCGCGACTCCAACGCCACCTGCTGCAACTGCGCCAGCATCTGCGGATCGCAGCCGCGCAGGGGTTGCGCCTGGAGCTGGTCCACACCCTCGCGCAACTGGCCGAAGACCTGCTCCAGGCGCTCCAGAAAACGCTCGCCCTGGGCGTTCATCTGTGCGCTTTCGCTCTGCTTCATCTGCTGCAAGGCCACATTGACGCTGATCGCCAGCAACAGTGCGGCACTGGCCAACGCCGCGAGCGCGGCCAACAGCCAGGGTCGGTGGAAAAATTGACGCACCGAAGCGAGGAGGTCAAACATGCGTGGCATCCAGTTGAATACCAAAGGTATAGCAACTGAATCGATGATTGGCGTGGCCGCTGGGCGTGTGATTGTCAGGATTTGCTCGCTCCCCTGTAGGAGCGGCCTTGTGTCGCGAAAGGGCTGCGCAGCAGCCCCGGCAATCTTTAGTCAGACTCGAGATCCTGGGGCCGCGCTGCGGCCCTTTCGCGACACAAGGCCGCTCCCACAGGGCAAGACCAGTTTCTATGCTATGAAAGCTGCCTCACCGCTTGCGGTTGAGCACCTGCAAAATCGCGGCGGTCTGCGCATCCGGCACACCGTCGAAGCGCTGCGCACGGAAGCGCATCTGGAACGCGGCGATAACATGGCGAGTGGCCACATCCCATTCGCCGGTCTGGTCGATGGCGTAGCCAAAGCGCGCCAGCTGCTGCTGGTACCAGGTGACGCTCGGCGGATTGACCTCGAAATAGGCCTGCTGGCGTGCCACCGACGCGGCGTCCGGCCAGATGCCCAGACCGGCGTCGGCCAGGCGCTTCCAAGGGAACAACGGGCCCGGGTCGAGCTTGCGCAACGGCGCGATATCACTGTGGCCAATGATATGACGCGGGTCGATGTTGTTGCGCTTGACGATATCCTTGAGCAACGCGATCAGCGCCTGCACCTGCGCTTCGCTGTACGGGTGCCAGACCCGCCCGGTCGGGGTGTCGGTATAACCCGCGTTGACGATCTCGATGCCAATGGAGCTTGAATTGAGCCAGGTGCGTCCCTGCCACTGACTGTCCCCGGCGTGCCAGGCCCGGCGATTCTCGTCCACCAGTTGATAGACCGTGGCCGGGCCGTCACCGATCAGGTAGTGGCTGCTGACTTCGCCACGGGTCAGCAGGGCAAGGGAACGCTCCAGCGAGGCATTGGTGTAATGCAGCACGACAAACTGGATGCGGCTGTCCTGGTTGGCCGAAGGATGGCTGCGGTCGATGCGCAGGCCACCGGAACAACCTGCCAGGGCCAGCAGGAGCAGGGCGGTGAAGAGTCTTTTCATTGCGGGAATACGTCATTAGGTAAGCGGCAACAGCGCTATAGTATAACGTGCTGACCGCTTGGCGTCAGAGCGCGTTACATCCGCTCAGCGCATACACATGACCAGAAACTCCAGTGAGTTGTCGCCGCTGGCGCCTTTCATGTCCACCAGCTGCGTCATGACCGTGGCATGCGTGACCTGCGGGCTGCCAATTACCTTGGCTTGGCCATGCAGTTGTCGGTCATAGCTGCTGGCATCGATTGGCGACACCGAACAGAACCCCGGTTCTTGCTGCACGATGCGTGGATTGAACTTGAGCTTGTATTGAGTGAAGTAATTGGCCTGCGCCTGGCGCTCCACCTCACTGATCCACTGGGGCCATTGGCGCAGGACCGTGCCGTCGGCCCCCACACGTGCGGTAAAGAACTGATCCTTGGCCATTGCACTTGCCTGGAAAACCAGGCCCAGCAGCAGTGGCATGATCAATCGGGTCGTTTTCATTCTTCAAACTCCTGTCGTCGGTCTGTAGGCGAGGCGCTGGATAGCCAGCGCTCATCTGTAGTCTCAACGGTCCGGGAGTCAGAGAAGCGGTACTTGTTTATGCCTGCTCGACGCGGTTGCGGCCATTGTCCTTGGCCCGGTACAACGCCTCGTCGGCGCGCTTGAGCACCTGGTCGCCGCGCTCGCCGGAACGGAAGGCGCTGATGCCGATGGAAGTGGTGATGACTACCCGCTCGCCCTTGAAGTGGAACGGGCAGGCCTCGATGGCCGCACGCATTGCCTCGGCCACCTGCAACGCTGTCGACGGCGCAGTCTGCGGCAACAGCAGGACAAATTCCTCGCCGCCGAAACGGGCGATGAAGTCGCGGCCGCGCAGGCGCTTGCGCAACTGATCGGCAACGATCTTCAGCACTTTGTCGCCCGCCAGATGGCCATAGCCGTCGTTGATGCGCTTGAAATGATCAAGGTCGAGGATCGCCATGGCCAGGTGGCCACCATTTTCCTGCCAGTCGAGTACCTCGCGCTCGACCTGCTCACTCCAGGCCGCACGGTTGGGCAAACCGGTCAGCGGATCGATCATGGCTTTCTGGCGCTGCTCCTCGAGGTGCTCGCGGTAACCGAGGGCCTCCTGCTCCATGCTCGCCACGCGCTCGGCCAGGCCTTGCAGACGGCTGGCCAGCTCGTGCTCGCGACGATCGCGCTCGTGCTGGTGATCGTCCATGGTCACCAGCAGGCCTTCGAGGCGGTTCTCCAGGATGTGCTTGAGGCTGTCGACATCGACGGCGCCCTGCACGCTGCTTTGCAGGCCGTCGACTTGCTCGCGCAGCTGGCTGTCCAGCGCGCGGGCGGCGGAGCTGTTGTCGGCATGGCCGGCGCTGGCTTCGTGCAGGTGGCTCTGGAAGGACTCCAGGCGCTCGTTGAGCTGTTGCAGGTAGGCTTCGAATTCATGCTGGCCACTGTCGGTGATCGCCAGCATGAGCACAGCCAGGTCATCCAGGACCGGGATCAGTTCGTACCAGTTCAGCCCCCGTGAAACCCGCTCGCGCATCTCCAGGGCCTGGGCCTTGTGACGCTCCGGCAGGCTGAGGTCGTCGAGCAGACCGATCAGGGTCTGCTCGATATGAGCGGCGACCTGACTGTACGGCGGCTCGACCGCGTCAGGGAGGGCGTAGGGACCGTCCTCGCCGACGACCTCCTCGAGCGTGGCCTCAGGTTCGCCCGCAGCGGCGCCTTCGTTCTCGACAGAGGCCTCGGCTTCAGGATCGATGTGTTCGACCGGCTGCGCCAGTGCTAGCGGTTCAGGTTGCGGTTCGGCAACGGGCACCGACGTGGTTTCAACCAGTGCGGGACCAGGCAACTCGACCTCGGGCCCGGGCAATACGGCAGGCTCAGGCGTGACATGCGGCGCGGGTGCCACGGCATGCAGCTCATCAGCGTCCCTTGGCTGCACCTCAGGCGCAATGACGGGCGCCTCCAGCGACGCAGGCACGGGGGCGTCGACCGCCGCAGGCGCCAGCTCAGCCTGGGGCTCGTCACGGCCACCGAACAGACGCTGCAGGAAGCCCGGGCGAGTCTCGTCCTCGGGCTTTTGCATCGCGCTCAGGGCGCGTCCCTGCAAGCCACTGAGCTCACCCAGCAAGGGCGGCAGCTCACGGGACTGGCTGACCCCGCCATCAAGCTTCTTCGCCAGTTTTTTCAGCGGTCGCGACACCTCGCCTGGCAGCGGCAGGGTCTGCAACTGGGTAACCAGCGCAGTCAGCGCGTCGGTGACCTGGTTCATGCGGGTTTCGCGGCGCTGCTCGGAGTCGAGCACGGCTTTTTCCAGGCGCGGAATCAACCCGGCGAGGCCGGCGTCCATGTTGTCGCTGCGGATGACCTCGCGCATTTCCTTCATGCACTGGTCAACGGTCTTGTCGCTACCTTCAGCCGCCAGGGTGCTGCGCACCAGGCCACGGCGCAGCAGGTCGAGACGGGCTTCCCAGCGCCGCTCGAGCTTTTCCTGCTGCTCGATGCTCTTGAGGTATTTTTCTTTCCAGCGCTCGGCTTCTTCGGTCATGCCTGGATCCGCAACGGGTAGTGGCATCTAGTCCTGCAATCACTGGATTTCGGCGGAAAAGCCCAACACTTGAGTGCCGGATTCGCCCAGGCAGGACTAACTCAGGACCGGCAGCGTATCCACAGTCAGGGCATCAGGCAATCGGATCTCGACGGCAACCGGAAGGTGGTCGGAAATAGGCTGCGCCAGCACCTCGACACGTTCGAGCGTAAGGCTTGGGCTGAGCAGGATATGGTCCAGGCAGCGCTGGGGGCGCCAACTGGGGAAGGTGGCCTCGACCTGGGGCGCGATCAGGCCCAGATCCCGCAGTGGCGAGTGGTCGATCAGGTCGTTGGCGTGGGTGTTCATGTCGCCCATGAGGATCTGGTGGCGATAGCCGCCGATCAGCTCGCGGATGTAGGCCAGCTGACGAGCGCGGGTCTTGGCGCCAAGGGCCAGGTGCATCATCACCACGATCAGCGCATCCTCGCCCTCGCCGAAGCGCACCAGGATCGCCCCGCGGCCGGACGGGCCGGGCAGGGGGTGGTCTTCCAGGTGCTGGGGCTTGAGACGGCTGAGCACGCCGTTGCTGTGCTGGGCGAAACGCCCGAGGTTGCGGTTGAGCTGCTGGTACCAGTAGGGGAAGGCGCCCAACTGGGCAAGGTGCTCGACCTGGTTGACGAAGCCGGAGCGCAGGCTGCCGCCGTCGGCCTCCTGCAGGGCCACCAGGTCGAAGTCGCCGAGCAGGTCGCCGATCTTCTGCAGGTTGCCGGCGCGCCCGTTGTGCGGCAGCAGGTGCTGCCAGCTGCGGGTGACATAGTGCCGATAACGCTCGGTGCTGATGCCGACCTGGATGTTGAAGCTGAGCAGCCGCAGGCGACCATCTTCCGGCAGGCCGGTGGCCCGCAGGTGATGCTCGTTGACCTGCGGCTGGGGCAGGCCGATGCCTCGCGTGGCACGCAAGCGCATGGCAATCGCCGCTTACTTAGCGGCGCGCTCCTTGGCGATCAGTTGGTCGGCGACGTTCAGCACGCCTTCCGGACCTTGGGCGGTGCCCAGGTCGAAGCGGTATTTGCCGTTGACGACCATGCTCGGTACGCCAGTGATCTCGTACTTCTTGGCCAGCTCCTTGGCCTGGTTGACCTGGCCCTTGATGGCGAAGGAATTGAAGGTGGCGAGGAACTTGTCCTTGTCCACGCCCTGGGTGGCCAGGAAGTCGGCCATTTCTTCAGGCTTGGTCAGACGCATGCGCTTGTTCTGGATGGCATCGAATACCGCGTTGTGGACGTTGTGCTCCACCCCCATGGCTTCCAGGGTCAGGAACATCTGGCCGTGGGCATCCCATGGGCCACCGAACATGGCCGGTACGCGCTTGAAATTGACATCCTTGGGCAGCTTGTCGATCCAGGGATTGATGACCGGTTCGAAGTGGTAGCAGTGCGGGCAGCCGTACCAGAACAGCTCGACGACTTCGATCTTGCCAGGCACGGACACCTGAACGGGGTTGCTCAGCTCGATATATTCCTTGCCGGCGGTTGCAGGCTCCGCGGCCTGCACGGCGGCCATACCGAATACGCTGGCGGCGACCAGCGCGGCGCTGAGAATCAGTTTACGCATGCTTTACTCCTGGGCAGTCTTTGGTCGCCTCGACGCGACCCGTGTAGGACAGGCCGGATAGGGCTCGAGTTCTGTAGTGTAACGGCTATGGACAGAAAAAAGGGCAGCCTGGGCTGCCCTTTTCATCTTTAGCGCTGGTGCATTAACCGAGTGTTAACGCGTAAGTCAGTGCAGGCCCTGGATGTAGCTGGACAGCGCTTCGATGTCCTTGTTGCTCAGCTTGACGGCGATGTTGCGCATGATCATGGCGTCGCCGTCGTTGGTGCGGTTGCCTTCGCGGAAGTCGGTCAGTTGCTTGCTGACGTACTGCGCGTGCTGGCCGCTCAGGTGCGGGAATTTCGCCAGGGCAAGGCCCGCGCCGTTGGGCGAGTGGCAGCCGGTGCAGGCGGGCAGGCCATTCTCGAGGTTGCCGCCATTGAACAGGGCACTGCCACGCTCGACCAGTTTCGGGTCGGCGGCGCCCACGCTGCCTTTCTGGCTGGCGAAATAGGCGGCGATATCGGCCAGGTCCTGGTCGTTGAAGTTGGCCAGCAAGCCGGTCATCTCCGGCACGGTACGCTTGCCGTCCTTGATGTCATGCAGCTGCTTGTTCAGGTAGGGCTCGCCTTGGCCGGCGAGTTTCGGGAAGTTCGGTGCCAGGCTGTTGCCGTCAGGGTTGTGGCAGGCCCCACAGACAGCTGTTTTGGCCTGACCGGCAGCAGCATCGCCTTTGATGGGTCCCGCAGCAGTTGCCGCACCTGCGACCCCCATGGTCAACAGCAGACTCACGAATAGTTTGTTCATCAGCTAATCCAACACGGCTAAGGGTGAAATGTTATGTATCGGGACTGCCGCTCATCCAAAGGATGACCAAACGGTAGTCCTCGGCACTGCAGTCCATGCACAATCCACGCGGCGGCATAGCCTTGAAACCCTGTGTAACATGCACCACCAGTTGCTCCATGCCTCGCGCCAGCCTTGGCTCCCAGGCCGCCCGGTCACCGCTTTGGGGTGCCTGGGGCAGTTGTCCGGCGTGACAGGCCGCGCACGTGCGGTTGTACAACGCCTCGGGATCCTGTGTAGCCTGTGCGCTGAAAAACGGCAGGAACATACCGACAGCAAGCAGCCATTTCGCCATGCGAAACGACCTGACAGGGTTGGGGGCCGCGCTGCGTTCTGTTGCGCGAGCTATTGTTCGACACCCCATGCTCAATTGCCTTCGCTGGGCGAATGAGCACACAAAAACTGGGGCATTATATACTTCCGCCAGCCAAACGGAAACGACACCGCTTGCCAGGCCTGGTCCTACGCCTCCAGCGCTGGGCAACACCCACATCGGAAATCCCATGCAAGTCAAGAACCCCATCCTCGGCCTCTGCCAGAAAGCCAAATTCGCCCTCAGCGCCGCCAAGGTCGAACAATGCCCCGAAGACCAGGGTTACGAGGTGGCTTTCGCCGGCCGTTCCAACGCCGGTAAGTCCAGCGCCCTCAACACCCTGACCCACGCCAGCCTGGCGCGCACCTCGAAGACCCCCGGGCGCACCCAGCTGCTGAATTTCTTCAGTCTGGACGATGAACGGCGTTTGGTCGACCTGCCGGGCTACGGTTATGCAAAAGTGCCGATTCCGCTCAAGCAGCACTGGCAGAAACACCTGGAAGCCTACCTGGGCAGCCGCGAGTGCCTGCGCGGGGTGATCCTGATGATGGACACCCGCCACCCGATGACCGACTTCGACAAGATGATGCTCGACTGGGCCAAGGCCAGCGGCATGCCCATGCACATCCTGCTGACCAAGGCCGACAAGCTGACCCATGGCGCCGGCAAGAACACCCTGCTCAAGGTGCAGGCGGAAATCCGCAAGGGCTGGGGCGATGCGGCGACCATCCAGCTGTTCTCGGCGCCCAAGCGCCAGGGGCTGGAGGAGGCCTACCGGGTGCTGGCGGACTGGATGGAGCTGGAAGACAAGCCTGCTGTCTGAAGGCCAAGGGATACTTACGTGGGAGCGGGGGGGGGGCCCCCCCCCCCCCGCCGCGGGGGCCCCCCCCCCCCCCCCCCCCGCCCCGGGGGGGGGGGCCGCCCGGGGGGGGGGCCGGCCCCCCCCCCCCGCCCCCCCCCCCCGGCGCGTGCCCCCCCCCGGGCCGGGGGGGGGGGGGGGGGGGGGCCCCCGCGGCGGGGGGGGGGGGGCCCCCCCCCCGCTCCCACGGATTTCCCAGGCTTCAGGCCGAATTGCGGGCAAAAAAAAACCCCGGACTTCGTATGGGGAGGGGGAAGTTCGGGGTCCAAGTCCGGACCGCTAGGGCGGGGTCCAGATATCTGCCAACACTTAACACAACATAGGAGCATCGAAAGGCTTCACCAGCCATTCAGTACCTCTGAGTGGCGGTTCACCGGTTTAGTTCCGAGCCCCTCGAAACTATTTGCGATAGTTTCATGAAACTCCTGATCTAAGGCCCGAGGCCAGTACCGGATCCGCGACACTACGCCGCAGATCCTACACAGCTTTCACGCGGCGTTTAGTGAGCTTCGTCCCAATTCGAGCCAACGCCCACTTCCACCAGCAGCGGCACGTCGAGTTCCGCGGCACCGCTCATATAGCCACGAATTTCATCTTTCACCTGCTCGACCAAGTCCTCGCGCACTTCGAGCACCAGTTCGTCGTGCACCTGCAGGATCACTCGCGCATCCAGCTTGCTGTCGGTCAGCCAGTTGTCCACCGCTACCATCGCGCGCTTGATGATGTCCGCCGCGGTGCCCTGCATCGGGGCGTTGATCGCGGTGCGCTCGGCGCCTTTGCGCAGGGCCGGGTTCTTGGCGTTGATGTCCGGCAGGTACAGGCGACGGCCGAACAGGGTCTCGACGAAACCTTGCTCGGCGGCCTGGGCGCGGGTGCGCTCCATGTAGGCCAACACGCCGGGGTAACGGGCGAAATAGCGGTCGATGTAGTCCTGGGACTGCTTGCGGTCGACGCCGATCTGCTTGGCCAGGCCGAACGCGCTCATGCCATAGATCAGGCCGAAGTTGATCGCCTTGGCGCTGCGACGCTGGTCGCTGGTGACGTCCGCCAGGGCCACGCCGAACACTTCGGCGGCGGTGGCACGGTGGACGTCCAGGTCGTTGCGGAAGGCATGCAGCAGGCCTTCGTCCTTGGCCAGATGAGCCATGATGCGCAGCTCGATCTGCGAATAGTCCGCCGCCAGCAGTTTGTAGCCGGGGCTGGCGACGAAGGCCTGGCGAATGCGCCGGCCTTCGGCGGTGCGCACCGGGATGTTCTGCAGGTTCGGGTCGCTGGACGACAGCCGGCCGGTGGCGGCCACGGCCTGCTGGTAGGAGGTGTGGATCCGCCCGGTGCGCGGGTTGATCTGCCCCGGCAGCTTGTCGGTGTAGGTGCTCTTGAGCTTGCTCAGGCTGCGGTACTGCATGAGCACCTTGGGCAGCGGGTAGCCCTGCTCGGCCAGGTCATCCAGGACCGCCTCGGCGGTGGACGGCTGGCCCTTGGCGGTCTTGCTCAGCACCGGCATGCCCAGCTTGTCGTAGAGGATCGCGCCCAACTGCTTGGGCGAGCCCAGGTTGAACTCCTCGCCGGCCAGGGCGTATGCCTCTCGCTCAAGCTCCACCAGCTTCGCCCCCAGCTCGCCGCTCTGCACGCCGAGCAGCGCGGCGTCGACCAGCGCGCCCTGGCGCTCGATCTTCGCCAGCACCGGCACCAGCGGCATCTCGATGTCCATCAGCACCGGCAGCACGCTCGGCGTCTTGGCCAAGCGCGCCTGCAACGCGTGGTGCAGGCGCAGGGTGATGTCGGCGTCCTCGGCCGCGTAGGGGCCGGCCTTTTCCAGGGGGATCTGGTTGAAGGTCAGTTGCTTGGCGCCCTTGCCGGCGATGTCCTCGAAACCGATGGTGGTGTGGTCCAGGTACTTCTGCGCCAGGCTGTCCATGTCGTGACGAGTGGCGGTGGAGTCGAGCACATAGGACTCGAGCATGGTGTCGTAGGCCACGCCGCGCATCAGGATGGCCGGGCTGCCGTTGGCCAGGATGTTGATGTCGTACTTGGCGTTCTGGCCGATCTTGCCCTTGGCCGGGTCTTCCAGAAGGGGCTTCAGGGCCAGCAGCACGGCGTCACGGTCGAGCTGGGCGGGGGCGCCTTCGTAATCGTGGGCCAGCGGTACATAGGCGGCCTCGTGGGGCTCGACGGCGAACGACAGGCCAACGAGTTGCGCCTGCTGCGCGTCGAGGCCGGTGGTCTCGGTGTCGAAGGCGAACAGCGGCGCCTGGCGCAGCTTCTCCAGCCAGGCGTCGAAACGCGCCTGGTCGAGGATGGTCTCGTACTTCGGCTCGACCTTCTCGGCCACAGGTTCAACGTCGGCAGCAACGCTGCCACCGGCCCGGGGCGCACTGCGCTGGACCTCGGCCACCCAGCTCTTGAATTCCATCTCGGTGTACAGCGCCAGCAGCACCTCGCGGTCCGGTTCGCCGCAGACCAGGGCGTCCACTTCGACATCCAGCTCGACATCGCACTTGATGGTCGCCAGCTCGTAGGACAGGAAGGCCGCGTCGCGGTGCTCCTCGAGCTTGGCCGGCAGGGTCTTGGCGCCACGGATGGCCAGGGCCGGCACCTTGTCGAGGTTGTCGTACAGGTCGCGAAGGCCACCGCCGATACCGGTCAGCAGGCCGACCGCGGTCTTCTCGCCAACGCCCGGCACGCCGGGGATGTTGTCGACCTTGTCGCCCATCAGGGCGAGAAAATCGATGATGTGCTCGGGACCTACGCCGAACTTTTCGTGCACACCGGCGATGTCCAGCACGCTGCCGGTCATGGTGTTGACCAGGGTGACATGGCCGTCCACCAGCTGGGCCATGTCCTTGTCGCCGGTCGAGATGATCACCGGACGGCCGGCGGCGGCGCTGCTGCGCGCCAGGGTGCCGATGACGTCGTCGGCCTCCACGCCTTCGACGCACAACAGCGGGTAGCCGAGGGCGCGGACGCTGGCGTGCAGCGGCTCGACCTGCACCCGCAGGTCGTCGGGCATGCTTGGGCGGTTGGCCTTGTACTCGGCGAACATGGCGTCGCGGAAGGTCCCGCCCTTGGCGTCGAAAACCACCGCGAACAGGCTGTCCGGGTACTGCTTGCGCAGGCTCTTGAGCATGTTCAGCACGCCCTTGACCGCGCCGGTGGGCATGCCCTTGGAGGTGGTCAGCGGCGGCAGTGCGTGAAAGGCGCGGTAGAGGTAGGACGAACCGTCCACCAGGACGAGGGGCGCTTGGCTCATGAGGAGAATCAACCTTTTCGACGGGTCCGGCGCTAGAATAGCCGGATCAATGACGACAAAAGGACTAGGTTATCATGCGCACACCCATTCGCCTGTTACTGCTCGGTCTGCTGGCCACCATGCCGGTCGTCACCCAGGCGGCAGACGAAGCCCCATCGGCCGATCCCGATGTAACCATTCGCACGGAAGGCGACAAGACCATCCAGGAGTACCGTCAAAACGGCTTCCTGTATGCGATCAAGGTCACGCCGAAGAACGGCACGCCTTATTTCCTGGTACGCGCCGATGGCTCCGAAGCCAATTTCATTCGTTCCGACCAGCCGGACATGCTGATTCCGTCCTGGAAGATCTTCGAGTGGTAAGCTAGTAACGCGTATCGTTCTTATCAACCAGGCACTTCCGGCGGAAGTGCCCGCATGGGCAATTCTTCAACATGTCAGTCTTCACCCCTGTGTCCCGGCCTGAGCTGGAAACCTTTCTGGCGCCATACGAGCTGGGTCGCCTGCTCGATTTCCAGGGCATCGCCGCCGGTACCGAGAACAGCAATTTCTTCGTCAGCCTGGAAAAGGGGGAGTTCGTCCTCACACTGATCGAGCGCGGGCCGGCTGAAGACATGCCGTTCTTCATCGAGCTGCTCGACGTGCTGCACGCGGCCGACATGCCAGTGCCCTACGCCCTGCGCGACCGCGACGGCAACGGCCTGCGCGAGCTGTGCGGCAAGCCGGCGCTGTTGCAGCCACGGCTGTCGGGCAAGCACATCAAGGCCCCTAACAACCAGCACTGCGCCCAGGTCGGCGAGCTGTTGGCGCACATCCACCTGGCCACCCGCGAGCGCATCATCGAGCGCCGCACCGACCGCGGCCTGGACTGGATGCTGGATTCGGGCGCCGAGCTGCTGCCGGGCCTGAACCGGGAACAGGCCGGGCTATTGCAGCCGGCACTGGCGGAAATCACCGCGCACAAGGCGCAGATCCTCGCCCTGCCCAAGGCCAACCTGCACGCCGACCTGTTCCGCGACAACGTGATGTTCGAAGGCACCCACCTGACCGGGCTGATCGACTTCTACAACGCCTGCTCCGGGCCGATGCTGTATGACATTGCCATCACCGTGAACGACTGGTGCCTGGACGAGCAGGGCGGCATCGACCTGCCGCGCGCCCAGGCCCTGCTGGGCGCCTATGCGGCGCTGCGGCCGTTCACCGCCGCCGAGGCCGAACTGTGGCCGGTGATGCTGCGGGTGGCCTGCGTGCGCTTCTGGCTGTCGCGCCTGATCGCGGCGCAGGCCTTCGCCGGGATGGACGTGATGATCCATGATCCGAGCGAGTTCGAAGTGCGCCTGGCGCAGCGCCAGCAGGTGGCACTGAAGCTGCCGTTCGCGCTCTAAAGGGCGATAACGCAACCTGCAGGGGATCCGCTCTGCACTGTCGAGCAGGGAACCGTCCCCTGTGGGAGCGGCCTTGCGTCGCGAAAGGGGTGCGAAGCGCCCCCAGATCTGCGCATCAAGCTGATATTGCCGGGGCCGCTATGCGGCCCTTTCGCGACACAAGGCCGCTCCCACAGGGGGCGCGCTAGCTTTAGCAATTGAGCAAGACAGCTGCTCCTACAGCTGTTCCAGGCAGCCGGTCAGGTCGTTGCCCAGCTTCTCCAGCAAGCGCTCATAGCCCCTGGCATCCACCGCATCGCTGCCCCCCAGCGCATCCAGCTCCGCCAGGCGCACCGGCAAACCAGCGGTCAGCGTCTCGGCCAGGCGCGGGCGCAGCGGCGGCTCGCTGAACACACAGGTCTTGCCCACCGCCTGCAGGCGTTTGCGCATGGCGGCGACGTGCTGCGCGCCCGGCTGCACTTCCGAGGCGACGCTGAACACACCGGTGTGCTTCAGGCCATAAGCGGCCTCGAAGTAATCGAAGGCTTCGTGGAACACGAAGTACGGCTTGCCGGCGATCCCCGCCACCCGCTGCTTGATTCGCCCATCCAGGGCGTCCATGCGCTCGACGAACAGCTTGAGGTTGGCCTGGTAGCGCGGCGCATTGGCCGGATCCGCTGCCGCCAGGTCGCCGGCCATCTTCGTCGCGATCACCCGGGCATTCACTGACGACAACCACAGGTGCGCGTCAAGGCTGCCCGGACGGTGGTCATGGTCGTGATCGTCGTGGTCCTCCTCGTCGTGGGAGTGGCTGTCCTCGCCGAAGTGACGCAACTGCATACCCGACAGCGACTGCACGGCCACGGTCGGCTTGGCGCGGCTCTTCAGCACACGGGGCAGGAAGCCTTCCATGTCCGGGCCGATCCAGTACAGCAGGTCGGCATCGGCGACCTTGCGTACATCGGAGGGGCGTAGCGCGTAGTTGTGCGGAGACGCCCCCGGCGGCAGCAGCACGTCGGGGCTGCCGACACCGTCCTGGACGGCGGCTGCGATCTGCTGAAGGGGCTTGATGCTGGTCAGCACGCGCACGTCGGCGTGGGCCGAAAAAGCGATGAAAGCGACAAAGAGGGCAAGGAATCGGGACACGGTGGATACTCGGGTCGTCAGAAACAGGTAACATAATAACGTCTCCATCCTGAACCGTCGCTGCCCATGTCCATCACGCCGCTGGCCCACCGTCCCCACGATCATTCCCACTGCGTCCACAGTGCGCTGGCCGAGGCCGACGCGCTGTGCAACCGTCAGGGCCTGCGCCTGACCGCCCTGCGCCGCCGCGTGCTGGAGCTGGTGTGGCAGAGCCACAAGCCGCTGGGCGCCTACGACATCCTCGCCGTGCTCAGCGAGCAGGACGGCCGCCGCGCCGCGCCGCCCACCGTCTACCGGGCGCTGGACTTCCTGCTGGAGAACGGCCTGGTGCACCGCATCGCCTCGCTCAACGCCTTCATCGGCTGCAGCCACCCCGAGCATGCGCACCAGGGCCAGTTCCTGATCTGCCGCGCCTGCCATGTGGCCATCGAGCTCGAGCAGAACAGCATCAGCGACGCCATCGTCAGCAGCGCCAAGGCCGTGGGCTTCGCCGTCGAGACGCAGACGGTCGAAGTGGTCGGCCTGTGCGGCAACTGCCGGGGCAAGGCATGAGCGACGCCCTGATCCGCCTTGCGCAGGTCGGCGTCAGCTTCGGCGGCGAGGCGGTGCTCGACAGCATCGACCTGGCCGTCGCGCCCGGGCAGATCGTCACCCTGATCGGCCCCAACGGCGCCGGCAAGACCACCCTGGTGCGCGCCGTGCTCGGCCTGCTCAAGCCGCACCGCGGCAAGGTGTGGCGCAAGCCGAAACTGCGTATCGGCTACATGCCGCAGAAGATCCAGGTAGACGCCACGCTGCCGCTGTCGGTGCTGCGCTTCCTGCGCCTGGTGCCCGGGGTAGACCGCGCGGCAGCCTTGGCGGCGCTGCAGGAAGTCGGCGCCGAGCAGGTGATCGACAGCCCGATCCAGACCATCTCCGGCGGCGAAATGCAGCGCGTGCTGCTGGCCCGCGCCCTGCTGCGCGAACCCGAACTGCTGGTACTGGACGAACCGGTGCAGGGCGTCGACGTGGTCGGCCAGACCGAGCTGTACAACCTGATCACCCGCCTGCGCGACCGCCATGGCTGCGGCGTGCTGATGGTCTCCCACGACCTGCACCTGGTAATGAGCGCCACCGACCAGGTGGTCTGCCTCAACCGCCATGTGTGCTGCTCGGGCCACCCGGAGCAGGTCAGCAACGATCCGGCCTTCGTCGAGCTGTTCGGCCAGAACGCGCCGAGCCTGGCCATCTACCACCACCATCACGATCACAGCCACGACCTGCACGGCTCGGTGATCGCCCCCGGCGCCCATGTCCACGGAGAACACTGCAAGCATGGCTGATTTTCTTCTCTACGCCCTGCTTGCCGGCCTGTCGCTGGCGCTCGTCGCCGGCCCGCTGGGCTCCTTCGTGGTCTGGCGGCGCATGGCCTACTTCGGCGACACCCTGTCCCACGCCGCGCTGCTCGGCGTGGCGCTGGGCTTCGCCCTGGACGTCAGCCCGGCGCTGGCGGTGACCGTCGGCTGCCTGTTGCTGGCGATCCTGCTGGTGACCCTGCAACAGCGCCAGCCACTGGCCTCGGACACCCTGCTCGGGATCCTCGCGCCCAGCACCCTGTCGCTGGGCCTGGTGGTGCTGAGCTTCATGCACGATGTGCGCATCGACCTGATGGCCTACCTGTTCGGCGACCTGCTGGCGATCAGCCCCACCGACCTGGCCTGGATACTCGGCGGCAGCGCGCTGGTGCTGGTGCTGCTGGCGATGTTCTGGCGGCCGCTGCTGGCGGTCACCGTGCACGAGGAGCTGGCGATGGTCGAGGGCCTGCCGGTGGCCGGCCTGCGCCTGGCGCTGATGCTGCTGATCGCCGTGGTGATCGCGGTGGCGATGAAGATCGTGGGCGTGCTGCTGATCACCTCGCTGCTGATCATCCCGGCCGCCGCGGCACAGCGTCACGCCCGCTCGCCGGAGCAGATGGCCGTGGGCGCCAGCCTGCTGGGGGTTACCGCGGTCTGCGGCGGCCTGGCGCTGTCCTGGTTCAAGGACACCCCGGCTGGGCCTTCGATCGTGGTCTGTGCGGCGGTGCTATTCTTGCTGAGCCTGGCGTTGCCGAAACGCTGAGATTCCAGGGCGCCTGCTGACGCGCCCTGCAACCTTTTCATCGCTTGCAGGTCTGACAAGACCAGTTTTCGAGCGTGCGCACCTGGGTGTAGACTTGCTCGCTTTTTGCGCAAATAGAGAGTCGCAGGAATGAAGCCGTTCGCCTCACGTTATCTGCTTGTTGCCGCGTTTTCCCTGTTCCTGGCCGCCTGCTCCAGCAAGCCGGCCGAGCAGCCGGTCGCGCCTGCCCAGCCGGATGCCTGGCAGCAGCTGGAACAAAGCATCGCCAGCAACGAACTGGCCACCGCCGAGGACCAGCTGGCCGCGCTGCAGGCCCAGGCGCCGGGCGATGCGCGCCTCGAGCCGCACCAACGCCAGCTGGCCGAGGCCTACCTGCAACGCAGCCGCATCGTCCTGCAAAAGGGCGATGTGAATGCCGCCGCCACCGCGCTGGCCCGCGCCCGGGCGCTGATGCCCCAGGCACCGGCCCTGACCGGCGGCGATGCCATGGCCCAGGCGCGCAAGGCCGAGCTGGAAAAGGCCGAGGCAGCGCTGAAGGCGGCCGAGTCCAAGCCCAGGGCCCGGGTCATCGACCCGACCGCGCCCAGCACCGTGGTGGCGTTGAAGACCACCGACGGTCGGGCGATGCGCCGCCAGTTGGATGACATTGCCGCCGATGTAGTGAATTACCAGTGCGAGGTGGTGTTCCAGGTGCCGCGGACCCAGGACGCGCCGTGGCTAAAGACCCTGCTGGAGAAGCGCGTGCGCAAGCTCGACAGTGGTTTCGAGCTTGAGCAAAAGCATGAGATCCAGCGCTCGATGCCGGCGCAGGTGGTGCTGATCCCTCATCAGCAGTGAACAATCGCGGGGCCAGTCGGATCGCCGCACCGCCGCTCCCGCCAGCCCTTACCTGGCTTAGTGGGAGCGGCGGTGCGGCGATCCGACTGGCCCCGCGATGCACTGTTAGGCTGGTATCGCTTCGGCAGCCGCCTCCCGCGCCCACACCCGGTGTCCCTCGACTGCCTTGAAGAAGGCCTCAAGCGCCTTCTGATCATCGCCCAGCAACAGCCCCGTATCTTCCTTGAGCCCCAGCTTGTTCAGCAGTAGCTTGCCCTCACTGGCTACGCCCATGGGCTTGAGATGCTTGTAGGCCTCAAGCAGGAAATGCTTGGCCACGCCGCTGTTTTCCAGCGCCTCCAGCGAAGCCTTGCCGGCCGGCACCCACACGCCGTCGAACATCACCGACGGCATCCCTTCCATCGACGCATCCACCGGCAGCTGCATGCCACCGGCAGTCTTCACCGGTGCCGACGTCGGCCCCAGCAGCATGGGGCGCGCACGTTGCGCCTGCAGCGCCTTGACCACCTTGTCGACACTCGCGTCATCCACGCCATCAGCCACCAGGATGGCGATCTTGCGCCCACTGATGCCGATATCCCCGGGGTGGTTCATCTGGCTCAAGGCCTTTGACTGCGCCGGCTTGCCGCCCTTGACCTTGACCGTGCCGGCCTTCGGCGTCGGCAGCCCGAGGTTGGCGGCCACCGCTGCCGCCAACTTGAGATCGATGTTGGCCAGGATTTCGTTCACCTCCCGCGCCCGGATCGCCTCGCGCTCGACCTTGCCCAGTTCAAAGCTGTAGGCCTTGATGATGTGCTGCTGCTCGGTGGGGCTCATGCTCTGGAAGAACAGCCGCGCCTGGGAGAAATGGTCGCCGAACGACTCGCTGCGCTGGCGGATCTTGTTCGCATCGATACGTTCCTGGTAACTCTCGAAACCGCCATCCTGCGCGGCGGGCGGCGTTTCCTTCGGCCAGCCGCCATCGATCGAGTTGGGCTCGTAGGAGGCCCGCCCCTTGTCGATGGTCATGCGGTGCATGGCATCGCGCTGGCTGCTGTGATTGGGCGCGACAGGGCGGTTGATCGGGATCTCGTGGAAGTTCGGTCCGCCCAGGCGGCTTATCTGGGTGTCGGTGTACGAGAACAACCGGCCCTGCAGCAAGGGATCATTGCTGAAATCGATGCCCGGCACGATATGCCCCGGGCAGAAGGCGATCTGCTCCACTTCGGCGAAGAAGTTGTCCGGGTTGCGGTCGAGCACCATCTTGCCCAGCGGGGTCACCGGCACCAGCTCCTCGGGGATGAGCTTGGTCGGGTCGAGCAGGTCGAAGTCGAACTTGTGCTCATCGGCCTCAGGGACGATCTGCACGCCCAGCTCCCACTCCGGATAATGGCCGGTCTCGATGGCCTCCCACAGGTCGCGGCGGTGGTAGTCGGTGTCCTTGCCTGCAAGCTTCTGGGCTTCGTCCCACAGCACCGAGTGCACGCCCTGGCGCGGCTTCCAGTGGAACTTGACGAAGCTGGCCACGCCTTGGGCATTGATCAACCGGAAGGTATGCACGCCAAAGCCTTCCATCATCCGCAGGCTACGCGGGATGGCGCGGTCGGACATGGCCCACATGACCATGTGCGCGGATTCCGGCACCAGCGATACGAAGTCCCAGAAGGTATCGTGGGCAGAGCCACCGGTGGGTATCTCGTTGTGCGGTTCGGGTTTGACCGCGTGGACGAAGTCGGGAAACTTGATCGCGTCCTGGATGAAGAACACCGGCATGTTGTTGCCGACCAGATCGAAATTGCCCTCATCGGTGTAGAACTTCACCGCAAAGCCACGCACGTCTCGCACCGTGTCACCCGAGCCACGTGGGCCCTGCACGGTGGAAAAGCGTACAAACACCGGGGTTATTTTCTCGGGATCTTGCAGGAAACCGGCCTTGGTCAGTTCGGCATGGCAGCCGTAGCTTTGGAAGTATCCATGGGCGCCGGTCCCGCGGGCATGGACGATACGCTCGGGTATGCGCTCATGATCGAAGTGGGTGATCTTCTCGCGCATGATGAAGTCTTCGAGCAGCGAAGGCCCGCGGACGCCGGCCTTGAGGCTGTTCTGGTTGTCGGCGACCTTCACCCCCTGGTTGGTGCGCAGCGCCTGGCCGCTGGCGTCGCTGCGAAACGCCTCCAGGCTCTGCAGCTTGGCGTTGGTGTTGGCCTTGTCCGGGGTGTCGGTGCCGGCGACAGGGCTGGGCTGTGGCGCCTGGGGCGTCTTGCTGGGCATCTTCGGCTCTCCTCATCAGTCATCAGGCTGCCCGTTCGGGCTTGTTCAATTAGTGACTGGGCCGCCGTCGGATGCGTTCAATCGGATTGCCGACCGTCGCGATATGCCGATTGGATTGGAGCATTGCGAAATTAATGCTAAGAACAGGCAGGGGAAAAGGCTAAAATGCGCGACCCCGGCTAACCGCTGACCCAAATTCCATGCGCCCCACAAGGTTCGCTCAGTGATCGAGTTTCAAAATGTCCACAAGACCTACCGCGTCGCCGGTAGGGATATTCCGGCCCTGAATCCGACCAGCCTGACCATCGAAGATGGCCAGGTGTTCGGCCTGATCGGCCACTCCGGTGCCGGCAAGAGCACCATGCTGCGTCTGATCAACCGCCTCGAGGAGCCGTCCGGCGGCAAGATCGTGGTCGACGGCGAGGACGTCACCGCCTTCGACGCCAACCAGCTGCGCCGCTTCCGCCAGCAGGTCGGTATGATCTTCCAGCATTTCAATCTGCTGGCGTCCAAGACCGTCGCCGACAACGTCGCCCTGCCGCTGGTGCTGGCCGGCGAGCTGTCGCGTGGCGAGATCGACAAGCGCGTCACCGAACTGCTGGCCCGTGTCGGCCTGTCCGAGCATGCGAAGAAGTACCCGGCGCAGCTGTCGGGCGGGCAGAAACAACGCGTCGGCATCGCCCGCGCCCTGTCCACCAACCCGAAGATCCTGCTGTGCGACGAGGCCACCAGCGCCCTCGACCCGCAGACCACCGCCTCGGTGCTGCAACTGCTGGCCGAGATCAACCGCGAGCTGAAACTGACCATCGTACTGATCACCCACGAGATGGACGTGATCCGCCGGGTCTGCGACCGCGTGGCGGTGATGGACGCCGGGCAGATCGTCGAGCAAGGCCCGGTGGCTGAAGTGTTCCTGCACCCGCAGCACGCCACCACCCGGCGTTTCGTCCAGGAGGACGAGCAGATCGACGAGAACGAGCAACGCGACGACTTCGCCCATGTGCCGGGCCGTATCGTGCGCCTGACGTTCCAGGGTTGCGCCACCTACGCGCCGCTGCTGGGCACCGTGGCCCGCGAAACCGGTGTCGACTACAGCATCCTGGCCGGACGCATCGACCGCATCAAGGACATTCCCTATGGCCAGCTGACCCTCGCCTTGATCGGCGGAGACATGGACGCGGCATTCGCCCGCTTCACTGCAGCTGATGTACATATGGAGGTACTGCGCTGATGGACATCCTCAGCTATTTCGCCAACGTCGACTGGGTCGAGATCTGGCAAGCGACCAACGACACCATGGTCATGCTGTTCATCTCACTGGCCTTCATCATCCTGCTCGGCCTGCCGCTGGGCGTCGTGCTGTTCCTGTTCAGCCCTCGGCAGATGTTCGAGCACAAGAAGATCTACGCAGTGCTGGCGACCATCGTCAACATCGTGCGCTCGGTGCCGTTCATCATCCTGCTGATCGTGATGATCCCGATCACGGTACTGATCACCGGTACCTCGCTGGGTGTCGCGGGCGCGATTCCGCCGCTGGTGGTCGGCACGACGCCGTTCTTCGCACGCCTGGTCGAGACGGCCCTGCGTGAAGTGGATCGCGGCATCATCGAGGCCACCCAATCGATGGGCGCCACCACCCGCCAGATCATCTTCAAGGCAGTGCTCCCTGAAGCCATGCCGGGCATCATCGCCGCTATCACCGTAACGGCCATCACCCTGGTGTCCTACACCGCCATGGCCGGCGTGGTGGGTGCCGGTGGCCTGGGCGACCTGTCGATCCGCTTCGGCTACCAGCGCTTCCAGACCGACGTGATGATCGTCACCGTGGTACTGCTGGTGATCCTGGTCCAGGTGCTACAGATGATCGGCGACAAGCTGGTCGTGCATTTTTCCCGTAAGTAACCCCAATGGGGTCGGCCCGGCCGACCCGTTCGGGGGCCGTCGCGGCCCTCACAAGGAGTGATCAATGAAGAAGCTGCTTGCTGTTGTCGCCGCCGTCGCGGCCTTCTCGGCCCACGCCGAGACCCTGACCGTCGCCGCCACCCCGGTGCCGCACGCCGAGATCCTCAAGTTCATCCAGCCACAGCTGGCCAAAGAAGGCGTGGAGCTGAAGGTCAAGGAATTCACCGACTACATCCAGCCGAACGTGCAGGTCGCGGAAAAGCGCCTGGACGCCAACTTCTTCCAGCACCAGCCGTACCTGGATGAGTTCAACAAGGCCAAGGGCACTCACCTGGTAAGTGTTGCCGGCGTGCACATCGAGCCACTGGGTGTGTATTCGAGCAAGGTCAAGAAGCTCGACGAGCTGCCATCCGGCGCTGCGGTGGTCATCCCCAACGACGCCACCAATGGCGGCCGCGCCCTGCTGCTGCTGGACAAGGCAGGGGTGATCAAGCTCAAGGACAACACGAACATCCTGTCGACCATCAAGGACATCGCCGAGAACCCGAAAAACCTGAAGTTCCGGGAGCTGGAAGCCGCGACCATCCCGCGTGTGCTGACCCAGGTCGATGCCGCCCTGATCAACACCAACTACGCGCTGGAAGCCAAGCTCAACCCGGAAAAAGACGCCCTGGCCATCGAAGGCAAGGACTCTCCGTACGTGAACATCCTGGTGACCCGCGAGGACAACAAGGACGCGGACGCGGTGAAGAAGCTGGTACAGGCCCTGCACTCGCCTGAGGTGAAGCAGTTCATCACCGAGAAGTACAAGGGCGCCGTGGTGCCGGCGTTCTGATCAACGCCTGAAACAATTGCGGGGCAAGCCCGCTCCCACGACTATCACGTGGGAGTGGGCTTGCCCCGCGATGTTTTCTAGCCCCGATCAATCGCGCTTGACCAGACCCGGCAACTGCGCCACCAGCTTCTGGTTGTTGAACGGCGCACGGATGAACCCGCGCTGGCGCCCGTCCGGCCCGACCACCGCCAGGTTGCCGCTGTGATCCACGGTGTAGCCCGGCTTGCTGGTATCGGCCGGGATGAACGGAATGCTCAAGGCATTGGCCAGCTTCTGGGTGTCCTCGGTCGACCCCGCCACCCCGACGAAATCCTTGTCGAAGTAGCCCAGGTACTGTTTGAGCTGGTTCGGCGTGTCGCGGTTCGGGTCGACGCTCACCAGCACCACCTGCAGACGCTCCAGCGCCTCCTTGGGCAACTCGCTCTTCACCTGGCGCAGCTGGGCCAGGGTGGTCGGGCAGATGTCCGGGCAGTAGGTATAGCCGAAGAACAGCAACGACCACTTGCCCTTGAGCTGGTCAAGCACCAGCGGCTGGCCGTTCTGGTCGGTCATGGTGACATCCGGCACGGTGCGGCTCTGCGGCAGCAGGATGATGCCGGCATCGATCAGCTCGGTGGGGTTCAACTGACCACGGTCGTTGAGCACCTTGTTGACGGTCAGGCCCATGATCAGCGCGACCAGGGCAACGAGGATGAAGACGGTTTTCTGGGTTCGGGTCATAGGTTCAGCAACAGGTAGTGGTCTACGAGCAACGCGATGAACAAGGCGAACAGGTAGCCGATAGAGTACTTGAACGTCTTGATCGCCGCGTGCGGCCGGGTGCCACGGTACAACACCCAGGCCCAGTGCAGGAAGCGCAAGCCCAGGACCATGGCACAGGCCAGGTACAACGGTCCGCTCATGTGGATGGCATAGGGCAACAGGCTCACCGCCAGCAATATCAAGGTGTAGAGCAGGATGTGCAGGGCCGTGTAGCGCTCGCCGTGGGTAACGGGGAGCATGGGAATATCAGCTTTTGCGTACTCCTCCTTGCGATGAATCGCCAGGGCCCAGAAGTGCGGTGGCGTCCAGGCGAAGATGATCAGCACCAGCAGCAGTGGTTCGGCGCCCAGGTGCCCGCTGACCGCCACCCAGCCCAGCAACGGCGGAGCCGCTCCGGCCAGGCCACCGATCACGATGTTCTGCGGCGTGGCACGCTTGAGAAAGCCGGTATAGAGCACCGCGTAACCGAGCAGCGAAGCCAGGGTGAGCCAGGCGGTGAGGGGGTTGGTGAAGGCCAGCAGCAGGGCCATCCCCGCCAAGGCCAACAGCAAGGCGAACAGCAAGGCCGGCAAGGGCGCGACCCGGCCCTGGGCCAGCGGGCGCTTGTGGGTGCGGGCCATCAGTGCATCGACGCGGCGGTCGACCACGTGGTTGACCGCCGCCGCAGCCCCCGCGCACAAGCCGATCCCCAGGTTGCCGAACAGCAGGACGCTCCAGGCCACCCCCGCGCGGGTGGCAAGAAACATCCCCACCAGCGAGGTGATCAGCATCAGCACCACCACCCTCGGCTTGGTCAGCTCCATGTAGTCGCGCCATCCGGCGCGCTGGCGTTCCGTGCTCAGAAGCGTCGCCACGAATCGTTCCTCATTTGATGGGAAAGGTGCACGCCGGTCACCGGCGTCAGGCGCCAGCCGTGGCCCACACGGACCTTGTCGACCACGCGGATGCGGTAGTTGACCAGTACCATGCACATCAGCAGCAAGGCGCCACCAGCGTTGTGCGCGACAGCCACGCCCAGGGGCAGGTGGAACAGCACGTTGCTGATGCCCAGGCCCAGTTGCAGCGCCAGCGCCAGCAACACCAGGCGAGCCAGGCCACCCAGGCCGTGGCGGTGCAGCTTCCAGCTCAGGGTCAGCAACACCAGCATGACCAGCAGCGCGCCCAGGCGATGGCTGATATGAATCGCGGTGCGCGCGTCACTGTCCAGTTGCCCACCGAGGTAATTGGGCCCGACGTGCTGGGTCAGGTGGAAGCCGTTGCTGAAGTCGGCCGCAGGCCACCACTGGCCATGGCAGGTGGGCAGGTCGATGCAGGCAACGGCGGCGTAGTTGGCGCTGACCCAGCCCCCCAGGGCGATCTGGCCGATGACCACCAGCAGCGCCAGCGCGGCGATGCGGCGCAGGCTCAGCGGCAGTTTCGGCAATGGCGCAAAGGCCCGGGATAGACGCAGGGAAAGCAGGAAAAGCAGGCTCACGGTGGTGAATCCGCCGAGCAGGTGCGCGGTGACTACCTGGGGCCAAAGCTTCAAGGTAACCGTCCACATGCCGAACGCCGCCTGGGCCAGCACCACGCCCAGCAGCAACACCGGCAGGCGGTAGGGCTGGCCGTCGCGGGCATGCCGGCGCACGGCCTGGAAGGCGAGCAGGGCGATCACCAGCGCCAGGGTGCCGGCGAAATAGCGATGGACCATCTCGGCCCAGCCCTTGGCTTCTTCCACCGGGTGCTCGGGGAAGTGCAGCTCGGCATGGGCCAGCTGGGCATCGGTCTTGGGCACGCTGATGAAGCCATAGCACCCCGGCCAGTCGGGGCAGCCCAGGCCGGCATGGGTCAGCCGGGTATAGGCGCCGAGCAGCACCACCAGCAGCGCCAGCAGGGTGGCGAACACAGCGAGACGGAATCCGGGTCTGGCCATGGCGGCCTCCTAGCCGATGTTGGACAGCTTGAGCAGGTGACGCAGGTCGTCCAGCACATGCTTGCCGTTGACCTTGGCGTCGTAGCGCAGCACCAGGTTGCCGTGGGGGTCGACGATCCACAGCTGCGGGCCCACTTCGCCGACCTTCTGGACATAACGCTGAACATCCAGCGGGTAGCGCCGCAACTGCGGGTATTCGCGGCCCAGCAGGGCCTGGTAGTCGGCGGCCAGCGGTTGGGCCGCCGCCAGGGCATGGCTGGCGCGGCTGGCGTCGCGACCCAGGCCGACCTGGATCTGCCGGGCCAGGTACACCAGTTGCCGGCACTCCTCGGCGCAGGCCTCGGGGGCGCTGACCAGCAGCTGCCAGCGCTCGTCCTGGGCATCGATGCCGATGTCCGCGCGGCCCTCGCCATTGCCGATCATCACGCCGTGATAGCTGCGCCCCTCCGGCACCCAGAACTTGAGCTTGTACATGAAGGTGGCAAGGATCATCGGCCCGAGCACGACGAACAGGATCAGCAACAGTTGCAGACGCCCCCGGGGCTTGCGGTGGTCAGGCGCGTCCAGTGGACTCGTGGCGGCGGCCATGGCGGTTCTCCTTGTCGTTGTGATGCCAGCCGAAGTACAGGTAGAGCAGCACCAGCGTGGTGGCCAGGGCGAACCACTGCACGGCATAGCCCTGGTGCTTTTCCGGCCCCATGGCGACCACCGGCCAGTCCAGGCGGTAGGCGGCCGGACCGGGCTGCAGGCGCAGTTCCTGGGCGAAGCCTTCGCGGCCCAGCTGCTGCCACAGCCCGGCCGGGTCGATGGCCGTCAGCAGTTGCGGCCAGCGGCCATCCGGATTGTCCGGGTGCAGTTGGAAGGTCTTGCCCGGCGCCACGTATACCGTGGTGTCCAGCGCCAGGGCCTGGTCCGGGGTGTCGAAACGCACCGGCACCCGACGGTCGGGCCAGGGCAGCCAGCCGCGATTGACCAGCAGCCACAGCCCGCTGGCCTGGTCGTGGAAAGGTTGCAGCAGCTCGACGCCGGCCTTGCCGTCGCGCATCTGGTTGTCCAGCAGCAGGCTGTGGGTGGCGTCGAAGCGGCCATACAAATGCACGGGATAGAACGCCGGATCCGGCAGCTGGCGCAGTTGATCGACAGCGACCGGCGCCTCGATCTGGCGCTCGGTGTACGCGGCGAGCAGGTCGCGCTTCTCATCGGCGCGGCGCAGTTGCCAGCAGCCGAGCGCGATCAGGCCCGGCAGCAGCGCGAGCACCACCAGGGTCGGCAACAGGCCGGGGCGAAACGGCTTCACCAGGGCCTCGCCAGGTCGAGCGCTATACTTGTACTCATCACCGCATCCCCCTGGAGTTACGCCATGCTCAAGGCCGCGATTGTCCTGATGCTGCTGGCCACCATCGCCAGCCTGTTCAGTGGCCTGGTGTTCCTGGTCAAGGACGACGACCAGTCGACCCGCCTGCTCAAGGCCCTTACCGTGCGTGTCGCCCTCGCCACCCTGACCATCGCGCTGGTGGCCTGGGGCTTTATCAGCGGGCAGTTGGTCTCCCACGCGCCGTTCTGAATTACCTCGATCCCTGTAGGAGCGCGCCGCCCTTCAAAGCACATACACGAATATGAACAACCCCACCCACACCACATCCACGAAGTGCCAGTACCAGCTCGCCGCCTCGAAACCGAAGTGCTTGTCCGGCTCGAAGTGCCCGCGCATCACCCGGCAGAACATCACGAACAGGATCAATGTCCCCAGCGTCACGTGCGCGCCGTGAAAGCCGGTGAGCATGAAGAACGTCGCGCCATAGATCCCCGACCCCAAGGTCAGCCCCAGCTTGTTATAGGCCTCGTGGTACTCGTAGGCCTGCAGCGCAAGGAACCCCAGCCCCAGCAGGATGGTCAGCCCCAACCACAGTTTCAGCGGGCCACGATGGCCTTTGCGCAGGGCATGGTGGGCGATGGTCACGGTCACACTGGAGCTAACCAGCAGAATGGTGTTGATCAGTGGCAGGTGCCACGGGTCGATGACTTCCTTCGGTGGCGGGAACAGTTTCGGGTCCGGCGTGTGCAGCAGCGGCCAGACGAACTCGAAGTTGGGCCAGAGCATGTGCGCCACGCCCTTGGCTCCATCGCCCCCCAGCCACGGCCCGGCCAGCACCCGCACGTAGAACAGCGCGCCGAAGAAGGCCAGGAAGAACATCACCTCGGAGAAGATGAACCAGCTCATGCCCCAGCGGAACGAGCGGTCCATCTGCGCGCTGTACAGGCCGGCATGGCTCTCCTTGACCACCGCGCCGAACCAGCCGAACAGCATGTACGCCAGGAACAGCGCCCCGATGAAGAAGATAAGCGGCCCGTGGGACTCCGGGTGGCCGGCCTTGAGGTCGTTGAACCAGGTGCCCAGGCCGAACACGGTGATGAACATGCCGATCGTGGCGATGATCGGCCACTTGCTCTGCGCCGGGACGTAGTAGTGCTCGTGGCTTGCCATGCTTGATCTCCTTCCCTCAACGGGCGGCCTCGGTCGCGACATGGGCGACCGGCGGGTGGCGAGCGGTGATGTCGAACAGGGTGTAGGCCAGGGTCAGGTGCTTCACCGACTCCGGCAGGTCGCGGTCGACGATGAAGCGCACCGGCATTTCGATGCGCTCGCCCGGCTGCAGCACCTGCTGGGTGAAGCAGAAGCACTCGGTCTTGTGGAAGTACGCCGCAGCCTCGGCCGGGGTGATGCTGGGGATGGCCTGGGCGCTCATCGGCTGGTTGGTCGGGTTGCGGGCGATGAAGATCATCTGGTTCACCGCCCCCGGGTTGACCTCGATCTGGTCGGCGGTGGAATGAAATTCCCAGCTCATGTCGCCGGCGTTGGTGGACATGAACTGCACCCGCACCGAACGCGACGGGTCGCTCACCTGGGTGCCCGCGTACTGCCCGCCGGTCTTGCCGTTGATGCCGAAAGCCTTGCACATCACATCGTAGATCGGCACCAGGGCGAAGCCGAAGGCGAACATCACCACGGTCAGCATCAGCAGGCGGCTGACCAGGCGTTTGAGCGACAGGCCGTCCATGGGCAGGCTCCTACTTCACTTCCGGCGGGGTCTGGAAGGTGTGGTAGGGCGCCGGCGAAGGAATCGACCACTCCAGGCCCTCGGCGCCATCCCAGGGCTTGGCCGGTGCCGGCGCGCCACCGCGGATGCACTTGATGACGATGAACAGGAAGAAGATCTGCGTGGCGCCGAACATGAACGCGCCGATCGACGAGACCATGTTGAAGTCGGCGAACTGCAGGTTGTAGTCCGGGATCCGGCGTGGCATGCCAGCCAGGCCGACGAAGTGCATGGGGAAGAAGGCCAGGTTCATGCCAACGAACGACAGCCAGAAGTGCAATTTGCCGAGGGTTTCGTCATACATGTGGCCGGTCCACTTCGGCAGCCAGTAGTAGGCCGAGGCAAAGATGCCGAAGATCGCCCCGGGCACCAGTACGTAGTGGAAGTGGGCGACCACGAAGTAGGTGTCGTGGTACTGGAAGTCCGCCGGCGCAATGGCCAGCATCAGGCCGGAGAAGCCACCGATGGTGAACAGGATGACGAAGGCGATGGCGAACAGCATCGGTGTCTCGAAGGTCAGCGAGCCTTCCCACATGGTGCTGACCCAGTTGAACACCTTCACCCCGGTGGGCACGGCGATCAGCATGGTCGCATACATGAAGAACAGCTCGCCTACCACCGGGATGCCGACCACGAACATGTGGTGGGCCCAGACGATGAACGACAAGAAGGCGATGGCCCCGGTGGCGTAGACCATCGAGGTGTAGCCGAACAGCGGCTTGCGCGAGAACGCCGGGATGATCGAGCTGACCGCGCCGAAGGCCGGCAGGATCATGATGTACACCTCGGGGTGGCCGAAGAACCAGAACACGTGCTGGAACAAGACCGGGTCGCCACCGCCGGCGGCGCTGAAGAAGCTGGTGCCGAAGTGAATGTCCATCAGCATCATGGTCACCACGCCGGCCAGCACCGGCATCACCGCGATCAGCAGGAACGCGGTGATCAGCCAGGTCCAGACGAACAGCGGCATCTTCATCAGGGTCATGCCCGGGGCGCGCAGGTTGAGGATGGTGGCGATCACGTTGATCGCGCCCATGATCGAGCTGATGCCCATCAGGTGGATGGCGAAGATGAAGAAGGTCACGCTCGCCGGGGCGTAGGTGGTCGACAGCGGGGCGTAGAAGGTCCAGCCGAAGTTCGGCCCGCCACCGGGGCTGAAAAGGGTCGAGACCAGCAGCAGGAACGCCGCCGGCAGCAGCCAGAAGCTGAAGTTGTTCATCCGCGGCAGGGCCATGTCCGGCGCGCCGATCATCAGCGGGATCATCCAGTTGGCCAGGCCGACGAAGGCCGGCATCACCGCGCCGAACACCATGATCAGCCCGTGCATGGTGGTCATCTGGTTGAAGAACGCCGGCTCCACGATCTGCAGGCCGGGCTGGAACAGCTCGGCGCGGATCACCATGGCGAACGAGCCGCCGAGCAGGAACATGGTGAAGGCGAACCACAGGTACATCGTGCCGATGTCCTTGTGGTTGGTGGTCAGCACCCAGCGCATCAGGCCTTTGGCCGGGCCGTGGGCGTGTTCATGACCGTGGGCGTGGTCGTCGATCACTGCACTCATGTCCTGTCTCCTGCAACCCTAAGGCACCGGTTCATTTGCTTTCCGCCTGCTTGAGCGCCAGCACGTCCTTCGGCGTGACCATGTCGCCCTTGTTGTTGCCCCAGGCGTTGCGTTCGTAGGTGACCACGGCGGCGATATCGACTTCCGAGAGTTGCTTGCCGAACGCCGCCATGGCGGTGCCGGGCTTGCCGTGGAAGACGATCCCCAGGTGGGCTTCCTTGGGCCCGGTGGCGATCTTCGAGCCCTTGAGCGCCGGGAACATCGGCGGCAGGCCCTGGCCTTCGGCCTGGTGACAGGCCACGCAGGTGGTGTGGTAGACCTTGTCGCCGCGGGCCACCAGCTCTTCGAGGGTCCAGTCCTTGCTGGTCAGCTCCTTGAGCTTGGCCGCCTCGGCCTTGCGCTCGCCAAGCCAGGTGTCGTAGTCGGCCTTGGACTTCACCTCGACCACCACCGGCATGAAGCCGTGGTCCTTGCCGCACAGCTCGGTGCACTGGCCACGGTAGATGCCCGGCTTCTCGACCCGGGTCCAGGCCTCGTTGACGAAACCGGGAATGGCGTCGCGCTTGACCGCGAAGGCCGGCACCCACCAGGAGTGAATGACGTCGGCGGCGGTCACCAAAAAGCGCACCTTGGCGCCCACCGGCAGCACCAGCGGCTGGTCGACCTCGAGCAGGTAGTGCTCATCCTTCGGCGATTTGTTGTGGATCTGCTCGGCGGGGGTGGCCAGGTTGCTGAAGAACTCGACGTCCTGGCCCAGGTACTTGTAGTGCCACTTCCACTGGTAGCCGGTGACCTGGATGTCGATATCCGAGTCGCTGGCGTCGTAGATGTCGATCAGGGTCTTGGTGGCCGGAATGGCCATGGCCACCAGGATCAGGAAGGGAACCACCGTCCAGAGGATCTCGACCCAGGTGTGCTCATGGAAGTGCGCGGCCTGCTGCCCGGTCGAGCGGCGGTGGATGACCATCGACCAGAACATCGCGCCGAACACCACGATGCCGATGATCACGCAGATCCAGAAGATGGTCATGTGCAGGTCGAACACTGCATGGGAGACTTCCGTCGCCCCAGGCGCCATGTTCACCGTCCATGCTGCCTGTGCCTGACCGAACAACGACCACAGCAACAGGCCCATCCAGACATGTGGATGTCGCATCATTGCGGGTTCCCCTTATCGTTCTTGTAGTCCCGGAGGCGTGGACGACCTGCTACGACAAAGGGGGGAACGGTGGCCAAGACTGCCTGGCTTCGACGACCGAGCCCCCTGCTTAAGGCAGTCGGGCCTCATCAACGAATCACGTTTCACCCGGAGTATAGACACCGACCAATGGTGCGCAACGCAGCACTTGAAATGATCTTCTCTCAACCAAACGTTTGCGCTGAAAGCCTCATGAATACTGGGCCGAGACACGATAATGGCACTTTGATATAGCCAATTTCCTACACGCACGTGCGAGATATAACAAATGCGTCTTAGCTATTCTCGTAAGCAAGCTAACTTAGTGTCTTCCGTTTGTAACCCCATGTCCCTGGAGTTGTCATGAACATCGCTGCTGTACGCGAGCAGATCGAAAATGCCCATCAACATGAGAGCCGTACAGGCCAACTGAAAGCCCGCCTCCAACTGCAACTGCCACACCTGCATCCATCGATCCAACTACCCCAGCAGGATGCCCAGGGTACCTTGGCGCGCTTTGTCGGCGCCTACATCAACGAGGTTCCGAAACTGCTCGAAGCCGCGCACGACGTGGCGCTCGAAGCCGGCATCGAGACGCAGATCAAACCGGTACTGAAGATTGCCGAGGCCTACTTCCTGCAGCCGCCGAGCGTGATGGCGGGGCAGGTCGGGCTGGACTGCCTGCTGGACGAGGCCTACCTGGCGCATCGCCTGGTCGAGGAGGTCAACGACCTGTATATCCGCCATTTCCAGCAACCGCTGATTCCGGTGGATACCACGGTCGCCAACCTGATCGCCCATCAGCTGATCGGCGAGATATTTGCCAACCAGCTGGATGAGGTGGTGCACCATTCGGTGGATGAGATGCTTGATGACGAGAGCTTTGCCGTGGAGTCGGTGGAGGTCTACCGCGACAAGCTGTCGAGCCCGGCAACTGGCGCTGCGTGGAAACGCTGGCCGTGCCTTTCGCGCCAGCTCGGGGTCGAGCTGGGCCAATCGGCCTGAGTAACATTCAAAATCGCCGGGGCCGCTGCGCGGCCCCGGGATCCTCAGATCAGACTAGGCTCCAACCCCCGCCGTAGTCCGCAACCGTCCCTCGACCCGGCGCTTCAGACGCCGCTGCTCCAGCACCAGCCGCGAGCCCTTGGCCGCGCCGCTGCGCCCCCAGTCCTCCAGCAGTTCCAGGCAGGAATGGTCGATATAGCTCAGGTTGCCCAGCGGCACATGCAACGTGGTCCCTTCCGGTACCGTGTCCAGCACCTGGGTCAGCGCCGGCACCTTGAGGAAGGTCGCCGCCCCACTCAGGCGCAGTTCCATGTGCCCCGGCGTGCCCAATGCCACCAGGTTGATCTTCAACCGCGCCGCCTTCAGCGCCAGCTTCAGCAAGGTCAGGGCAAAGCCCAGCAATACGCCGGTCAACAAGTCAGTGAAGATGATCGCAAGGGCCGTCGCCGCATAGGTGAACATCGGCATTCGCCCGTAGCGGCCCAAACCGCGGAACGCCTTGAAGTCCACCAGCTTGACCCCGGTATAGACCAGCACCCCGGCCAGGCTGGCCACAGGTATCTGCTGCAGCACGCTACTCAGCGCCACCACGAAGGCCAGCAGCCAGATACCGTGGAAGATCGCCGAGGCCCGTGTCTGCGCACCGGCCTGGACGTTGGCCGAGCTGCGCACGATCACACCGGTCATCGGCAGCGCACCAAGCACCCCGCAGAGCATGTTGCCGACGCCCTGGGCCGACAGCTCACGGTCGAAGTCCGAACGCTGGCCGCTGTGCATACGGTCGACGGCGGCGGCGGACAGCAAGGTTTCGGCGCTGGCGATGAAGGCCAGGGCGCAGGCCGCCACCAGCAGGGTCGGGTCGGCCAACTTGAGCAGGTCATCCGGACGCAACCAGTCGATGGCTTCGGACAGATCGGCCGGTACCTGAACACGGTTGACCGGCAGTGCCAGCCACAGGCTGACGGCCGTCATCGCCGCCACCCCAAGCAGGGCACCGGGGATGAAGCGCAGCCGCTGCGGGCGCAGGCGCTCCCAGCCCCACATGATGGCGATCGTGCCCAGCCCGAGCGCGCCGGCCTGCCAGCCGTTACCCGCGCTTTCCAGCGGCAGGGCCGAAGTCAGCGTCGCCGGGAAGCCCAGCAGGTTGTCCACGCCCGAGGGCTGTGGCGCCGTGTCGAACATCACATGCACCTGGGACAGCACGATCAGCACGCCGATCCCGGCAAGCATGCCATACACCACCGCCGGCGCCGTGACCCGGAACCAACAGCCCAGGCGCAGGCGCCCGGCCAGCAGTTGCAGCAGGCCGGCCAGCAGCAGGATCGGCCCGAGCATCGCCACGCCATGCTGGCGCACCAGTTCGAACACCAGCACTGCCAATCCCGCCGCCGGGCCGCTGACCTGCAATGGCGAGCCGGCGAGAAAGCCCACCACGATACCGCCAATGATGCCGGTGATCAGTCCTTTGGCCGGTGGCATGCCCGAGGCGATGGCAATGCCCATGCACAACGGCAGGGCGACCAGGAAAACCACCACCGAAGCCAGCAACTCGCGCGGCAGGGCCGCCTTTATCTGTGTCATGTTCACCATGTAGCTCCTTTCTCGATTCACGGCCATTCCGCTGGCCGCTAGCACGGGGAACCCTGAATGACGCGCAGGCGCGGGCCGCCAGCGGGTCTGCCGGCAAGGCATTCAGGGAGATTCAAGGCAGGCGAAGGCCGCGCCGCACCCGTCGGGTGCAGCCGGCAATCAAGGCTTGTTCAGCGTGTTCGGGTCGCTTAGTAGCGGCCTCTCGGTGTGGCAGAGGGGATCGGCTCGCCAGCGGTCAGCGGCAGGAAGCGATCGCTGGCGGCATCGTAGGCTTCGATCTGGCTGGTTTCGATGTCGTAGATCCAGCCATGGATGTGCAGCTGTCCGGCGGCCAGGCGCGAAGCGACCGACGGATGGGTACGCAGGTGGTGCAGCTGGGCGATGACGTTTTCCTTGGTCACCAGCTGCATGCTTTCGTGCTCGCTGCCGCAGGAGCAGTTGTCCTCGATCACGGTCCGCGCCACTTCGGCATGGCGCAACCAGGCGGAAACGGTCGGCATCTTGCTCAGCGACTGTGGGTTGAGCACCGCGCGCATGGCGCCGCAGTCGGAGTGACCGCAGACGATGATGTGGTGCACGCCCAGCGCCAGCACCGCGTATTCAATGGCGCTCGACACACCGCCGTTCATCTGGCCATACGGCGGCACGACGTTGCCGACGTTACGGGTGACGAACAGGTCGCCCGGCGAGCTCTGGGTAATCAGCTCAGGCACGATGCGCGAGTCGGCGCAGGTGATGAACATGGCGCGCGGCTTCTGCGCGGTGGCCAGTTTCTTGAACAGCTCTTGCTGCTCGGGGAAGACTTCGGTGTGGAACCGCAGGAAGCCGTCGACGATATGCTTGAGGGCGGCATCGGCGCTTTCGGCGGGTGCGGCCGGGACAACCTTGGATGGGTCCTTGACGGGCATGATTCATCCTCTTGACGGTTTGAAAGTGAATGCCATGTTACCGGGGAAAGATTGGAGTGACGCGGGGATTTAGATGACGCGCACGGGTAAATAATCACAGTCACTGCTGACTCATGACTCACGCTAGCGTAGGAAACTTAACTGAAACTTAATTGCGCAGGCTCTAGAACGGGCGTTCTGGATAGGCGGGGAGAGCATCGGATAATAGCAAAAAAGCATCAGATGCCAAGCATCATGAGTGAAATTACAGGGTTGTTTTAGTTGCGCTGATGCAGCGCACAGGGTGACAGCAGCCTCTACGCGTGGCGAATGTCGTCAGAAAGCCAACAAAACGCTCTAGTACGCGCTTTCTGACAACATTGATGTCGCTCTTCCGATTTTTTGCAGGCACTTAGCCAGTATAGGATGCGCGTCCTTCGTCACCGCCAGACACGGACCGTCATGCGCCGCCGCACTCCCTTGATCCACACCACCTTCCTGGCAAGCCTGTGCATGTGCACGACATTGCTTGCCGAGCCGCAACGCGCCGAACTGCTGCAGGTCTATCAGCACGCCGTCGAACAGGATGCGCGCCTGAGCGCCGCCCGCCACGAGTTCCAAGCCCTCAGCGAACGCGTACCGCAAGCACGGGCGGGGCTGCTGCCAACCCTCAATGCCGGCGCCACCTTCGAAAGCACCCGCATGCAGCGCGACGAGCCCGCGCTCACCCGTACCCGCAGCGGCATGGTCTACCAGGCCAACCTCAACCAACCGCTGCTGCGCCTGGACCGCTGGTACGCCCTCAAGGCCGCCGAGGCCGGCACGGCACAAGCGGGCCTGGACCTCGCTGCAAAGGAACAGTCGCTCATCCTGCAAACCGCAGAAGCCTATTTCGATACCCTGCGCGCGCTCGATGCGCTGGCCGCGGCCAAGGCCGAAGCCAAGGCGCTCAAGCGCCAGCAGGAACAGGCCCAGGGACGTCTGGCCAACGGTGCCTCCAGCATCACCGATGTGCTCGATGCCCAGGCGGCCTACGACAACGCCAGCGCCAACCGTCAACTGGCGCAACGCAAGGTCGATGATGCCTTCGAAGTCCTGTATCGCCTCACTCGCCAGGACTATGCGCAGATCGCCGGCATCGCCCACCAACTGCCGGTGCAGCCGCCAGTGCCCAACGATGCCAGCACCTGGGTAGACCAAGCGGTGCAGAGCAACCTCAGCCTGCTCTCCAGCGGACACGCCGTTGATGCCGCCGTGCAGGCCAGTCGCCAACGCAAAGCCGGACATGCTCCCACCCTGGATGCCGTCGCTTCCTATCGCAAGGGCGACAACGACCGTTTCGGCTACAGCAACCCGACCGACTTCGGCCGCAACGGCTACCGCGACGACATTGCCCAGGGCACCTTGGGGCTGGAGCTGAACATTCCACTGTACGCAGGCGGATTGACCAGCTCGCAGGTCCGTGAGGCAGGGGAACGCCTGGCGCAGAGCGAAGACGAACACGAAGACCGCCGTCGCGAAGTGGTGCTGCAGACCCGCAACCTGCACCGGGCGGTCAACGCCGATGTGGAACAGGTCCAGGCCCGCCAGCAAAGCATCCGTTCCAGCCAGGCCTCGCTGAAGGCCAACCAGGTGGGCCGGGCACTCGGCTCACGCAACACCGCCGATGTACTCAATGCCGAACGCCAGCTGTACCGAGCCGTGCGCGAATACAACGACGCCCGCTACGACTACATCATCGACTCGCTGAAGCTCAAGCAGGCCGCCGGCAGCCTGGCCCCCCAAGACCTGCTTGAGCTGTCCCACTACTTGAGCCGGGACTACGACCCGGACCGCGACTTCCTGCCGCCAGAGGCCAGGCGGCCTGTCGCCGGCTAAACAACCGAATGAAATAACAATCATTTGATGGTGGCAAAATGATTATAAAATTTTGCAAACTCCGCTAACCTATTGAAATAGGTAGCTTTACCAGGCCATACCAGCCTGCATGGACGCGTTATGAGTGAACACCAAACAGGCACCCCGGACACCGGACTGATCTGCCTGCTGATGCTGGCCCGTTTCCACAACGTGGCAGCCTCTGGCGAACAGCTGGCCCACGAATTCACCGATGGCCAGCAAGCCTTCGCCACCCCGCAAATACTGCTGGCTGCGCGCAAGCTCGGGCTCAAGGCCAAACGCGTCGAGACCCGCGCAGAGCGCCTGGCGCAGACGCCACTGCCGGCGATTGCCGCCGACCGTGAGGGCGGCTTCTTCATCATCGCCCGCCTGGACCAGGGCAAGGTCCTGATCCAGGATCCGCGTGCCGAGCGACCCGAGGTCATCGACCTGGCCACCCTCGAGCAACGCTGGAGCGGCGAGTTGCTGCTAGTGCGCAGCGAAGCACTGGCCCCCGGCGAATCCTCGCGCTTCGACTTCACCTGGTTCATCCCGGCCATCGTCAAGCATCGCAAGCTGCTCGGCGAAGTGACCCTGGTGTCCTTCGTGCTGCAGATCTTCGCCCTGCTCACGCCGCTGTTCTTCCAGGTGGTGATGGACAAGGTGCTGGTGCACCACGGCCTGACCACCCTGGACGTGATCGCCATCGGCCTGCTGGGCATCATGCTGTTCGAATCCGCCCTGAGCGGGCTGCGCAGTTTCGTCTTCGCCCACACCGCCAGCCGCATCGACGTCGAACTGGGCTCACGCCTGTTCCACCACCTGATCCACCTGCCGCTGGCCTACTTCCAGGCGCGCCGGGTCGGTGACTCGGTGGCGCGGGTGCGCGAGCTGGAGAACATCCGCAACTTCCTCACCGGCAACGCCATCACCCTGGTGATGGACGTGTTGTTCTCGGTAGTGTTCATCGCCGTGATGTTCTACTACAGCGGCTGGCTGACCCTGGTGGTGGTAGCTTCGTTGCCGCTGTACGCGCTGGTATCGCTGTTGATTACCCCGCTGCTACGCCAGCGCCTGCAGGACAGCTTCAACCGTGGCGCCGAGAACCAGGCATTCCTGGTCGAGACGGTCAACGGCATCGACACCCTCAAGTCGATGGCCGTCGAGCCGCAGGTCCTGCGGCGCTGGGACAACCAGCTGGCGGCCTACGTCGCCGCCGGCTTCAAGACCCAGACCTTGTCGACCCTGGCCAACGAAAGCGTCGGCCTGATCGGCAAGCTGGTGACCGTCGCCACCCTCTGGCTCGGCGCCCGCCTGGTGATCGACGGCCAGCTCACGGTCGGCGAGCTGATCGCCTTCAACATGCTGGCCGGACGCGTGGCCCAGCCGATCATGCGCCTGGCCCAGCTGTGGACCAGCTTCCAGCAGACCGGTGTGTCAGTGCAGCGTCTTGGCGACATCCTCAACACCCGCACCGAGCTTGCCAGTTCGGCACGCAGCGCCTTGCCGCCCCTGCAAGGCCGCATCGAGTTCGACCAGGTGCATTTCCGCTACCGTGCCGACGGCTCGGAGATCCTGCGCGGGGTCAACCTGTGCATTGAACCTGGCGAGGTGATCGGCGTGGTCGGGCGCTCCGGCTCCGGCAAGAGCACCCTGACCCGACTGCTGCAGCGGCTCTATGTGCCAGAACGTGGGCGTGTGCTGGTCGACGGCATGGACCTCGCCCTGGCCGATGCCTCCTCGCTGCGCCGACAGATCGGCGTGGTGCAGCAGGACAACCTGCTGTTCAACCGCAGCATCCGCGAGAACATCGCCCTGGCCGACCCCGGCACCCCGCTGGAAACCGTCATGCAGGCCGCGCGCCTGGCCGGCGCACACGATTTCATCCTCGAGCTCGCCGAAGGCTACGACACGATGGTGGGTGAACACGGCGCCTCGCTCTCGGGCGGGCAACGCCAGCGTATCGCCATTGCCCGGGCGCTGATCGGCGACCCGCGCATCCTGATCTTCGACGAGGCCACCAGCGCGCTGGACTACGAGTCCGAACGCATCATTCAGCAGAACATGCGTTCGATCTGCCAGGGGCGCACGGTGATCATCATCGCCCATCGCCTGTCCGCCGTGCGCGATGCCAACCGCATCGTCGTGGTGGACCGTGGGCAGATCGTCGAACAAGGCAGCCACGCCGAACTGCTCGCGCACCAGGCCGGGCACTACGCCAGGCTGCACCGCCTGCAACAGGGCTGATCCTCTCACCACCTCATACCAAGGAGAGGCCATGTCCGCCTATTCAAGCCTCTGGCAGCGCTACCGCGAGGCCTGGCAGCAAGCCTGGCGCCAGCGCAAGGCGCTTGACGCGCCTGCGCGTGCCGCCCACGAAATCGAGTTCCTGCCCGCCGCCCTGGCCCTGCAGGAACGTCCACCGCACCCGGCGCCGCGGGTGTTTGTCTGGAGCATCATGGGCTTTGCCGCCCTGGCCCTGCTGTGGGCCTGCCTCGGTCATATCGACGTGGTCGCGGTGGCCACGGGCAAGGTGGTGCCGAGCGGTCGCACCAAGCTGGTTCAGCCCAGCGAGACGGCGGTGGTCAAGGCCATCCACGTCAGCGATGGCCAGCGGGTCAAGGCTGGCGAGTTACTGCTCGAACTCGACCCGACCACCGCCGACGCCGATGTGCGTCGCAGCGAAAGCGAACTGCTGGCCGCGCGCATCGACGTGGCGCGCAGCAGCGCGATGCTCCAGGCCATCGCCAGCGGCCAGCCTCCGCAGGGGCTGCAAGGCGACATCGAGCATGCCGACGCGCTGCAGGTGCAGGATGCCGAACGCTGGCTGCAGGGGCAGTACCAGGAATACCGCAACAACCTCGACCAGGTCGATGCCGAGATCCAGCAGCGCGGCGCCGAGATCCAGGCCGCACAGGTGCAGGTGGCGAGCCTGCGCAAGACCCTGCCGATCGCCACGCAGCTGGCCCGGGACTACCAGAACCTGCTGGAGCAGCAGTACGTGGCCCGCCACGAATACCTCGACAAGGAACAGGCCCGCCTCGACCTGGAGCGCCAGCTGCAGGTGCAGCAAGCCAGCGTGCTGCAGTCGACCGCCGCGCAGTCCGAGGCCCGCCGCCGCCGCGAGGGCGTGGTGGCCCAGGCCCGGCGCAGCCTGCTCGACCTGCAGCAGACCGCCGGGCAGAAAGTCGCCAGCCTGCGCCAGGAACTGGCCAAGGCGCGCTACCAGGAAGCCCGCACGCAACTGCTGGCCCCGGTCGACGGCACCGTCCAGCAGCTGGCGGTGCACACCGTCGGCGGCGTGGTCACCCCGGCCCAGGCGTTGATGGTCATCGTGCCCGGTGACCAGCCGGTGGAGGTCGAGGCACTGCTGGAGAACAAGGACGTCGGCTTCGTCCAGGTCGGGCAGGCAGTCACGGTCAAGGTCGAGACCTTCACCTACACCCGCTACGGCACGGTACAGGGCGAAGTGCTGAGCGTGTCGCGCGACGCCATCGAGGACGAACGCCGCGGGTTGGTGTACAGCAGCCGCATCCGCCTGGCCAGCGACCACCTGCAGGTCAATGGCCAGGCCGTGGCGCTGACGCCGGGCATGGCGGTGAGCGCCGAGATCAAGACCGATAAGCGGACGGTGATCGATTACTTCCTGAGTCCGTTGCAACAGCATGCGCAAGAAAGTTTGCGGGAACGATAACGCTTGAGACCTGGGCTGGCTTATCCAGAATTCGAGCACATCCATTAAACATCCAAGCACGCCGAATATGGCAACCCAGGAATCACTCCAATGACGCCGGCTCGATTAATCCCAATAGTTTTCTTGTATCTGTTTTCCAGTGCCAGCATCGCCTGTACGTTTCGTGACACTCGTAACAACGCCGTCTACGAGTTGAATCTGTCAGAGGCTGAATGCCGTACGATCTCGTATATTGATGGGCCCATCATCCCGATGCGCCTCAGCTATCCGGAAGGTAAAGTCGTTGACTCGGCATGGCGGGGGGAGACCATTCACCTCCTTCTATACCATGTCGACTCGAAGCATCGGTTAGATCGCATGCTTGACGGGGCCTCTTACATCCGAAGCATCGGCGACCTGGATGTCTATAAAGACTCGAGCGAAGAATTTTATCTGCTCAGGGGTAGTGATAGCGCGCGCATTTTTATCAAAGAACGCGGCTATACGTGGCTTGCGAAGCGCATGTATAGCGGGGTGTTGATCCAGTATCAATACGACCGCCGACTCACGAACTTTGCAACAATTGACAATCTCATAATGGCTGCGCTCGAGCACATGCTCGGGCGCCAGGGTGAACAATGATTAGGCTCAAGTCATACCGCCGCCCCAGCATTCTAAATCCAGTTTGTTTTTTGCTGGCGGCTTGTCTACCCCTTACTGTTATCGCCGACTGCAGGCCAAACGTGGGTCCTGCGCCGTCCCGCTTGGCGCACCTTGAGCTGAGTGATCAAGAGTGCAGGACACTCGAACGAATGGGATCGCCACAAATTTTTATGACATTGGACTTCCCAACGGGCGAAGTCGTTGAGCAAACCCCGCGTAACCGAAAGATCAGAGTCCGCATTCGTGAGGCCGGTCCATATTTCAATTTGATGGCCGCGTTCGTAACACTTAAGCCAACACGCGAGGAACCTGGCATTACGGTATATGGCAGCGATGACGATGCCACCTATCTTTTGACGGGGTCCGACGGTGAAAAATTTTACGTGACAGCCATCGTGGAGACCTGGGTAGCCCATAGGACTTACAAGGGGCTCGACGTGAACTATCAATACAGTCGAAACATAAAAAACTTTAAACAAATGGACGATGCGGTGCTCAAGCTTCTGAACAGAGTTTTCATCAAAACCCAGGAGTAGAAAACACACATAACATGATTAGGCTTCTTTTCGCCGATCAGGGAGCGCGCCAGCGCAAACTCACTCATCTGCGAGAATCCTCTCGTACGCACTCAAATTAAGGTTAAAGGATGAACATGATAAACATGACAGCTGAGCAGCTGTCAGAACTCACACGCCTGCGCGATAGCAAACGCTACCCCGACATGTATCGCTATATGCTCGAGGTCGTGACTGCGCAAAAAAATATCACTCACGATGCTCAAGCGCTAGACGATTTGACTACTGCTCAGACGTGGTTGAATGTAGCTATCAGCGTCAACTCGAATGATGGTCAGTTTCCAAACCAGATGGTCCGCGGGTCAATGCAGTTCGCGGCGGCAAGTAAAGGTAAACCTCTTTCCGACACTGAATTTCAAAAAGGCTCCGATAAGCTCGCCTGGAATATTGCGGACAGTATCATAAAAAATGGTGGTTTCCCCCCGATCAACGACATCATGAAGGATGATCGGGATATGACTGTCGATGCGTTTGGCCTCGAATCATGGCAATGGCCTGGCACCATCGCCGATACCTTCCCCCCTCTGCTGGGAGGTCTCAACCGCGAGGTTTCGACCATCCCGGGCCAAGGCGAAACCTACGCAAAGCACCTCAGGCTCGCTGTCATGCAGAACCTCGCCGGGGTCAGTCGGTACATTTCCAGCTTCACCGAATTGGACATGCTTCCCGCATGGAAATATGCCAATGAGCTAAGGCGCTTCGCTGCGGACAACACCTACAAGATGTTCCAGTGGTTCGGTGCCGGTGACGACACTCCCGTCCAGCCCGATACCAACCAGTCGATCCAGATCCACATCGACGCCTCGCCCAAGCCACAGCAGCACATCCAGGGCGAAGACCAGGCACGCCAGGACGTGAGCAACGGCTATGTGCAGAACGCCGCGACCCACAACGTGTTCGCCCTCGGCGGTATTCTCAACAAGACCGACTTCGCCTCCACGCAGATGGCCAGCCTGACCTCGGGCGGCATCCGCCCTGGCGAAATGCAACTGGACCCGAACGCCCGCCCCAACAGCCACCTGTCGAAGTTCTACCTCGACCAGCCGAGCACCAGCGGTTTCGATTTCAGCCTGCGCAACGCGGTGACCCTCAACGGCCTGTCGGCCATGACCACCCGCAACACCTACGTCGACCCACTGCTGCTCGACCTGGGCGGCGAAGGCGTGCGCATGACCGACCTGAGCGACGCCGTGCTGTTCGACACCGACCACAGCGGCACGCTCAAGCGCAGTGCCTGGGCCGACCGCAAGACCGGCATGCTGGTGATCGACGACGGCAGCGGCCAGGTCAAGGACGTCAGCCAGATGTTCTCCGAGTACTACAAGGGCAAGGCCGGGGTGAACGGCGCGGCGGGCGAGGCCCGCTTCAAGGACGGCTTCGCCGCGCTGGCCAGCGAGGATGGCAATGGTGATGGCATCATCGATGCCCGCGACCCGATCTGGAACCAGCTGCGCGTCTGGGTAGACGCCAGCCATGACGCCCGCGTCGATCGCGGCGAACTGAAGACCCTGACCGAGCTGGGCATCACCCAGATCAACGTGCGCGCCGCCGGTACACCTGGCGAGAGCCGCGATGGCAGCCGCGTGCTGGCCCGGGGTTCGTTCGTCATTGGCGGCAACACCCGCGAGGCGCTGGCGGTGGACTTCCTCGGCGACCCGGTGAGCAGCAGCACCACCCGCCAAAGCAATGGCCTGCGCGTAACCTCCAGCAGCGATGGCGCCACGACCACGGCCTACAGCAGCACCAGCACCCAAGGCGAACACCTGGACGCCACGGCGCTGGGGGTGAACAACCTGTACGGCGGCAGCGGCGACGACCGCCTCACCGCGAGCGCCAGCGGCAGCTGGCTGGTCGGAGGTGGCGGCAGCAATACGTACGTCGGGGGTGCCGGCGACGATGTCTTCGTCATCAGCGCCAGCGACAACCCACAGAACATCCAGGGCAACGGCGGCCGCGACACAGCGCTGATCGTCGGCGACCAGGGCGTCGAGCTGAACATGGCCAAGGCTGGGCTGACCATCGCCCAGGGCGGTCGCGGCGACGACGTGATCCGCAGTGGCGGTGGCGCCGGTGTGTTCATCAAGGGCGGGGAGGGCAATGCCACCCTGATCGGCGGCGCCGGCAACGACGTGCTGGTCGGCGGCAGCGGCCACAACACCTTGATCGGGGGCAGCGGCAAGGCGGTGATCTACGCCGGGCCCAACGGCGACCTGATCTACGCCTCGGCAGGGGGCAGCATCATCCACGCCGGTGGCGGCAACGATGTGATCCACGGTGGAGCCGGTGACGATGTGATCGAGGTCGGCCACGGCAACGCTCGGATCGACGGCGGCGCCGGCACTAACCTGGTCAGCCTGCACGGCAAGTACGGCGAGTACCGCATCACCCACACCAGCAACGGCTACCAGGTGGCCGACAACCTGGCCGGGCGCGACGGTACCGTGCAACTGCGCAACATCCACAAGCTCAACTTCGCCGACATTTCCGCCGTGGACCTGTCGCAACCCAATGCCATGCCAGTGGCCGACGTGCTGCGCCAGGACAAGGACGGCCAGCGCTTTGACCGCAACCGCAGCCACCTGATCGCCGCCTCCAGCTTGCTGGCCAACGACCTGCTGCTTGGCAGCCAGGGTGGCCTGCGCATCGACAACATCGGCGATGCCACTGGCGGCTCGGTCAGCCTCACCGCCCAGGGTGATGTGCTGTTCACCCCGTTGGCCGGCTACACCGGCATGATGGGTTTCAAGTACGGCATCGTCGACGCCCAGGGCAACAAGTCGGCCTCAGTGGTCGACCTGGGTAGCGGCCAGACGGCGCCGATGCGCGCCAGCGTGACCCTGCTCGACGCCGGCATGCCAAACGACCCGCTGGCCGCACAGCAGTGGTATCTGAGCGACACCAACGTGCTGCCGGTGTGGCAGGACTACACCGGCAAGGGCGTGCGCATCGCCATGTTCGAGCCCGGTGGCGAGTTCGCCACGGCGCCGGAAATCTTCGACATCCAGCACCCGGACCTGGCCGCCAACGTCGACCAGGCCTGGCTCAAGACCCAGCACGACAAAGGCGTACTGCCGGAGCTGGCCTCCAACCACGCGACCATGGTCGCCGGGGTGATGGTGGCCGGGCGCAACGACAAAGGTGGCGTGGGCGTGGCCTATGACGCCAAGCTCAGTGGCTTCTACCTGGCCAACAAGGGCGATGACCTTACCGGCCTGGGCAACATGGTCAGCTACGATGTCGCCAACCACAGCTGGGGCTTCCAGAACGACTTCGCCATCAGCAACCTGCAGAACGGTGCCATCGACACCGCCAGCGCCCTGGCGGCCAACGCCCGCTATGCCGCGCACAACGGCCGCGGCGGCCTGGGCACGGTGATCGTCACCGCCGGCGGCAACCAGCGCGCCCACGGCGGCAGCGCCCAAGGCTCGCTGACCAACAACAACCGCTTCTCGATCGAGGTCGGGGCGATCAACGCCCAGGGCGACCTGTCGACCCTGCAGATCGGCTCGACGCCGTTCTCCAACCCTGGTGCCAGCCTGCTGGTCTCGGCCCCGGGCAGCAACGTGCTGTCCACCAGCCGCCTGGTGGAGACCGAGCGCGGCTCAACCTTCGGCAACGACTACACGAGCATGCAAGGCACCAGCTTCGCCGCGCCGATCGTCTCCGGCGTGGCCGCGCTGATGCTCGAAGCCAACCCCAACCTGGGCTACCGCGACGTGCAGCAGATCCTTGCGCTGTCGGCCCGCCGGGTCAACGACAGTGCCACCCGCTGGGACGACAACGGCGCGCGCAACTGGAACGGCGGCGGCATGCACACCAGCCACGACTACGGCTTCGGCGAAGTGGACGCCCGCGCCGCAGTGCGCCTGGCCGAAAGCTGGATGACCCGTAGCACCGGCGCCGACGAAAGCGTGTTCAGCGCCAACAGCGGCGCCCTGGGCAAGACCCTGGCCGGCGGTGGCAGCCTGAGCACCTCGCTGCAGATGGACGCCGGGCTGAACGTCGAGCACGTGGAAATCGACCTGGACGCCAGCGTCGGCCGCCTCGGCGACCTGACCGTCACCCTCGTCTCGCCCGATGGCACCCGCAGCATCCTGCTCGACCGCACCGGCAAGGTGCCGCAGGGGATGGCCGGCGCCAGCGACGCCGACATGGGCAGCACGCGCTCCGGGGCCTTCAAGTACAGCTTCATGAGCACCCGTGACTGGGGTGAACGCTCGGCCGGCACCTGGACCCTCGAGGTCAAGGACGCCAGCAACGGCCAACCGGTGACCCTCAACAACTGGGCCCTGCGCCTGTATGGCAGCAAGGCCGGCGCGGACGACACCTACTTCTACACCGACGAGTACCTCAAGGCGGTGCAGGGCCACGCCAGCCGCAGCGTGCTGGATGACGCCGGCAACGGCACCGCAGGCGGGCGCAACACCCTCAACGCCGCGGCGGTCAGCGGCGATGTCCAGGTCAACCTGGCCACCGGCGTGGCCAGCATCGGCGGCGCGGCGCTGACCTTGCGCAACCCGAACGGCGTGCACAACCTCATCAGCGGTGACGGCAACGACACCCTGGTGGCCGGCAACGCCGATGCCCTGCTCGACGGTGGCCGAGGCAACAACAGCCTGACCGGCGGTAGCGGCAAGGACTTCTTCGTGGTCCATCGCCGCGAGGGCGGCCAGGACACCGTGCACCACTTCGAAGCGGCAAAAGGGGAGGTCATCGACCTGGTCGGTTTCACTGGCAAGACCTTCGCCGACCTGACCCTGCAGCAGCAGGGCGCGGATGTCCGCGTCGACCTGGGCAACGGCCAGCACATCCTGCTGAGCGGGCAGTCGCTGGGCAACATCAGCGCGGCGAACTTCCAGTTCCAGGACAGCTTCGTCGCCCCGGCCAACTATGTCGACAGCAGCCGACCAAACGTGGACACCGGCACCGTTGCCGGCACCATGGTGCTCAACGGCGGTGGCCAGGGCGTAAACTTCAGCAGCGGCGCCGACGGCCAACTGGTTGCCGCGCTGGCGGGCAAGGTGTACAGCCACGACAGCGCCACCTCGGACCGCTTCATCATCAGCCACCAGCTCAATGCCAGTGACTACCACAATGCCTTGCGCGGCTTCCGTCATGGCATCGACAAGATCGACCTGAGCCAGGTCGGTGTCACCCGTTTCGAAGAGCTGAGCATCGTCCAGAAGAACCGCGGCACCATCAATGGCCTGTCGCAGATCCATGGCGTTGAACTGAGCACCAACGTGCTGCGCGGCGCGAATCAGCCGGTCAACCTGGCTTACCTCGACGCCATCGAAGTGGCCCAGCTCGATGCCGGCGACTTCATCTTCGCCAGCGCCCATCTGCCGATGGAAACCGGCCAGCCCGCGCTGCCGCCGACCCGCCTGCCGGGGACCGACCTGTCGCTGCCGGACCGGGTCAAGCCCATCGAGATCCCCGACCGGCTCACGCCGATCGTCGAGCGTCCCGACATCAAGATTCCCGATGTCCGGATTCCGGACTTCAGCATTCCGGATCACCGGATCCCGGATCTGACCGACTTGCTCAATCGCAGCACGGACGACTGGCGCAAGCGCTTCGATGACCATCCGAGCGTACCGACCCGGCCTGTCGAGATCCCTGACATCCGGCCAACGCCCATCGAGATCCCGGAAATCAGAATCCCTGACCGAACTGCGGTCGACCTGCGCCCTAGCACCGATATCGGCTCGATCTTGGAAGAAGCGAGGCGCCGGCACGAGCAGATCATGGAGGAAAGCAACCGCCGCACGGACGAATTGCTCAAGCCGACCCGACCTGTCGAGATCCCCGACATTCGGCCAGCGACCATCGAAATCGCTGACAGACCTGCGGTCGACCTGCACACAAGCACTGATGTCGACTCGATCGTCGAAGAAGCAAGGCGCCGGCACAAGCAGATCATGGAGGAAGTCCACAACGACCGGTTCGAACACAAGCCGGTGACACTGCCGGACATCAATGCCAGCGACTACCTCAAACACCCCACATCCTCCGACGCCACTCCGGCATCGAAGCCACAGGCCAGCACCTCACCAGCGCAGGCCTATCAGTTGATCGTCGCCGGTCAGGCCTGGAGCGCTGGCTCCTTGAGCGGGCTATTCGGCATGGCGCTCAAGGACCAGGCACCGGTTTACCAGGTCAGCCTGGCCGATGGCTCGCCGCTGCCAGCCTGGATGAGCTTCGACTCGGCTCAGGCGTCGCTGGCAGGGATACCTGAGGCCGGTCTCGCCGGCACCTTCGACATCAAGGTGAATGCCGGCAGCCAAACTAGTGCCGTGCTGCACCTGATGGTCCAACCGACGGTGATGACCGTGCCGATGTTCAGCAGCGTCACCCTGGCCGACGACCAGTACGCGGTGAACCTAAGCAATTCGTTCACCAAGGTCACCGCCAACGGCGGCCGTCATCTGGCACTGCTCGGCAGCGGGGCCAAAGCCACCCTGCTGGGCAGGGACGACCAGCAGGTCTTTGCCACTGGCTCGCGGGCAGAGGTAACCCTGGGTGATGGTAACAACACGGTCAAGGGAGGGGTCGGCACGCTGGTAGCCGGTCATGGTGACAACCTCATCGAAACGACAGGATCGTCTACCAACCTCACGCTGGGCAACGGCCACAACACCATCAAGGGTAGTCTCGACAAGCTGGTGGCCGGCAATGGCGACAACCTCATCGAAACCACCGGCTCATCCGCCGACGTCACGCTGGGCGATGGCCGCAATACCATCAACGGCAGGCTCGACAAACTGGTTGCCGGTAATGGCGACAACCATGTCGAAAGCTCGGGCTCGTTCGCCGAGATCACCCTGGGCAATGGCGGCAACTCGATTAAAGGCGAATTCCGCAAGCTGGTGGTCGGCGATGGCGACAACCGCATCGAGACGTCATCGTCGTTCACCAAGATCAAGCTGGGCAAAGGCCACAACAACGTCGTGGTCGAAGGCAGCATGGCCGATGTGGAAGTCGGTGAAGGTCATACCGAGGTTGCATTCCGGGGCTCCATGAGCACCTTGAACTTCGGCAAGCCCGTACTGCCCGAACAGCTGTGGTTCCAGCACCAGGGCGATGACCTGCTGATCAGCCGTATCGGCAGTGCGCAGCAGGTCACCCTGCATGACTGGTATGCCAGCTCGCCAGCCCGGGTCCGCGACATCGTTGCGGGTAACGGTCAGCACTTGTCGGACCGCAATGTCGAGCAACTGGTCCAGGCCATGGCGGCGTTCGCGCCGCCCGGCGCGGCTGCTACCAGCTTCGACGCGGCGCAGGCGCAAGCCTTGCAGCCGGTCCTCGCCGCCAACTGGCGCTAACGCCTGGCACCTGGAGGCTTGCGAGCCTCCAGGTGACGGCATCCTGATCAAAACAACGCCATCTGCCCGCCCGGCGGGCAGAATGCGCTGCAGTCCAGCGCCAACACCTCCCGCCCTTCGAACCCCAGCCGCCTGGCCGCCTTGCGAAAGCGCTGCGCCAGCAATTCGGCGAACACGCCTTCACCGCGCATCCGCGCACCGAAGCGGCTGTCATACAACTCGCCCCCCCGGCTCTGGCGGATCAGGCTCAGCACATGCGCGGCCCGCTGCGGGTAGTGATCGTGCAGCCACTGCTCGAACAACGGTGCGACCTCCAGCGGCAAGCGCAGCATCATGTACGCCGCGCTCTGCGCGCCGGCCTCCTGCGCCGCCTCCAGCAGGTGCTCCAGTTCGCTGTCATTGATCATCGGGATCATCGGCGAACACAGCACGCCCACTGGCACACCGGCCTCACGCAGCACGCGAATTGCGCGCAGGCGCGCCTTTGGAGCGGCCGCACGTGGTTCGAGGGTGCGCTTGAGCTCATCGTCCAGGGTTGTGAGGCTGATCATCACCCGCGCCAGGCGCTGGCTGGCCAGCTCGCTCAGCAAGTCCAGGTCGCGCAGCACCAGCGAGCCCTTGGTGACGATGGTCACTGGGTGGCGGTAGCGCAGCAGAACTTCGAGCAGGCGCCGGGTCAGCTGTTGTTCACGCTCGATGGGTTGATAAGGGTCGGTGTTGGACCCCAGGTTGATCGGCGCGCAGACATAGCCAGGCTTGCTCAGTTGCTGCTCGAGCACCTCGGCGGCGTTGGTCTTGGCGATCAGCTTGGTTTCGAAGTCCAGCCCGGGGGAGAGGTCCCAATAGGCGTGGCTGGGACGGGCGTAACAGTAGATGCAGCCATGCTCGCAACCGCGATAGGGGTTGATCGAACGGTCGAAAGGCAGGTCGGGTGAGGTGTTGCGCGCGATGATGGTCTTCGCCACCTCGATTCGTACCTCGGTGCCCTGGGTTATCGGCACCTCTTGGTACCACCCATCATCCTCGGCCACCGCACGACTCGGGGCGAAACGGTTGTGCGGGTTGCTGGCGGTGCCGCGGCCGCGGATGGGAGAAGCAGACATGACGACAACTCATTAACTGTGTTTTTGTACAGTACAATGAGTCGTCATCGATAACCAGTACCGTCAGGCAGGCTGATGCCAGTCCCGGTAGGCCGCCAGGGAAAGCCCCCTGCCGACGAATGCGTTGAATGAAGCGGAAAGCCCGCGCAAGGCAATCTTGGTCATGAGCTCCCGCCGCATGATCCGCGCGACCTCCCGCTGATCGACACCTTGCGCCTCGAAACGGGTGAACGCATCGATGGCATGCACCTGTGCCCATTTGTAGCTGTAGTACCCGGCCTCATAGCCCGTCACCAGGTAATCAAATGACTCGGCGAAGCGCTCCTGCACGAATGCCGCAGGAAGCCCGACCAGATGGCTGGCCTGGCGGGCCAGGTCTTGCAGGTCGAGACGTGCATCCCGATCACGGTGCGCAACGAAGTCGAACCAGGCACGCCGCAGCTTCTCGGCCTCGGCTACACCCCGCAGCCTCCGCCGGCTCGCCAGCCAGCGTCGCAAGGCTTCCAGGGGAACCGGGGCAGTGTCCGCCATGAGGGTGGTGACGCCTTGCAGAGCAGGTGCGGACCAGCACCATTGCTCGAACAGGATGCCAACGAACTCACAGCTGTCCGGGCCGAGTATCGCCGGCAGGGTGCGATTGAGGCGACGATGACGGTGGGTCACGAGAATCTGGTGCAGCGCATGGCCGAACTCATGATGGAGCTTGCACAAATCGCTGTGACCAAGGTGCGACGTAGATCCATCGGTGCCGTGTGCGAAGGAGCAGGACAGCAGTATGGTTGGCAATGTCAACGCACCGTCTGCATCGACATGGCGCTGACGCATTGGGTAGCAGTAAGGCCAGGATAATTTGCCAGGACGCGCGTGAAGGTCGAGGTAGATGTACCCCAGGACACTGCCCTGTTCGCGTACCTCCAGCACTTGCACGTCTGCGTGCCAGCCCGCGACGGCATGCGGCACCATGCGGATATCGAACAACCGCTCGTGCAACTCGCGCAAAGCGGTCAGGGCTGTATCGAGTGGGAAGCGATCACGCAGTTGCAGCCCGGCGACAGCATCGTCCCTGAGCTGCCTGGTCAGATAAGCGATATCCCAAGGCTCAAGCGTCCCCATACCCAATTGGCCAGCCCGCTCCTGCAGTTCCTCGAGGTCGGCTTGCAGTCTGGGACGGTTCTCTTCGATCAGACTGTCGATGAATGTTTCGACCTCTCTTGTGGTACGAGCGGCTTTCAGCTCGAGCCCGACCTCGGCAGCGTTGGCCAAGCCCAGCAGCTGTGCCCGCTCGTGCCGCAAACGCAGCAGCGCTTGCATTACCTGGGCATTGTCGTGTTCAGGGTCCGTCGCCAGCGACCGGGAAGCACGGTAGACCCAGGCACGCAGCGAGCGATCATCAGCCGATTCGAGAATCGCCTCGACGGTCGTTTCCCCCAGGTCGACCAGCCAGCCATCCAGCTCCTCCTCCTCGGCGTTGTCACGCAGGCGTTGCCGTTGCTGTCCGTCAAGACCACTCAATTGCGATTCATCGGTCAACAAACGCGCCCCGGCACTTCGAGCGCTTCTCAGATTGCTCATGAACTGCCGTTCGAGCCCGGTAATGGCAGCTTCGGTCGCGCGCAATTGGGCCCGTTCAGCGCCCTCCAGCTGGAAGCCACCCAGGCGAAAGTCCCTGAGAAGCATCGACAGCACCACACGTTGCTCAGTGTCGAGTGTCGCCTGGTCAATGCGTTGATAGGCCTGCAACAGCCCCGGACATTCATGTTTACGCCGTTTCCATTCGCCGAGCAAACCATGGCAGGCACCCACCGCATCGGCCCAATCCCCTCCCTCGTAGGCGAGAGGGACCAGTGAGTGAAAAGTGTCCTCCAGCCGCTGGTCGAGCCGCTCGATTGCCAGGACCAGGTCATTCCATCCAGGAACATGCGCCTGATCGGCCACGATCCGTTCAAGCGCTGTCAGGTTGGCATCATGAATCTGGCGAACGGCCGGTTCGAGCTGCTCGGGCCGCAACGACGCGTAATCAAGCAGCCTGCCATGAAGAAAAACGAAGGGGTGGGTCATCGTGCACCTCGGTGCGGGTCAAGGGACCTACACCTTAGTGACCCACCCAAGCGGGACAGGCAGCAATATCTATCCTGAGCCCAAAGAGCGTGCCGAGGGCGCCCGAAAGGTCGTTATTCCGAAGGCTTCTTCAGTTTCGGATTGGGAAAGAACTGCACGGTCTGCACTTTGGTCGGCGGTGCTTTCGGCGCCAGGTGGTTGACCCGGGTTCCGAGCTCGCTGGGTACCGACAGGCCTTGTTCGTTCAGGGTGTCAGTGAACCCGCAGGCCACGCACTCTCGGTGCGGCACGCCGTCCTCGTTCCACATCATCAGCTTGTCCATCTCGCTGCACGCCGGGCAGACCGCCCCGGCGATGAAACGTCGTTTGCTCTTGCTCACGGCTACCTCGCTCATGCCGCCGCGTCCTCGGTAAGACCACTGTGGCGCAGCAATGCATCGATGGAAGGCTCACGGCCCCGGAAGTCGACGAACAGCACCATCGGCTCGCGGGAACCACCACGGGCCAGGATGGCTTCGCGGAAGGCGCGGCCCGTCTCGGCGTTCAGCACACCTTCTTCCTCGAAGCGCGAGAAGGCGTCGGCCGACAGCACTTCGGCCCACTTGTAACTGTAGTAACCCGCCGCGTAGCCGCCGGCGAAGATGTGCGCGAAGCTGTTGGGGAAGCGGTTGTAGGCCGGCGGACGCATCACCGAGACTTCGTCACGCACGCCTTCGAGCACCTGCAGCACGCTGCGGCCGTCGCCGTGGGTGGCATGCAGCTCGAAGTCGAACAGCGAGAACTCCAGCTGACGCACCATCATCATGCCGGACTGGAAGTTCTTCGCCGCCAGCATCTTGTCCAGCAGGTCCTGGGGCAGCGGTTCGCCGGTCTCGTAGTGGCCGGAAATCAGCGCCAGGCCCTCGGGCTCCCAGCACCAGTTCTCCATGAACTGGCTCGGCAGCTCCACCGCGTCCCAGGCCACGCCGTTGATGCCGGACACGCCGGCATGCTCGATACGGGTCAGCAGGTGGTGCAGGCCGTGGCCGAACTCGTGGAACAGGGTGGTGACTTCATCGTGCGTCAGCAGCGCCGGTTTGCCGGGCGTGGCCGGGGTGAAGTTGCACACCAGGTTGGCCACCGGACTCTGCAGCGAGCCTGCGGCGGTGCGGCGGTGATCGCGGGCACCGTCCATCCAGGCACCGCCACGCTTGTTGGCGCGGGCATAGAGGTCGAAGAAGAAGCGGCCGACGTGCTGGCCGTGTTCCTTGATCTCGAACAGGCGCACGTCCGGGTGCCAGCCGTCGAAGCCCTTGAGCTCGGCGATCTCGATGCCGTACAGGCGCTGGACGATGGCGAACAGGCCGGACAACACCTTGTCGATCGGGAAGTAGGCGCGCAGGGCTTCCTGCGACACGCTGTAGCGCTGTTCGCGCAGCTTTTCGCCGAAATAGCCGGCGTCCCAGCTGGCCAGCTCCGGAGTGCCCTGCTCGGCGGCGAAGGCCTTGAGCTGCTCCAGGTCCTGGGCGGCAAACGGCTTGGAACGCTTGGCCAGGTCACGCAGGAAGCTCAGCACCTGGTCGCTGGACTCAGCCATCTTGGTGGCCAGGCTCAGTTCGGCGAAGTTCGGGTAGCCCAGCAGCTTGGCCAGCTCCTGGCGCAGCTCGAGGATCTCTTCCATCACCGGGCCGTTGTCGAACTGGCCGGCGTTCGGGCCCTGGTCGGAGGCGCGGGTGCAGTAGGCGGCGTACAGTTCTTCGCGCAGGGCGCGGTCGTCGGCGTAGGTCATCACCGCGTAGTAGCTGGGGAATTCCAGGGTGATCAGCCAGCCGTCAAGGCCCTTGGCCTGGGCGGCGGCGGCCATCTGCGCCTTGGCCGAGTCGGTCAGGCCGGCGAGGGCGGCCTCGTCGGTGACGTGCTTGGTCCAGGCCTGGGTGGCATCGAGCAACTGGTTGGAGAAGCGGCTGCCCAGCTCGCTGAGCTTGCTCTGCACTTCGGCATAGCGCTGCTGCTTGTCGGCCGGCAGGTCGATGCCCGACAGGCGGAAGTCGCGCAGGGCGTGATCGATAATGGTCTTCTGCGCCACATCGAAGCCGGCGGCCTCGGGGCTGGCGGCCAGGGCTTCATAGGCTTCGAACAGGGCACGGTTCTGGCCCAGCTCGGTGGAATAGGCGCTCAGGGCCGGCAGGCACGACTCATAGGCCTCGCGCAGTTCCTGGCTGTTGCACACCGCGTTCAGGTGGCTGACCGGGCTCCAGGCGGCGCCCAGGCGGTCGTTGAGCTCGTCCATCGCCAGCACCAGGCCGGCCCAGGTCGGGTTCTTGCCCTGCTTTTCGAGGATCTCGGCGATGGCCTTGCGGTTGTCGGCGAGGATCTGCTCGATCGCCGGCAGCACATGCTCGGCGCGGATTGCCGAGAAGGGCGGCAGATCATGGGACTGCAGCAGCGGGTTGTTCGCACTCACGGTTCGGGTACCTTGGCAGGAGAAACACGGGACCATCTTAATTACAATCGACGCCGACCGCAGCAGGCAGCCTGCCTATCGGCATTGCAGAGGAACACTATCATGGCCCTCCGGACCTTCCAGCAACACACGCCGAAAGTGGGAGCACGGGCCTTCGTCGACCGCTCGGCGGTGGTCATCGGCGACGTCGAGATCGGCGAGGACAGCTCGATCTGGCCGCTGACCGTGGTGCGCGGCGACATGCACCGCATCCGCATCGGCGCGCGCACCAGCGTGCAGGACGGCAGCGTGCTGCACATCACCCACGCCGGGCCGTTCAACCCCGACGGTTTTCCGCTGATCGTCGGCGACGAGGTGACCATCGGTCACAAAGTCATGCTGCATGGCTGTACCCTGGGCAACCGCATCCTGGTCGGCATGGGCAGCACCATCATGGACGGCGCCATCGTCGAGGACGAGGTGATCATCGGCGCCGGCAGCCTGGTGCCGCCGGGCAAGCGCCTGGTCAGCGGCTACCTGTACATGGGCAGCCCGGTGAAACAGGTGCGCCTGCTGAGCGAACAGGAGCACGCGTTCTTCCCCTACAGCGCCGGCAACTACGTGAAGCTCAAGGATCAGCACCTGGCCGAAGGCTACGACCGACCGCAATGACGCCATCGCGGGGCGGGCAAGCCTGCTCCCCCGACCTTTGCATACCCCGCGATGGCATCCAGATGAACAGCAGAGTGAACAGCTCCATGCACCAGCAGAACATCCTTTTCGACCTCGACGGCACCCTGACCGACCCGCGCTCAGGGATTACCCGCTCGATCCAGTACGCCCTGGCCAAGCTGGGCATCGACGAGCCGGACCTGACCCGCCTCGAGCACTTCATCGGCCCACCCCTGTTGCAGGCCTTCATGCAGTTCTATGACTTCGACGAGGCCAAGGCCTGGGACGCGGTGAACTTCTACCGCGAGCGCTTCAAGGTCACAGGGCTGTACGAAAACCTGGTGTTCGATGGTGTGCCGCAGCTGCTGCAGGCGCTCAACGGCCAGGGCCGCACCCTGTATATCGCCACGTCCAAGCCATGGGTCTATGCCCGCGAGATCGCCCGGCATTTCGAATTCGACCACCACTTCAAGGTGATCTACGGCAGCGAGCTGGACGGCACCCGTACCAACAAGGTCGAGCTGATTCGCCACCTGTTGGATGAAGAGGGACTGGACCCGGCACAGACCCTGATGATCGGCGACCGCAAGCATGACCTGATCGGTGCGCGCAGCAACGGTGTGCAGGCGGTGGCGGTGGGCTATGGGTTCGGCAGCCGGGAGGAACTCGAGGCCGAGACGCCGGCGTTCCATTTCGAGACGCTGGCCGAGTTACATCAGGCGTTCAGCAAAGGCTGATATGTATCGGGGCTGCAAAGCAGCCCCTTTATCTCAAGGCCTTGCCATCAACCGTCCAAGCACCGCCTTGCGCTGTTCGATCGGCATCCGCCCCAGCGCCTCGACCCGCTCGTAAAACAGTCCCCAGTCTCCTCCAACCTCATCGAACAGCTTCGAAAACGCCGGGACCCACTGGTCATAAAGCCCAAAAGGCAGCAACTTGGCATTGTTCAATGGAGCAAAGATCCAGGCATCGAAACGCCGTTCCCCACCCCAGTCGCGGTCCCGTACCTCGCGGTACTCCCGCCGCAACCGCTCGAACTCGGCCTGCTTGGCCGCCCGCTTGCCCCCCTCATCCAACGGCCCGGCATAAATTGCCTGCAACCGCTCGCGGCTGGCCAGCACCAGCCGGGTGAACTGTTCGCGCTGCCGGGCCCCGACCTCCTCGATGGCAGCCAACCCACGTGCCGCGCGCCATTGCCGTGTTCCCTCCTGCTCGACAAAGGAGGCGAACGACTCGTTGAACTCGGTATCGTCCTGCACGTAGAAGCGCTGGTGCGCCAGCTCATGAAAGATCACCGTGGCCAGGCGCTCATCGCCCCAGCCGGCCATGGTCGACAGGATCGGATCGTCGAACCAGCCCAGGGTGGAATAAGCCTCCACACCTCCCACATAGACATCCAGGCCCTCCTGGCGCATCAACGCCGCCGCGCCGCGGGCCGCGCCCTGCCGGTAATATCCTCGATAGGCCACGCAGCCGGCGATGGGGAAGCAATGGGTCACCGGCTGCAACGACAGCTCAGGGGTCGCGAACACATTCCATACCACATACGGTCTACCCAGGTCGGCGTAGACCCGGTAACTGCCGTTATCCGGCAACTTCAACTGCTCGCTGGCGAACGCCCGGGCCTTTTCGGCAAACAACAGGCGCTGGCGCAACACCGGGCTGGTGGCAGGACTCTCGATAACCCGGTCCAGCGGCTGGCGTGCCCGCAACAGCTGCCACTGGCCCTCCGCCAGTTGGCCGTAGTAGCTCACGCTGGAGCAACCGCTCAGCAGAACGCCCAGCGCCACGGGAACCAACCCAGTGAAAACGCGGTCGAGAACCCGACGGCTGCAGCGCATGAAAAGAAAAAGTCCAAACATCGAGGCTGTCTATCTCGCTCGTCGGCCGAATGCGACCAAGACTATCTCGCAAAGGGGAAGCTTCGCCATGCGTACTCTGCTGTTTGCCGCCGGCATGCTCGTGCTGCTGTCCGGTTGTGCCTCATTCCTGCCCAGCGCCGACCCGAACCAGGCCTGGATCGACCTGGCCCCGGGTGACAACGACTCGCTGCATGCCTTGCAGGTTGATGAGCGCGCCTGGGCCGACACCCGCTATTTCGAGGTGCAGCCCGGCAATCACGAGCTGACCGTGCGCTACCAGTTCGCCGTGACGCCCAGCAACATCGGCCCGGTGGACGAGCCGCTGTGGCGCGACTGTCAGCTCAATCTCACCTACAAGGACTTCACGGCCGGGCAGCGCTATCAGATGCAGGCCGGCAGTATCGGTTTCCGCCCCTGGATCAAGCTTTACGACCAGCAGCAGAAACTGATCGGCCAAGGCGAGCCGGCAGGCTGCCAGCGCACCTGAACCCCGCGAACGGCGCTATGCTTGTTACCTGTGAACCGCGAGTGGGAGTTTCACCATGCGCCAGCCCATGATGCTGATGGCCCTCAGTGCCCTGGGGGCGTGCGCCAGCCCCTTGCCGCCCGTTGACCCAGGCAAGGCCTGGGTCGATCTCTACACCATCACCCCCGGCAGAACCATCATGGCCGACCGTCTGGACGGCCAGCGCCTGGATGACGGCCGCTACTTCCAGGTGACACCCGGCAAGCATGAGCTGGTGGTGCGCTTCGACTACGAGATCTATTCCGGCGGTTTCAGCACCGACCCCACCGAGCGAACCTGCTATCTCACCGTGCGCTACAACGATTTCAAGGCCGGCCAGCGTTATCGCCTGGAGGCGCGGGCCCCGGCGATGCAGCCACAGGTGCTGCTGTACGACGCCAACCGAAAGGTGGTCGTGAACGAGCCGAGCAACGTCACCTGTATTCCTTGATCGATGATGGGGCTGCCGTGCAGCCCCGACCGTCGAGCCTTACCGATCGTTCTTCTGGTAGATGATCTTCTTCGTGCCGCCCTCGCAGCTGCCAACGATCATGTTGGGATCACTGACCTCGGCATTGGGCACGATCTCAAGCGTGTAGGAGGAAACCTTGTTCGCCTGGATCTTCGCTTCGATCTCGGCCTTCAGTTCCTCGCACGGCTTGGGCGCGGCCAGTGCGGCGGTGGCCAGCAGGGAAGCCAGCACACCTAATGCAACGCGGATCATGGAACGGCTCCTGGGTCAGGGCAGACGAGCTGCCAACGCTGTTTAGACTACAGGAAACCGCCGCCGTTGCGCCGCCTAGGAAAGCAGGGTGGCGTCCAAGCTGATCGTCGCGTTGAGCACCTTGGACACCGGACACCCAGCCTTGGCCTTGTTGGCGATCTCCTGGAACTGCGCCTCGCTGGCCCCAGGCACGGTGGCCTTGAGGGTCAGGTGAACGGCGGTGATGGCAAAGCCATCAGCCTGCTTGTCCAGGCTTACCTCGGCGTGAGTGTCGATCCGTTCAGGCGTGAATCCCGCCTCGCCCAACATCATCGACAACGCCATGGAGAAGCAGCCGGCATGGGCAGCGCCGATCAGTTCCTCCGGGTTGGTCCCAGGCGTGCCTTCGAAACGGGTGTTGAAACCGTAGGGCGCTTGCTCGAGCGCGCCGCTTTCAGTGGAGATCTGGCCCTTGCCATCCTTCAGCCCACCTTGCCAGACCGCCGATGCTGTCTTCTTCATGCTGCCTCCTGTCACAGGGTTGGGGTGTCTAAGGTTCTGAGGACCAAGCCCACGCCAAGTTCAGATCAATCCGCAGGAAGGCATTGAATCCAGCGAATATGCCCATACAGAGTCCAGAAGGCCATGGCCAATCACCTGAAGCGGAGGCTCCAATGACGCACCTGCGAGACCTGAAGATATCCACCCTCGACCTGGTGCCCGTGCGCGCCGATGGGAGCCCCGCGCAATCACTGCGCAACTCGCTGGACCTGGCGCGGCACGTCGAGCGCTTCGGCTACAACCGCTTCTGGGTCGCCGAACACCACAACATGGACGGCATCGCCAGTTCGGCCACCGCCGTGCTGATCGGCTACCTGGCCGGCGGCACCTCGAGCATCCGCGTCGGCTCCGGCGGGGTGATGCTGCCCAACCATGCACCGCTGGTGATCGCCGAGCAGTTCGGCACCCTGGCCAGCCTGTACCCGGGGCGCATCGACCTGGGCCTGGGCCGCGCCCCGGGCTCCGACCAGATGACCGCCCGCGCCCTGCGCCGTGAACGCTCCGGCAGTGCCGACGACTTCCCCGACGATGTCGAGGAACTGTCGCGTTACCTCGGCCCGCGTACAGATGATCAGAAAGTGATCGCCGTACCTGGCCACGACACCGAGGTGCCAATGTGGTTGCTCGGCTCCAGCCTGTTCAGCGCCCAACTGGCAGGCATGCGCGGCATGCCCTATGCCTTTGCCTCGCACTTCGCGCCGCGCTACATGCACGAGGCGATCCGCATCTACCGCGACCATTTCAAGCCGTCCACCACGCTGGACAAGCCCTACGTGATGCTCGGCATCCCGATGGTGGTGGCCGAGACCGACGAGAAGGCCGAGTACCTGGCGACGTCGGTGTACCAGCGTATCCTCGCGCTGATCCGTGGCCAGAGCCTGATGCAGCGCCCGCCGGTCGAAAGCATGAATGGACTATGGCTGCCCCATGAGCGCGATGCGGTGAGCAGTTTCCTGGGCCTGGCGATGATCGGCAGCCCGCAGAAGGTGCGGGCGAAGGTGGAGGTGCTGCTGGAACAGACCGGGGCGGATGAGCTGATCTTCACCAGCGATCTGTACGAGCATGCCGACCGGATCAGGTCCTATGAGCTGATGGCGCAGGCCTTGAAGACCGGTTAAAGGTCATCGCGGGGCAAGCTGAACTGGCCTAATGATCCCGGACACCTCTTAAGGGCGATATGATTCGCCCATTCAGGAGGTTCCATGCAAGAACGAAAGACCTATACCCGCGAGTTCAAGCAACGTGCTGC